>CAMLYR010000045.1 GCA_946491915.1 uncultured Clostridium sp.
TATTCAATAGAAATTTCTATTTATTTATCAACTTACTTATATATTTTATAAAGTTTGAATTTTTTATCTAATAAAAATCCATGATTACTCAAAAATCCATAATTCGTCAAAAAGATTAATCAAAATAATTATTCAAAAATCCACAAATGATTCATCAAAATGATTACTCAAAAATCCTGAATTTCGAAGAAATATATAAAAGGAGGTTTTATTTTAGTGCACTAAAAACATGTATATGAATCGAAAATTTGTTGCAAAAAGTAATTTTGTACTAAGGAGAGTTTTAAATACAGAAGAAAATGTAGACATATTAAAAGAATTTATAGAGGTGATGTTAAACGCAGAAATAAAACAAGCGAAAATTAATCCATACTTAGAAAAATTAAAAGGACATTTACCAGCAGAAGAAAATTTTGGCATTGCAGATTTAAGGATAAAAACAGCTGAAAATGAGGAAATAAATGTAGGTATACAAATAATTGATGGAGAACATATTTTAGTAAAGATGTTGTTATACTATGTACAAATTCATGCAAATCAATTAGAATATGATGAACATAGAGAAATTGTAAAAACAACTACCATTAATATATTAGATTTTGTTTTGAACAAAAGATTAGCATATCATAGTAAAATGATGGTAAGGGAAGAAAATATGACAAACATTATTGATAATTATCCAGAAATTCATATTTTACAATTGCCAAAATTTAAGCTTAAAGATAGTAAAGAGATGACATTAAAACAAGCATGGATAAGTTATTTAAAGGGAGAAGATACAGAAGAAGCAATTAAAAAAAGTGAAAAAATAAAAAAATTAGATAAGCTACTTGAAAAATATTGGAGGGAGGAGATAATGGAATAAAAAGCTTAAAATTGTTACATATAGGAAAATCTATAAAAGGCTGAGATAAAACCAAATTTTCTTATACAATACAAAAAACGTGCGTAAACAAAATCAAAGATTTCAACGCACGTTTTTGGTAATTGCATCTCCTAAAATTAGTACATATTTTAAGATTAATGCATATCCAAAAATTAGAACATATTTTAAGATTAATGGGCATCTGTTAAAGTTGGTTTCAAAGTTACACTGATAATGGTTCCCTCTTGTACAAGTTCACCCGCCGTATAATCTTGAGTAGTTACAATACCCGAACCAGTAACACTAATATTTAAGTTTTTAGCTTTTAAAGCATTGATTGCTTGTGATAAATTCATATTTGATAAATCAGGAACCTCAACAGAGGTAGCAACTGTATCACCTTCACCATATAACATGATAATAGAATTAGCAGCTAACTTAGCACCCGGTTTTGGATTTTGGTCTGAAACTAATGTTGAGTTTTCATCTCCAGAAGAAACAATTTCACAATCAAATCCTGCATCAGTAAGTACTTTTTTAGCTTCTGTAATTGTTTTATTTCTAACATCAGGAACGGTAATCAAATTTTCAGAGCTATTATCAGCCTCTGTTGTATCTGATGGTACACCTAAATATGGTAATATTTCAGATAACATTTGTGAAACAACAGGAGCAGCGACAGAACCACCTTGATATCCATATTGTTCATTTTGAGGATCATATAAGGTAAGTAATATAACAACTTGTGTATCTTCAATAGGAGAGATAGCAACAAATGATGAAACATAACCATCATCTTTATTTGCTTCTGTAGGTTCAGAAGTTCCAGATTTTCCTCCAATAGAATATCCAGAAACTTGAACATTTTTACCAGTTCCTTCTAATACAACAGATTCCATCATAGATTTTACTTTTTCAGATGTTGATTTAGATAAAACTTGTCTTACTTTTGTAGGTTGGGTTTCAGTCACAGCACCAGTATCTGTATTGGTAATAGATTTAATAATATTTGGTTTCATCAAAACACCATCATTTGCCACACAAGAAATAGCAGTTATCATTTGAAGAGGTGTTACTTGAAATCTTTGACCAAATGCATATGTAGCAAGTTCAACTGGACCGACTTCATCTAAATCATGGAAAATACTAGTTTGTTCTCCATATAATCCAGAATTGGTTGATTCAAATAATCCAAAAGCCTGATAATATTTATATAAAGTAGAAGCACCGATTCTTTGTGCTAATTGGATAAATGCTGGGTTACATGAATTTTCTAAAGCATCTGTTAAGGTTTGAGAACCATGTGGGTTATACTTTCTCCAACAATCAATTGTTCTATCTTCAACTACTTGAGATCCAGAACAAAAGAAATCACCTTCTTTGTCAGGAGTGGTAATTCCTTCTTCTAAAGCAACACTAGAAGTGATAATTTTAAAAGTAGAACCTGGTTCATAACTTTCTGCAACAGATTTATTAGACCACATTTTATATAAAGCTTCATTTTTTTCTTCATCTGATAAAGAATCATAGGTTTTGGCTAATGTAGAATTTGGAGTATAAGGTGAATTTAAATCATAGTCTGGATAACAAGCCATTCCCAAAATGTCACCAGTTTGTGGATTCATCACAATGACATTTCCACCATCTTCACATTCATATTTCTCAACAGCTTGTTCTAGATATTTTTCAATAGTAGATTGTATTTTAAAATCAATGGTAAGTGTGATATCACTACCATTTTCAGCAGAGATATAGGTTTCTTCTGCATTTGGAATTTCTTTTTGACTACTATCTTTTGCACTAACGATTTTTCCAGGAGTACCAGTCAAAACAGAATCCCACTTAGACTCAATTCCGCTTAAGCCTTGATTGTCATCACCGCAAAAGCCAATGACACTAGATGCAAGATCACCATAAGGATAATATCGTTTTGTATCTTCATCTATGTTGATACCAACAGATATATCATTTTCATCCATCCAAGATTTTAATTCATCTACTTTTTCTTGTTCTACTTTTTTGATGATGGTTTCTACTTGTGATTTACTGTTTACTTTTTCTAATGTTTCATTATAATCTAATGCAAATATATCGGAAAGACCTTTAGCGACAGTTTCTTTTAATGTTTTTGTTTCCTCATCAGTGTCTCCTACAATCCTATTAGGATTAATCGTGATGGTATCTACTTGTGCACTAATAGCTAAAGGTATTCCAGTAGAGTCATAAATATTTCCTCTTTTAGGACTAAGAATTTGATTAATGGCTTGCTGTTGGTACGCCATTTCCGTTAAATAGGCACCATCGACAAATTGTAGATAGCCAAGTCTTCCTAAAAGTAATACAAAAATAACAATAATGATAATAAAAGTATTACGCAATTTTGGTGTATAGATTAAATTTTGGGAATCAAATTTACGATTCAAACTAATGACATTGGAGTCTTTTTCCTTTTTTATTTTGGCAAGGCTTTTGTCTTTTTCATTTTTGATGACAGCAATACTTTTGTTTTTCTCGTTATCGTTTTTAACCATGTTTTTACCCATATTTTTCACCATAATGTTGTCTTTTTCCTTGTTAATTTTTTTCGTATCTCTCTCTTTATTTTTCTTTGTTTTCATCTTACTTTTATCTTTTTTCGTATCATCTTTTGATGATACACCTATATAAATATTTTTGTATTGTATATCGTTTTTATTTGTCTTATTTGTTTTTTTAGTTTTATTTTGTTTCTTGGTTTTATTTGTTTTTTTTGTACTCATAGCTTCGCCTCTTTTGTTAAAAATTTGCAATTATATTTTATATTAAAAGTAGCAAAAAAGCAATAAAGACACAGAAAATTTACAAATATCAGGTGATGACTTGTTATAATTTACAGTAGACCTATTTTATAGAATGTTGATATATTAATATTTCATAAATTTTTCGGCTCAATACGTAATATAAGAATTTCTAAAATACTTTTATGGCACCCTTTCACTTAGTCCTCGCTAACGCTCGACGCGAACATTTTCCATAAAACCATTTAAGAAATTCTAATATTCCTCCAATCACATTCAAAATTTAATCAATATTAATATATCAACATTTTAATCATTAATTTTTTGGAATGTGAATTGTAACGATGACTTTGGGGACGAAACAAAAAATGTATAACAATATTGAAAAAGAGAACAATTTAGAATATAATAAATAGGAAAAAACGAAAGGAAATAAAAAGATGAGTCATATTCTAGAAGATACCCAATTTATTATGAAAAAATATAAAATTAGAGCCAATAAAGCATTGGGACAAAATTTTTTAATAAATCAAAATGTGGTGGATAAAATTGTAGAAAATAGCCATATTACAAGAGAGGACTTAGTGATTGAAATCGGACCAGGATTGGGAACATTAACAAAAGAATTACTAGAAAAAGCAGGAAAAGTTATTTGTATTGAATTAGACAAAAAGATGATAAAGATATTAACTGATAGATTTTCTCTATATGAAAATTTTGAACTGATTCATGGAGATGTGTTAAAAGTTAGATTAAATAAAATCATAAAAGAAGAAAAAGAAAAAAACGGTTTCAAATCTGCAAAGATTGTAGCAAATTTACCATACTATATAACCACACCAATTATCATGAAACTATTAGAAGAACGATTAGATTTAGAAAGTATTACGGTTATGATACAAAAAGAAGTAGCAGATAGATTAATAGCAATTCCCGGAGAAAAAGAAACAGGAGCCATTACCTATTCTGTATATTATTATGCAACAGCTGAAGGAATCATGGAAGTACCACACGATTCATTTATACCAGAACCAGAAGTGACTTCAAAAGTAATCAAATTAACATTAAGAAAAGAACCGCCAGTAGAAGTAAAAAGTAGAGGGGTTATGTTCAAAATTATCAAAAGTGCGTTTATGCAAAGAAGAAAAACATTGTTAAATGCATTAACCAATACAAAGGTATTTATGTCTAAAGAAGAAGGTTTAGCAATTTTAAAAGAATTACACTTAGATGAAAATGTAAGAGCAGAAAAATTAACATTACAAGACTTTGCCGAGATAACTAATAAAATATTGGTAGATGAACCAGAAGAGAAAAATAGCTCAAAAAAGTAAAAGAATTCAAAGAAGAAAAAAACAGGGTATAGGAAAAATCGCTTTAAAGTAAAAGATAAAATTTTGAATATAAAATAAAGAAAAACATAAGAGTTGGAGGAAATATGGAGGAAAGAGATTTCGTAGATAAAAATAAAAAGCCAATAGGGGAAACAACAACAGAGGAAAGCAATATAGCAGAAGGAAAATATATCCAAATAGTCATTATCTGTATAGAAAACGATAAAAAAGAGTTTCTAATACAAAAAAGGGCAAAAAAGAAAAATGGAAAATGGGCATTAACAGGTGGTCATGTTATTTCAGGAGAAGAAAGTGTACACGCTATTTTAAGAGAAGTAGAAGAAGAATTAGGATTAAGATTACAAGAAAGAGAAATAGAATTGGTATTTTCTAAGAGAGCATATGATTGTTTTGTAGATGTATATCATGCAAAACAAGATGTAAATCCATTGGATTTAAATTTAGAAAAAGAAGAAGTAGAAACTGTAAAATGGATGACACTAGAAGAAATAAAAACTTTAAGAGAAAAGAATTTATTTTTAGAATATCATTATGATGCTTTGCAAGAATGTATATATTTTTTAGAAAAAATTAAGGAAGAGGAGAATAAGAATGTATAAATTAGTAGCAATTGATATAGATGGGACCTTGATAACAGATAAGAAAGAAGTAACCCCAAGAACAATAGAAACAATAAAAGAGGCCTCAAGCAAGGGGATAAAAGTTATCATTTGTAGTGGAAGATCATTTTACCGATTAGAAAAATATGTAGAGGAAGTCGGATTAAAAAAGGAAAATCAATGTTCAATTTGTTTTAATGGAGGAATGATTGTAGAAAACACAACGAAAAACATTATATATTCCAAACATTTAGATACTGAAGAAGTAAAAGAATTAATACAATTGGGAAAAACACTAGAATTGCCAATGATGATATATGCAAAAGATACACATTATACAGAAAAAGTACCAGATATCATAAAGCAAAATGATAAAAATTTAGAAGGATTAAATTTAAAAGTGGTTCATTTTGATGAGATAAATTTTAATAAAGAAGAAAATTATATTTATAAAGTTTGCTTTATCGATAAACCAGAAAAAATTAAAGAAAAAAGAAAAGAAATTCCAAAAGAAATAGTAGAAAAATATGAAATAACCAGTAGTGTTCCAGAATATATAGAAATTGTCAAAAAAGGAATCAAAAAATCAGAAGGCATAAAAGCCGTTATGCAAATATATGGTATCAAACAAGAAGAAGTTATGGCAATTGGCGATGGGGAAAATGATGTAGAAATGTTAAAATTTGCAGGTTTAGGAGTGGCTATGGAAAATGCGAGTGACTATGTAAAGGGATTTGCAGATGTGATAACTACATCTAATAACAATAATGGAGTTGCCAATGCCATTGAAAAGTATATTTTAAAAGGAGAATAAAAATGGATAAAGATTTTCAGATATTAATAGAAGAAGCAAAGAAATTTGCTAAAAAGAGAATTTTAACTGAATATGCATCTTGTGGTCATTGTGGTTGTGCATTAATGACAGCAAAAGGAAATATTTATACAGGAACTTCAATTTATTCTAAGTGTAATCTTGGAAGATGTGCAGAATATGCAGCGATTGCAGAAATGTTAAAACATAATGAAAGTGAAATTAAGAAAATTGTTTCTTATTCAGCAAAAGGTGTCATATATCCACCTTGTGGAAGTGGTAGAGAATTGATTCGTATGGTAGATGATAAAAATTTAGAGACTGAGGTTATGGTTAGAGAAGATAAAGTTTGCAAGTTAAAAGAATTGTTGCCAGAGATGTATATAACGAGGAGTGATAGCCATGAATAAAAAGAATAAAGTAGTGGTTCTAGTTGGTTCATTAAAGTTTTGGGATAAAATACAAGTAATGCATGAAAAATTAGAATTACAAGGATATGCCGTTATTGGAATAACACCACATGTGATGGAAAGAGATTATACAAAAGAAGAAGAGGATTTATTAGATGAATTGCAAATGTCAAAAATAAAATTAGCTGATGCTATTTTTGTGGTGAATGTCAATCAATATATTGGATTTAGTACTAATAGAGAAATTGAATTTGCTAAATCACTAAATAAAGAAATTATGTATTTAGAAGATCAATAAATATTAAGAAGTGCAATAAAGAATTTTTAGAATGAACAAAAAATATTATGCATAAGGGAGATTTTAGATATCTAATTCAATGAATAAAAAAGCTGTCAAATTTGCAAAATACAAGGCGAAGTAAAATTTTATATAAATGCAGGAACAGATACATATAAATTTGCTTCACTATTTCAAGAAAGATGCGAGAATTTAGGTCTTAATTATTATTTTAAAGTAGTGCATGCCTATAAAAAAGATGAATACAAAAGAAATGATAAAATGTGTATATTTACTGAAAAGAAAGATACTGAAAAATTTTTAGAAGTGATACAACAAGTGAAAGAAGAAAATCCAGATATTATATTTAAAAGTCCTCCACTACTAACAGGAAAAATAGAAGGCAACATTGGGGTTGGAATGGACAATATATCAACAGAAGGAAAATCATATAATCAAGAAATGTCTACAATATGTTTTGAAACAATTAAAGAATTTTTTAAAGATATGCCAAGAGACCAAATACCAGAATTTATAAAAGCAAATCCACAAGCAATAGAACAACTACAATCAGAAATGATAACAAAAGTTCAGAACACAGCTTTATCTGAGTTCTTTCAAAAGAAAAAGGCAAAAGGACAAGGAGAACAAACAACAGATTTAGAAGATTTATCAGCAGAAAGAATAGAAAAATCAACAACAGAAGGTGTAGAAGAATTATCAATACAAAAACTGGAAGAATTATTAAGAATCACACAAGAGCAAAACAAAAGCAAAAAAAGTGAATTAGAACAGTTATTAAAAAAACAAATGCTCATAGAAAAAATAAAGCAAGCACAAGAAGAAGGAACGCAGCTAGATAGACAGATTGCAGAAGCTAGAGAGAAATTAGCACAAAAAGAAGGAGAGGAATATCATGAGTGATTATTTACCTCAAAAATATAAAAATAATATTTTTCAAAAAATCATTCAAAAAATAAAGGCTGTATTTTTTTATAAAGAACAAAATATAACACAAACAATGGATAAAATAGAAAAAAATACAGAACAAACAATAAATATAATAGAAACAAAACAGAATACAAAAGACAGCGTGTCTGATTTTGCAGAACAAATCAAAGTAGAAAATGAAAATAAGCATATTGATTATGAAAAAAAGAAATTTATGCAAAGCTTAACGGAAAATCCTGAATTATTAAAAAAATTTTCTAATGATAGATTAGAAAAAATATTACAATATTATCTTGAAGAAAATGAGCAAAAAAGAGAAATACTTAAAAGAATGAGCACATAGTTTTTATAGAATCCGTTTTGAATCTTTTGAAAATGAATACAATTGTAATATGTATATCTCCAAAATTAAATGTCGGTGATACTCAAAATTATAAATGGGTATTACCGATATTATTGTCTTAGACAACAAGGTTTTGGACTACCAGACTGCAAGGTTTGATTGCTATGTCGGATCAGATTCTTATTTCTGACAGAATAAAGAAAAACACAGAAAAAGCAAGAACAAATTTTCGCAAACGTATTGAAAAATTGTTAGAATTATGATATAAATATAAGAAATAAAAGAAAGGATCAACTGTTCGAAATTTCCAGATAATTGAAAAAGGAGATGATATATATGACAAATAATCTAGTAAATAAAACAGAGAAAGACTTTGAAAGTATTAAACATGTAGATGAGAATGGAGTGGAATTTTGGTATGCCAGAGAACTAATGACAATGTTGGAATATAGCAAATGGGGAAATTTTAAGAATGTAATAAATAAAGCAAAAGAAGCTTGTAAAGGTAGTGATATTGCAGAAGAGGAACACTTTGCCGATGTCGGGAAGGTGTTAAAAGTCGGAAATAATGCGGAAATGGAAGTGGATGACGTAAAACTTACAAGATATGCATGCTATTTAATTGCACAAAATGGAGACAGTAGAAAAAAAGCAATAGCATTAGCACAAACTTATTTTGCAGTACAAACTAGAAAACAAGAAATAACAAGACAAGAATATGAACAATTAAGTGAAGACGAGAAAAGATTATATACTAGAAGAAATGTGAAAGATAAAAATAAATATCTATTTAATACAGCAAAATTAGCTGGTGTTAAAAATTACGGAAAATTTAATAATTATGGATATAGAGGACTATATAATGGAGAAACAGCGAAAGATATTGCAAATAGAAAAGGAATATCAGAAAAAGAAGATATATTAGACTATATGAGCAGTACAGAATTAGCAGCTAATCTATTTAGAATTACACAAACAGATGAGGTTTTAAAAAACAAGAATATACATAACGAAGATGATGCTTGTATAACACATCATAATGTAGGACAGGCTGTTAGGCAAACTATAAAAAGAATTGGTGGCACAATGCCAGAGGATTTACCAACACCAAGTAAGAGTGCAAAACAAATTGAACAAGAAAAACAAAATGAATTAAAAGAAAGTGATAAAAAGAAGCTAGAATAAATTATCGCATAAAAATTAGATGGTTAGCATTTCTAACAATCTCGTAAGAATTTGTTAGCAGTTGTTTTAGGTGGAAAATATTAAATTGCAGAAATTTATAAGACAACAAGACAGAAGATTGAATAGCATATTAATAATATATATCATAAAGTAATTTATAGGGAGATGATTATATGATAAAATCAATATTATTTGATTCAGGTAGAGTATTAAATAGACCTTTAACAGGTCATTGGTTTATATCTCCGAACTTTTTTAAATATGTTAATAGAGAAAAATTTTTATCAATAGACAAAAAAAGGATTAAGAATGCTTTTTCAAATGCACAAAAATATTTATTTAATGAAAAACTAATAAAAAATAGAGAAGAAGAGCTAATGCACTTTTCCAATTTTTATAAATTATTTTCAGAAAATTTGCCAGAATTACAAATAAAAAATATAGAAGATTTAGCTAAGGATATGGTATATAATACAAGTAAATATGTTTTTTATGAAGATGTTAAAGAAGTAATACCTAGACTAAAAAATAAATATAAAATGGCAGTGGTATCTGATGCATGGCCATCGTTAGAGAATGTATTTATTGATGCAGATATGAAAAAATATTTTGAAATAATAGTAATATCTACACAAATTGGAACATTAAAGCCAGATTCTAGAATGTATGAAACAGCAATTGAAAGTCTAAAAGTTAAGAATTCAGAAGCAATATTTATAGATGATAATATAAATAACTGCTTAAGCGCGGAAAGATTAGGAATTAAATCTATTTTAATGAGTAGAGAAAATTTTAATGAAAATACAGAAATAAATAAAACAATACTAGTGGTAAAAGATTTGTACGAGTTAGAACAAGTGTTGCAAAGTGTAAGTTAGAATTATGATATAAAGATATACAAAAAAAGGAATTTAAATGTCCAAAAAAGCGGACATTTGAAAGAAAAGAGGTAGCAATGGGACAAGATAATGAATAAAAAATATTTGAGGATAAAAAATTAGAGCAAAATGGGATGATGAACAAGAAGAATGGTATTTTTCTGTTGTAAATGTGATAGCAGTATTAACAGATAATGATTATCAAAAATCAAGCAACTATTATATGATTCAGAAATAGCAATAAATTCTTGCAAGTTGAACGCATAAGAAATGCTTATTAGTTCTAAAAGTTTTAAGCTTTCAATAAATAGCTTGAAATTTTAGAATTTTTCACATATACGAACACCTTTTATGTATTGGTGATACTCAAGATTATAAACAGGTATTTACCAATATTATCTCTGATAGAATAA
>CAMLYR010000046.1 GCA_946491915.1 uncultured Clostridium sp.
GGCTTTTTAGGTGTAACTGTTTTAACAACTGTACATACTCCTCTTTTTTGTGGAGCTCTGTTGTTTGTTAATCTCTTATTTTTAGAGTTCCATCCATGTTGTAATGCTGGAGATTTTGATTTTGTTACTCCTGTTTGTCTTCCTTTTCTTACTAATTGATTAATTGTTGGCACTTAAATTTCACCTCCTAATTTTAATTTTTCTATTTATTTTAAATGAATTATATATTTCTCTTTATGAATTTTTTTGTCATATTTTTGAAATATTTGTCTCACATAAAATAAATATACCGTTACGGAATTGCATATTACATGCAATCTATCATAACGGTATATATTGTATCATCTTTATGATTATAAGTCAATGAAATTTTCATTTTTTTTGAAATCATTTCCAAATAAAATAGAATATTCTATTTGGATATTTTTATTTATATCATCTTTTTATTTTATCTAGTCAAAACAAATCTTTTGTTCGTAAGTTATAGTAAATCATTATCTAGAATTTTTACTTTTATTTCAAGGATTGCTAATTTGATTTTTTATGTAAAATATGTTATAATATATATGTAGCTGTCAGGGAAATCCTTGACAAAATCACGATATAAACAAAAAGGAGGATAACATTATGAGTAAGAATGATATCGTGAAAGTTGTAACTATTGGCGCGGTAGCTTTATTGCTGCCACTGTTTCTGGCCATCCCAACTATCCCATTCACATCAGGGACTTTTGTCTCTTTAGGTGGGGGCTTGGTAGCTTTCTACCTTATTACGGGTCTTACAGCCCAGAAAGGATGGAAAAAGCGGATTGCTCTCATGCCGCTGACATTGATAGGCGTGGTGGCGATATCGTATATTCCATTCACACCATCAAGGTTGCAATTACTCGGATACTACATCATTGTAATTGTGGCTTTGCTAGTCTCAGTAGGGTCACACCTGATTGAGTGGATGAAAGGGAAAGAGAGAAAATCTGGGCCAAGGCGTCGGAGAAGGAATGATGAGGATGAATAATCCCTTCACTCCCCGGACCAGAGAGCCACCCAACAAGATTCGTTCTTGTTGGGTGGTTCTTTTATTTCTTTTTCTGTGCAACATTTTTTTGTTGTATAAAAAAGTGATTTTTTCTATACCAAAAAAAATAATGCCTTTTCAGCATTATTTTTAATTATAAATCTATATAGTCTGGCTCTTCATCGCCCTCTTCTTCATCTCCTGTTCCTTTATGTCCGTTTTTCCCTTTTTCTTCTGATTTTTCTGTTTCTCGGTCTTCATTGCCATCACTCTTATGTATTGGAGTTTTTACTCTTTCTACTACTGGTACTTTTTCTTTTTTTGCAGGTTCACTCAATTCTTTTGGAAGTTCTTCTGTTTTTACACTTTTATTTTTACCTAATGTTTCTCTTAATCTTGCATATGCTTCTTGTATACCTCTTGTTTTTGTTACACTAATAATTTCATTTAATACAAGACGTAATGTTCTAGCTTTTGATGCAACATCTCTTGCTTTTCTACCTTTAATAAATCCTGTTTCTTTTGCATCTGCCCCTAATTCATTCAGTTCAACTACATATTCTTCTTCTGTCTTTAACGGTAATGGTCCTTTTCCATAGCATATATCTTCTACTGCTTCTTTAGCTTGTCCATATACTTTTCTACAGTCTTCTAGAACTTGCATATCTTTATCTGTTTTTTCTGTTTTATTTGAAGTATTTAAGTATAATCTTCTTAGAGAATTTAACTGTCCCACTCCTGCTAACGTAAATGCAGTTATCTTCTTATCAGAATCTATATCAAATCCCAATGGCACCCTAAAAATAGCTTTTATTTCATCTGCTGAAAAGTTTTTCTCATTCTTTTTGCGAAGCTCATTTAATTCTTCACACTTTTTCACCAATTTATTCGGAGTTTTTCTATATGATGACATCTCACTCATAATTTGCTCTATTTCATCCTTAAGAATTGTCTTACTAGCTTCTTTAGCATGATCTTTTGTATATTTTTCTTTTAGGAATTTAGACATATCTTCTAATTTTTTCTTTTCTTCTACTAATTGTTCTCTTTCTTGTTTTAACTCTTCACTTTGTAATTCATTTCCATCAATTGTTGTTGCAGCTACTAAAGCATTTATTTGTTTATCCAAGTCTGTAATCGCTGCTTCAACATTTTGATTTAATTTTTTTCCTTCCGTTCCTTTATAGTTTTTTGTTTTTTGGTGTAGATTATTTACCCTAACTTTAGAAGCTCTTAATTGTTCTCTTTTTTGGACTTTTCCAAACATGTCCTCGTTTTTCTGTATTTTTTCTTCAATCTCTTGCTTTTTTTCTTCAATAACTTCTTCTAATTGTTTTAAAATTTCTTCTACCACATCTTCTATTGTTGTTTCTCTATTTGGTTCCTTTAAAAAACCTGCTGTTTCTAGCGAAACTTTTTCTGTTGCTTCATCTATAATTCCAAAAGTAGCTTGTTCTTCTAACTTATCTCTCAATTCTTCATCTTCAATATCTTCTAAAACCCCTTCTTTCATTAATTCATGAAGTTCTCTAAAACCTTCTTGTTCATCTTCTAATGCCTCATCAACTGTTTTTTGTACAACAGTTTCACCTATTTTGTCCTTATTTCCTACTATAGCCTCATCAATAATCTCTTGAGCTTTTTCTTGAAAATGCTCATCATTTATGTCCAATGCTTTAAATTTCTCTTTTAAATCTTTTTTCATATCTTCTGTTAAAATATCCATATAACATCTCTCCTTTGTTATAAACTACCTTTTATATTATACCACATATTTTTCCATTTTTCAACTTTTTATGTCAATCATGATTTTGTAGTTTATTATTTTTTTACTTTTACCAATTTACTAGTCAATTGATGGGCCATCCTCTCCTATGTTTTCATCTGTTCTTTGTATTTTTGTACTTTCACTATTTCCATGCATATTTTCATTCTTAGGTAATGGAGTTTCTACTCTTTGAACCACCATTTCTTTTACTGTTGGTGGAATTTTACTTTCATCAATTTCCGGTATTCTTTTTAATTTTCTAATAATTCGATTATATATCCTTTGCGTTTTATTCGTTCTCATTACCCCTGTCATTTGGTTTAATTCTAAATACATCTGCATCATTTTTTCTGTAATATCTACTTTTCCTTCATCTTCTTTATTGTTTTCTTTTTTTCCAAATATAAAATGCCTTTTTGTTTCCATATTTCTTTCTGTTTTTATCATTTCTAATTCTATACTTTTTAATTCTTCAAAATATTCTTCCTCTGTTTTTAGTGGAGAAATATTGACATCTTGATTTGGAAATCTTTCCTGTAAAAATGTTTCAAGTGTTTCTTTAGCTTCTCGTAAACTTTCTATACTTTTCTTATCTTCTTCTGTTGGATTATCTTTTCCTGTAAGTTTTATATATTTTTTTCTTGCTCTCATATAAAACTCACCAATCTTTAGCAAACCTTTACTATCTGAAATTTTACTCATTATATTATCCATCTCATTTTTCTGTTCAGGATTGTTCCTTCGTTTTAAATATATACTCTCTAGTTCTGCGCTTGCCCCAAATAGTTCCTTCGGAGTCTGGGCTTGTATTGCCCTTTCTGTAATGTCTTGAATTTGTTGAAATAATGGATTTGCCTTTAATTCTTTTGTTAAAGCATCTTCATTTTCTGGCATCACATTTTTTTCATTGTTATCTATTTCTGTAGATTCTTCTTTTATTTCTAAATTTTGTTCCTGTTCTGTTATTGTTGGTTCTTGGTCTTCTACTTCTTCTGACAAATTACCTTCTTCTAAAATTCCTTCTTCTCCTGGGATTTTTCTATCTTCTAGAGTTCCTGTATTTCTTTCAGGAATTGGAATCCCAAAATATTTTGCTTCTTCTATTAATTCTTCTCTTATAAACTCTACTTTTGCTCGATAATCATTATCATATATCATCTGCATAAACTTTATTTGCTTTGTCACAATTCGCTCTTCTTGCCTAAGTAGTTCTACTAATTTTATACTTTTCTGCTCTTTTTTCCTAAGTGTTTCTACTAATTCTATACTTTTCTGCTCGTCTTTCTTAAGGATTTCTAAATATTCTGTTCCTATTCTAGGAAATTCTTTTTCTTCAAGAATCTGTTTTCTCAATTTAGAAATTTCTTCTTCTTTTTTAGCAATTTTCTCTTTGTTTTTAGTAATTTCTTTAATGTTTGTGTCTATTTCTTCTTTGCATTTAGTAAGTTCTTTAATGTTTGTATCTATTTCTTCTTTGTATTTATTGCTTTCTTCTTCAACCTGATCCCTTTTATACATTAAATACTCAACATATATCCACCTATCCTGCTGCTTTAGTATTCTTTTTATTGGTTGATTATACTCCTTTATACCCCATTCCATACTGGATATTTTATCTTCAATTAATGCTTTATCTTCACTAGATTGCATCATGACTGATTTAAGTTCTGTTAATATTTCTTCTGTAATTTTATCAAATACTTCTATTCTATTTTTCGGCACAATCATAAGAAATGATTCACTCTCCGTTTTTTCCCTTTCTTTTTCCCATTCTTTAATAATATCTTTAACTTGCATTTCTAAAAATTGCTCAATCATATTTTCTGCTTTTTCTTTAAAATCGGGGTCTTGTATATCTAGCTCAGCAAAACTTCTTCTAATTCCTTCTCTCACTGCTGGATGTAATTTATCCATATATGTTTCTTGGGTTTGATTTGACTCATCCATATATTTCTCTCCTTTATCATTATCCTATACATTAATTATACACATAAAGCAAATACTTCTCAATCTTTTTATAAAATTTTTTCTATGTTTTCCAAACTTCTTTCTGCTAATTTCATGTATCTTTCTTTCTTATCTTTTATCTTCTTTCCCTCTAATTCTGGTAAGATACCAAAATTGGCATTCATCGGCTGAAATTTTGTGTTTGGAGTTGAAATATATTTAGCTAATGCACCAATGATAGTATATTCAGAAAAAGTCATTTTGCTTTTCATCATTACTTTTGCATTTAAAGAATTAGATAAATCATTTGTATTACACTTTTCCTCTTTTTGACATGCATGACTTTCTTTTTCTAAGTTTATATTTCCATTTTGCATACTTTCAAATTGAAGTATAGCATTCAAACTTGCCACCATTCCAGAAGAAATGGATTCCACATATCCTTCTACACCTGTAATTTGTCCTGCAAAATAGATGTTAGGATTACTTTTTAAATGATATGTTTCATCTAACAATTCTGTGGAATTAATATAGGTGTTTCTATGCATCACACCATATTTTATGAATTCGGCGTTTTCTAATCCTGGTATCATAGAAAATACTCTTTTTTGTTCTCCATATTTTAAATTGGTTTGGAAACCAACCATGTTATACATGGTTGCCTGTTTATCATCTTGTCTTAGTTGTACAACAGCATATGGTCTTCTTCCTGTTCTTGGATCATCAAATCCAACTGGTTTTAATGGTCCAAATCGTAAAGTATCTAATCCTCTTTTTGCCATAATTTCTATTGGCATACATCCTTCAAAAATTTCTCTTTTTTCAAAATCATGTAGAGTCACGACTTCTGCATTGACTAATTCTTTTACAAAATTTTCATATTCTTCTTGGTTCATAGGAAGATTAATATAACTTTGTTCTTCTTTTTCCTCTTCTATACGTTTTTTCCAATCATCTATACTCTCTTCTTTTTTCTTTTCTTGTGCATATCTATCTCCATAAAAGGCAATCTCAAAATTAATACTGTCTTTGTTGACAATTGGAGCTGCTGCATCATAAAAATATAACTTATCTTGACTTGTTAGCTTTTGAATATCTTTTGCTAAACCTTCTGATGTTAGTGGTCCTGTTGCAATAATGACAATTCCATCTTTTGCCATATCTTCTATATTGGTAATTTCTTTATGAATCACTTTTATATTCTTATTTTCTTCAATAGCCTTTGTTACTTTTTCTGAAAACACTTTTCTATCCACTGCCAATGCTTGTCCAGCAGGTACACTTGTCTCATCTGCTATTTTGATTAGCAAAGAGTCTAATCTTCTTAATTCCTCTTTTAGTAATCCACATGCATTGGTTAATAAATTAGATTTAAAAGAATTACTACATACAATTTCTGCTAAATCTGAATTACTATGGGCTGGTGAATATTTCATTGGCTTCATTTCATATAATTTTACTTGAATTCCTTTTTGGGCAATTTGATAAGCAGCTTCTGTTCCTGCTAAGCCTCCACCAATTATAGTTATATAATTTTTCATATTAACGCTCCATCTCTTCTCCTATAGTATTTTTGTTCAATTTTCTTTTTTCTATTTCTTCTACAATTGTTTTTACTTCTTCTGGAATATTATATGTTCCAGTTATATATTGTTCCAATGCTTTTGGCATTTCAAAAGAAATTTCTTTATTTTCTATTAATCTTTTGATATCTTCTAACGTTACAAATGTTTTTATCTCATTCTCTTTATTTTTTCCATAGTTGATGTTTTCTGCTAAATATTGTTCATCTTCCTGTAGCGTATAATGTTTACGAATTTCTTCTTTGCTATTATTCATAATTAATGTAATTTTCATTGGCAATTTTTGTTCTATATAATCTTTTTTCTCTTTATACATAACTCTTAACAAATAATTAGCCACCATTCCTCCTTGTTTGCTTACATGCACTTTAGATTCTGTTCTAAAATCTTCTTCAGTTTCCAAAATTCTGCCTATTAAGCTAATACATCCCATTGGTGTTTCTAACAGCATCTCTTCTGTAGCTGATTGCATTTCAGGAGTTATACTTAATCTTAATTGACGGTCCCATCCCTGTTTATCTTTGCTACTTTCTACATAAAAAATATGAGAAGAATCTTCGCTATTATATTGCATACATTTTCTGTTCTGAACAATTGTAATTTCATTTGGTATAAACCCCAATTGTTCAAATGCCATAAAATTTTCTCCATCTACCATACCAGTAAGTGATGCACTTTTTCTTTGAAATTTTTCAACATTTTTGACTTTGGTAAAATATTCTAATGTTTTTTTCAATTTTCTATCACTTTTTGATTTTTTATCAAAAATTATTTTCTTTTTCATTCGCTATATCCTTTCTTAGAAATTGTATCTTATAAAGTTTATTTGTACAAAACAAACCTTTTTCTAAATTTCTAAAACAACTAATTGTTTCTATTTTTATTCTTCAAACAACCTCATAATATCTTCTTTAGACAATGTATTGATAAAAGAAGTTTTTGTATCAAGCATATTATCAATTAATTCTGCCTTCTTTTGTTGTAATTCATATATTTTTTCCTCAATCGAATTTTTCGTAATTAATTTATATACTTGTACATTATTTTTTTGTCCTATTCTATATGCTCTATCTGTTGCTTGATTCTCTGTAGATAGGTTCCACCAAGGATCGTAATGTATTACCATGTCTGCTCCTGTTAAGTTTAAACCTGTTCCTCCTGCTTTTAATGATATCAAAAATACCTTTACATTTGGATTTTCATTAAATTCATCTACTAAATCCATTCTTTCATCTACTTTTGTTGATCCTGTTAATTTGAAGTATTTTATATTTAATTTTTGCAATTCTTTTTCGATAATTGGAAACATAGATGTATATCCAGAAAATAGTAATATTTTATGCCCACCTTTTACAGCATCTTCTACAATTTCCATACATTGATTTAATTTACTGCTTCCATCTGTATAATCTTTGATAAATAAACTTGGATGACAGCAAATTTGTCTAAGTCTTGTTAAAACAGCTAATATTTTGATATGACTTTTTTCAATACCATTTAAATTAATTTCTTCTGCAACTTCTTCTCTTGCCTGTGCTAAATATGAAACATATAGATTTTTTTGTTCTTCTTCCATTTCATTATTTAAAACGGTTACTGTTTTTTCTGGTAACTCTGTTAATACTTCTGCTTTTGTTCTTCTTAAGATAAATGGTTCTATTAACATCTTCAATTTATTCAAAGCTTGTGTATTATTCTCTTTTACGATTGGTGTTTCATAAAGGCTTTTAAATTTCTTGTATGAGAATAGATATCCAGGCATAATATAGTCAAAAATTGACCATAATTCTGCTAAAGAATTTTCAATTGGTGTTCCTGTTAAAGCATATCTAGTATCTGCACTAATTTTCTTGATAGATTTTGCATTTTGTGTGTTACTATTTTTTAAATATTGTGCCTCATCTGCAATCATATATCGAAATTTGTAATTTTTATCTTTGTATAAATCGATATCTCTTTTTAATAAATCATAAGAGGTTATCACTAAATCATAATTTTCAATATCTGCAATTTTTCTTTTTCTTTCTGCTAATGTACCATTGATAACAAGTGTACGTAATTCTCCTGTAAATTTTTCTGCTTCATTCTGCCAATTTAATGCTAATGAGCTTGGTGATACGACAAGACTTGTCCTTCTTTCTTCTTTAGGTGTATTTTCTACATAATCTACAATTATGGATAACATTTGTACTGTTTTACCTAATCCCATGTCATCTGCAAGTATTCCACCAAATTTATATTTATCCAATGTTTTTAGCCATTTGAATCCAATTTTTTGATAATATCTTAAAGTGTTTTCTAGTATTTCTGGGACTTTGACTTTATCATTTTCATTGTCTTTGTTTAACTCATTTACTATATCTTTATAGTTTTCATTTTTGATAACTTGTTTTCCTTTTGCCCCTTTTAATAATTCTTCTAAATATAAGCTTCTATACATTGGAAGATTCACTTCTCCCTCTTCTAAGTCCTTATATTCGATATCCATTCCAGTAACTAATTTATCAACGAAATCTAATTCTTTATTATCTTCTAACTCTAAAAAACTTCCATCTTTCAATCTGTAATATTTTTTCTTTAAGTTATACTTTTGCATAATTTTTTCTAGTTCTTTTATGTCTATATCTAAATTGTTTAAGTCAATAGAAAGCAAATTATTTTCTATTTTTACACCGATTGTTCCCATTTTTGGTTGTCTAATTTGTTTTTTCTTAAAATTCTCTGTTACCAAAACCTCAAAATTTTGCATATAATAATGGATATCTTGGGTTAAAAATTGATAGATTTTATCATTATCTGGTAATATAAATCTTAAATTTTTGACATCTAACATAAATCCTGTTTTTCGAAAAATATTTAATGCTTTTGTTTCTTTTATCATGTTTCTTGGTATCTCTATTTTTTGTTTTTCATCTAATGGATTAAATTCTTGATTATCATAACAAAATTTCACATCTGCTACCAAATAATCATGATTATCAAAATCAAGATATACTTTTGTTATTAATGTTTTTGGTTTATATTTTTCAATTTCTTCTTCTGAAATATTTTCTAATTTTATCGCATTTTTTACTTTTGGAATAATGACAGAAAATAACTGAGATAATTCATCTTTTCCTAGTTTCACCTCTGTCATATAATTTTGTCTAAAAATTTCTAATAATTTTAAATTTGCTTTTTCAAATTTCTTATTGCATCGATATAACTTGTGTTCATCCAAAATGTATTTATATAGTTTTCCTTTTACAATAGAAATCTTAAAAATCTCAACATTTGGTATAATTTCATAATTCTCTTCATCTATTTTTCTTAATTTAAATTGAATATCTGGTTGTTCTTCTGTAAATTCAATTTCTGTTTGTTTATATTCTCTTTGAAAACTTACCTTTTTTCCTTTCAAAATTTCAAATATATCATCGATTCCACTATTACTTAAAATAATACTGGTTTCACTTAAAGCATTTCCATAGAATCGATAATTACTATTTGAATTTGAATTCGCATATTTAATAATTTCTGCATATTTCATTAAAAAATCCAACAATGGTAAACTTTCTTTTTCAAAACTTTCTCTTGTATGAACAAATTGCAATTTTTGTCCATAGCGATACAACTCTTTATTTAACATTCTTGTATAAAATTCTGATAAATTCTTAATTTTATACATTCTTTTATTTCCTACTTTAAACTCAACTTTCATATCTCCTGTGAATTTATCATAAAAAATTTCAGGTTCTAATTTAATTGTACCTTGCTCTTTTAACTCTGTTTCTTCTTCATCAATTCCCTCAATTTCCTCATTATAAAAAATATTGACAATTTGTTTAAAGCCTCTATATTTATCATAACTTGAAAGTGAATTTTGTTTCTCTGACATATCATTATTTGCAGAATCTTCTCTTTTTCCTATATGCTTTTCATTATTTGCAAATTCTAAAACTGTAGCCAATGTATGTTTGCAAACACCATAATGATTGTAATAGTCCGGACAATCACAAGTAATATCTTCTACTTCACCATTTTTTACAAGAATATATGTATGGTACTCTTCATTTCCATACACACTTCCTTTAATTTCAAAATTTAATGGATTTTGATACTCAAAATCGATAATATCTACTCTTCCTTCTTCTTTATATTCATGTGCTTTTCTCGTTCTAGCACTCCCCGCATCATCACATAAATTATCTATTATATTTTTATTTATCTCCATAATTTTTTACCTCTCACTTGGCAAAAAATTATATCGTATTTTTCAATTTTTTTCAAGTGGTTTGAAAGAAATTTTGTCCTTTTGGGGACGTTTCTGTTTGGGACATTTTTGGAAAACAAATCGGGAAATTGGGGACGGACTCATTTTTCCCTTTTTGTTAATTAGAAATAAGAAAAAATATAGAATATAAAAAAATGAAACAATTTTGGATATCTAAATTGGAAACTAGAAATTCTAAAAGAAAAAAATGTGCCGCTTTCATTCAGGCTCAATCCAGTGATA
>CAMLYR010000047.1 GCA_946491915.1 uncultured Clostridium sp.
GATTACAAATTCTAAATTTTAAATAAACAAGCCTCTCGCTGCAAGAATTCGCGCTTCCTCATTTATTTAAAATAAAGAATTTGTACATCTATTTCACGTCACATTCGTCAATGAATTCAAAAAATAATACACCTCACCTTGCTCCAAGAAACTATCGAAACTAAAAATAAATAGGAAAAAGTTAGTAGTAAAAAGTGTATAAATGTGATATGATATGTAAAATATAAAGGAGAAAGGAATGAAATGAAATATGAATGAAGATAAATTTAACAATCTGGCTGACATTTATGAAAAATATAGACCATCTTATCCAGAAGACTATATAAAAGATGTTATTACCAAATGTCATTTGGATTCAGAGAGTTTAGTAGCAGATATAGGAGCGGGAACAGGGATTTTAACGAGACAATTATTACATAACAATTTAAAAGTAGTAGGCGTAGAACCTAATCCAGATATGAGAAAAATACTAAAAAAATTAGAAACAAATAAAAATTTTAAAGCAATAGTAGGAACAGCAGAACATACCAATTTAGAAGATAATAGTATCGACCTTGTTGTTGTAGCACAAGCTTTTCACTGGTTTGATAAAGAAGAATTTAAAAAGGAGTGTAAACGAATTTTAAAGCCAAATGGTAGAGTGTGGATTTTATGGAACCAATTAGATGAAAACAAAGATATTGTAAAAGAGCAAAAGAGAATAGATGATAAATATACAAATCGATTTCAAGAAGTAAATGGGATATTAAGTGGCACTAAAAAAGAAGAAAAAATACAAGGATTTTTTAGAGATAATATATATGAAGTAAAGGTGGTAGATAATCCACTAGAAAATGATAGGGAAAGGTTTATTGGTTCTAATCTTTCAAAATCATATTCTTTAAAAAAAGAGGATGTGAATTATGATAATTATATAAAAGCATTTGGAGAAGTCTTTGATAAATATAGCGAAAACGGAAAAGTTATGATTCCGAATCAAACTTATGGATATTTAGGAAAAGTATAATGTTACAATTTATAGTAAAAAAATGCCAGATGTTGATTAAGAAACAGTGGGAATTTACGATAAAATAAGAAATCAAAAGATAATTATGTAAAAAGCTAGAAAAATCATTCATATCATGATATAGTATAAAAAGATAAAAAAGAGAGAGGTGTGTATAATGAAAATAGGTGATGTAAAAGAATTGGAAAATATGGCAAAAGAAGTAAGAAGAGGAATTTTAGAAGAAGTATATAATGCACAATCTGGTCATCCAGGCGGTTCATTATCAGTAGCAGATATTTTAACAGTATTATATTTCAACGAATTAAATATTGATGAAAAAAATCCTAAATGGGAAGATAGAGATAGAATGGTGTTATCAAAAGGACATTGCTCACCAGCTTTGTATAGTTGTTTAGCCAATAGAGGATTTTTTCCAGTAGAAGATTTAAAAATATTTAGAAAATTAGATAGCTATTTACAAGGACATCCAGATATGAATAAAATTCCAGGTGTTGATATGACAACTGGTTCATTGGGTCAGGGATTATCAGCTGCTGTAGGAATGGCAATTGCAGGAAAGATGGATAAAAAAGATTATAGAGTATATTGTGTATTAGGAGATGGAGAAATAGAAGAGGGACAAGTTTGGGAAGCATCCATGTCTGCTAAAAAATATGCTTTAGATAATCTTTGTGTTATTGTAGATAATAATCATTTGCAAATTGATGGAACAATAGAAGAAGTCATGAGTCCATATCCAATAGATGAAAAATTCAAAAGTTTTGGATTTGAAATTATCAAAATTGACGGACATAATATGCAAGAAATTTTAGATGCTTTTGATGTTGCAAAACATGTAAAAGGAAAACCAGTTTGTATTATTGCCAAAACGATAAAAGGAAAGGGTGTATCTTTTATGGAAAATCAAGTTGGTTGGCATGGAAAAGCACCTAATGAGGAGCAATATAAGATGGCAATGGAAGAGTTAGAATAGAAATCATCAGCTTCTATGGCGTTCAGTGAATGCTATAGATTGTGTTCGTAAAAAAGAATAGGAGAGACAAATGGAATTAGTAGGAGAAGTTGGAGACATAATTTATTACAATGAAACAAATAGTTATATGATAGCAGAATTTGATACAGAAGAGGAACAGACTACGATTGTAGGGTATTTACCTTTTGTGGCAAGTGCAGATAATTTAAAAGTGATTGGAAATTTTGTAGAACATAAAAAATATGGAAGACAATTTAAGGTAGAAACTTTTGAAAAATTAATGCCACAAACAGTTGGTGCATTAGAAAAATATTTAGCAAATGGAAATATTAAAGGTGTAGGAGAGGCGTTAGCAAAAAGAATTGTTAGTCGATTTGGAGAAGATACAATAAACATTATTAAAACAGAACCACAACGTTTAGCAGAAGTAAAAGGAATTTCAAAATCGAAAGCAATCGATATTGCAGAAAGTTTTTTAGAAAATTGGGAAGTTTGGCAAATTGTTGGCTTTTTAGAAAGATTTGGAATTGGCGCAGAATTTGCCAAAAAGGTATATGAATTGCTAGGTGTGAATGCTATTGAACAGATCAAACAAGATCCATATATCTTAATTGATATTGCAAGAGGTGTAGATTTTAAGCAAATTGATAAAATGGCATTAGATTTAGGGATTCGCTATGATAATGATAAAAGAATTCGAAGTGGAATTAAATATGCCTTAATTCGAGCAACCTATAATGGACATGCCTGTGTTTTAAAAGAGAATTTAATTGAATTTGTCATCTCTTTATTAGATGTCATGACAGAAAATATAGAAGATGGTTTGATAGAATTAAGAGCAAATGATGAAATCGTGATAGAAGAAAGAAATGATGGGACAGGAACCTGGATTTATTTATCTAATTTTTATTATACAGAACAAGATATTGCTACTCGAATAAAACGATTGCAACAAGCTTCTAATGTGAAGGAAATAAAAAATATACAAACCATATTAAAGAAGATAGAATTAAATTCTAATATAGAATTATCAGAAAAACAAAAAGAAGCAATTGAATTGGTGAATGAAAATAATGTTACCATTATTACTGGTGGACCAGGAACAGGAAAAACAACCATTATCAAAAGTATTATTGATATTTATGAACAAAAAGGAAATAAGGTAGTATTATGTGCGCCAACAGGAAGGGCTGCCAAAAAGATGACAGAAACAACTGGAAAAGAAGCTTCTACATTGCATAGATTATTAGAGATTGGGAAAATAGATGAAAATAATTTTTATCAAACCAGTACAGAATATGAAGGAGCACCAATTGATGCAGATTTAATTATTGTAGATGAGCTATCCATGGTAGATATGTTTGTGATGAGCTATTTATTAAAATGTATATATAGGGGAACCAAACTAATTCTAGTAGGAGACTGTGATCAATTATCTTCAGTAGGTCCAGGAAGTGTATTAAAAGATTTGATTGCATCTGAAAAAGTAGTAACAGTACATTTGGATAAGATTTTTAGACAAGCTGCAAAGTCAAAAATTATCTTAAATGCCCATAGAGTAAATAACGGAGAACCATTTATCACAAAAGGAGATGAAGACTATACAGAAGAAACGATGGATGACTTTTTCTATATTAATCAATCTTCTCAAGAAAAGATATTAGAGGAAGTATTGTCTTTATGTACAGGAAGATTAAAAAATTATGGAGATTATGACTTTTTCCAAAGTATACAAGTATTAACACCTACTAAAAAAGGAATGTTGGGAACAAGAGAATTGAACAAAGCTCTACAAGAAAGATTAAATCCCAATGTATATGATTTACCGGAAAAAGCCAATATGGGAGCCATCTATCGAGCAGGAGATAGAATTATGCAAGTAAAAAATAATTATGATATGGACTGGGAAAAAGAAACAAAGACAGGAGATGTTGAAGTAGGAAGAGGCGTGTTTAATGGAGAAATTGGAACCATAACAGAAGTCAGTGAAAAAAATAAAATTATTGAAATTCAATTTGATGACGAAAAAACAGCGTATTATGATTATACAGAATTAGAGCAAATAGAACATAGTTATGCCATCACGATACATAAAGCACAACGGAAGCGAATTTGATGTCGTTATCATGGTAGTTCCACCTTCAGCACCAGTTCTATTAACCAGAAACTTGTTATATACAGGAATTACAAGGGCCAAAAAATTGTTAATTGTTATTGGAAGTGAGAAAATAGTAAAATTCATGATACAAAATGTAGATAGTAAGAAAAGAAATACAGGCTTAGAATATAAGTTGAAAAATTTGTAAGGATGTTTTTAGTACAAATTAAAGAAACACAATGCACACAATTTTACTTTTGTAAAATTGACACAGAACAAATTTACGGAAAGCAAAAGAGTAAAGATAGAATTAATATAAATTTTCAAGCTTTCCGATTTGTTCTAGATGTTATTAAAAATATATATTATATGTTTTATTCAAATAATTTTTAAATTCGATTTATTTACCATATAAAGAAGTTGTGAATCATTATATAGAAAGAGGTGATTATAAAATTTATTAATATTATAAATATAATGTTTCCACAAATCTGTGGATTTTGTGGAAAAATAAGTAAAGAAGGACTTTGCAATCAGTGTAACATAAAATTAAAAGAATTAGCACAAGATAGCATTATTTGTGAAGATTTTAAAGATAAATATTTTAATGAATTAATTTATATTTTTAAATATGAAGGATTGATTAGAAAATTGATTATAGACTATAAATTTAACGAAAAGTCATATATGTATGTTGGCTTTGTAAAATGTATTTTAAAAAATGAAAAAATTTATAAAAAATTGCAAAATTATGATGTGATTATTCCAGTCCCAATTAGTAAGAAAAGGATGAAGGAAAGAGGATATAATCAAAGTTTTTTAATAGCAAAAGAATTAAGCAACAAGATAAATATAGATATACAAACAAATTGTTTATTGAAAACAAAACATATTATAGAACAAAGTAAATTAAATAAAGAACAACGAAAAGAAAATATACAAAATGTATATGAATTAAAGAATAGAGAAATACTAAATAATAAACATATTTTATTAATAGATGATATTTATACAACAGGAAATACAGTAAATGAATGTGCAAAAATATTACAACAAGGAAGACCAAAGAAAATAGATGTATTGGTATTGGCAAAGGATTAAAAAATAAAAAAACGAAAGCTTATAATAATGGACAAAGAAATATATTTTTTAAAAAGAAATTTTTAAAATAGAATTTTGTGGTAGGAGAAAGGATTTTAAGGATTAATGGAGGATTTAGTTGAAAGTATTTTAGATTACATAAGATCAGATTATACAGATTATGCCATTATGATAAATGGCGAATGGGGTTCACGGAAAAACCCATTTTTGGAATCATAAAATTAGAAAAAAGATAGAATCTATGCAATTAAATGGAAGAAAATATACCACCATTTATATGTCTTTGTATGGGATTTCTAATCTAGAAGATATTAGTAAAAAAATCTTTATTGAAACTACCCAATTAATGGATAAAAACTTGAGAAAATATATGGAGGCCAATGAACAAACAAGCATACCAGAATATGCAAAAACAGGAATTGATATGGCTAACTTTTTTGGTGTTACACAAAGTGGAGATAAAGTAGATTATGCTGAATTTTTCTCAACAGAGGATAAAGTTCTTTGTTTTGATGATTTGGAGAGAGCCAATGTTGATGTTATTGATATCTTAGGATATATCAATAATTTTGTTGAACATGACCATATCAAAACCATTATCATTTGTAATGAAAAAGAATTATCAAGTAAATTAAAAAGCTCTAATCTAGAAATGAAAACATTTATTGCTACGTATTTATTAGATAAGCAAGATGAATTAAATGATATAGATAAACCAATTGTTGAAAAAATACAACAAAAAATAGAAAATGTATTTGATAAAGCAAATGATTATGAAAGAATAAAAGAAAAACTAATTGGTGAAACCTTTGAATATGCACCGAAATTTGACTATATTATTAACGGTATATTAATGCGTTATGAAAATTATACAGACTTAATTCGTTTCTTAAGGGAAAATACTAGATTCATTATTTCAACATTTGAAAGAAGTGGAACTAGAAACTTAAGAATTTTAAAACACGCTTTAAATGACTTTAAGAAGGTATATGAAATGGTCAATAAATTTTATCCTAATACGAGTTATAGAGTGATGCAAACTATGCTGATATTTACAATTGCCATTTCATTTGAAATAAAAGCAGGAAAAGTAACCAAAGATAAATTTATGAATATTAAGGATAATGAAGAATATAAGTCTATATTGGTATCATCCAGAATCTTAATGGATAATAGACAATTCTATATTAAAGAATTTGATAGTAATTATTATTATAATTTTAAATCTGAATATAGATTTTTTAAATTTATAGAATATTATGTAAGAACTAGAATCTTTGATATGAAAATATTTAAAGAAAATATGGAAACCATCAGAAATACAATTGATATAGAAAATTTACCAGCATATAAGAGATTACTTATAGAAGAATATTGGAAAATATCTGATGATGAATTTGACAAAGTCATAGCAGATATTATGGAAGATGTAAAACAAGGAAATTTGTGTTTAATTGATAATGTAAAAATATATGCATATTTTAGCTATTTTTCTAAGAAGAATCTGATTGATTATGATTTGAAAACCATTAAAAATGTATTTTTTAATGGTATGAATTTGGCATCATTAAAATCAGAATATTGTGCAAATGTAGATGAAGAATTAGGAAAAATAGCAATTAATGAAGTGGCAGAAGATATGGATGATATTTTAAAACATTTCCATACATTAAATGAACAATTACATGATAAAATGCTTAAAGAAAAAGCAGAAGAAATTTTTGAATGTATTCCAATGAAAATGGAATTATTTTATGAAAAATTTGATAGAGAATGTATGAATATTCCAATATTTAAATATTATGATCCATATCAAATGTTCCAAAGAATTTCTTGTGCAAGTAATGAAGATATTGTTTTCATAAAAGAAAAGTTAGTGAACAGAGCAGATAAATATGCAAAACAAATTGAACCTGAAATTAAAAATATGAAACAATTGAAGCAAATTATAGATGATTATTTAAGTGGAAAAGATCCTTCTATAAAAATTGTTATGTTAAAAGAATTTTCAAAAGATTTAGGATATATCATTGATAAATATAAACCAACATTGTTTCCTAAAAAAGAAGAAAAAGTAGAATAATAAATAGTTCTTTTGGGTTAAATTGATCAAACGCAATCTAATATCAATTTTATACATTACTTCATTCTATCATAAAGAAAAATTAATTTTTATCTAATATAAAGATTTAAACTTTTTATGACAAAATATGAATAAAAAAGAAACAATAAGAAATAATAACAGTATAACAAATTTATAAAACAAAGGGAGGATGGTTGAAAAATTTAATTCTTTCACAACCAGATTTGTGCCCAGAGAAAGGAATGGTTTTAATTATGAAAGCAACAGGTGTCGTAAGAAGAATAGATGATTTAGGTAGAATTGTTATACCAAAAGAAATTAGAAAGGTGTTAAGAATAAAAGAGGGAGACCCATTAGAAGTTTTTACAGATAGAGAAGGACAAGTCATATTAAAAAAATATTCACCAATTGGAGAATTATCCGAATTTGCAGCAGGTTATGCAGAAACTTTATCAAAAACAACAGGACATATAGCTTGTATTACAGACAAAGATACAGTTATTGCTGTATCAGGAGGATCTAAAAAAGAATTTTTAGAACAGGATATAAGCCCAGAACTAGAACAGTTGATGGAAGATAAAGAAGTGTATACAAGTAAAGAAAATAGTGATGTGGCAATGCCAATTACAAAAAATGATAACCAAGAAAGAAAATATAATGCACAAGTTGTCTATCCAATCATTTCAAATGGTGATACAATAGGAACGGTTATATTAATGTCTAAAGAAGCCAATCAAAAAATGGATGAAGTAGAAAAGAAAGTTGCTCAATCAGCTGCTACATTTTTAGGAACACAGATGGAAATTTAAGAATATATTCCTTTACATCACTATATAGTACAGTTAGATAAATATATCTTAGCAAAAAATACAGGGCAAAACATTATACCTAAAAGTCAAATTTTGTAAAATTCAAAAATTTGACTTTTTTTCTATTTTATAGTAAAATATAACAAGTTGTTAGCTTATAGAAGCTAAAAGATGAGATTTTATTAAATAAATACTTTGTTAAAAGAGAACTAGAAAATGAGATAATAAAAGTAAAATTGTTCGGAATGAGATTTTAAAAACGAATTTATGAAAATGAAGAGACTATATATTTAAGAGAAAAATATATAGGAAACGGTGTGTACAAAAGAAGTGAAAATATAAAAATAGGAGATATTTATATATTTATATATTTATATATGTTATATAGGAATAATATTAATTGTATTTTTGAATTAATATTATTTTAGGTTAGTGTTTTAATTTTGTATCAATAAATTTGTTCGAAGAAATCCCAAATATAAAATAAAAACAAAATGTATAAGTTTAGTAAAATTGAGAAAATATATAAGAAAGGAAAAGGAGAAAGGAGTTTTTATGACAGGAGAAATTTTAAAAAACAATGAGAAATTTGTAAGAAAAGAAAATACAAAAAAAGAAGGAGGAAAAACGAAGAGACCATATAATAGAAAGAAAAAAGAATTTAACAATGAGGAAAAAGAAGTAAAAATGGCACAAGAAAAAAATGCAGTTGAAGTAAAAAGAGAAGAAAGTAGAGAAGCAAAACCAATCAAAGCCAGAAGAAAAAGAAAGAAAGATACAGATACCATCTTTAAAAAATCAAATTTAAAAATTATTCCATTAGGAGGCTTACACGAGATTGGAAAAAATATCACAGTTTTTGAGTATGAGAATGAAATTATTATAGTAGACTGTGGATTATCATTTCCAGAAGATGATATGTTAGGAATTGACTTAGTAATACCAGATATATCTTATCTAGAAAAAAATGTGGATAAAATAAAAGGATTACTTATTACACATGGTCATGAGGATCATATAGGTGCTGTACCATATTTATTAAAAAAAATAAATGTTCCTATTTATGCTACAAAATTGACAGCAGGTTTAATTAGAAATAAATTAGAAGAACATAAATTGCTTAGAAGTACAGAATTACATGAGGTTATACAAGGTCAAACCATTTCCTTAGGAAAGAATTTTAAAATTGAATTTATTAGAAGTTCGCATAGTATTCCAGACTCTGTTATGTTAGCGATTACAACACCAGTAGGAACCGTTTTACACACAGGTGATTTTAAAGTAGATTATACACCAATTGATGGAAAGATAATGGATTTAGGAAGAATTGCTGAATTAGGAAATCAAGGAATATTAGCATTAATGGCTGATAGTACAAATGCAGAGAGAAAAGGATTTACTATGTCAGAGCGTTCTGTAGGAGAGGTTTTTGACAAGTTATTTTTACATTGCACAAAGAGAATTGTTGTTGCAACTTTTGCATCAAATGTACACAGGGTGCAACAAATTGTAAATTGTGCAGTGAAATATAACAGAAAGATTGCAGTATGTGGTAGAAGTATGATTAATATGATTGATACAGCAAGAGAATTGGGATATATTGATTGTCCAGAAAATATATTTATTGATATTGATATGATAAATAGCTATGCAGACGAAAACTTAGTTATCATTACGACTGGAAGTCAAGGAGAGCCAATGTCAGCGTTGACTAGAATGGCAGCAGGAGATCATAAAAAAGTAAAAATCACACCAAATGATTTGGTAATTATATCTGCCACTCCAATACCAGGAAATGAAAAATTTGTATCAAAAGTTATTGATGATTTGATGCAAATAGGTGCAGAAGTTGTATATAGCTCATTAGAAGCTGTACATGTTTCAGGACATGCTTGCCAAGAAGAGCAAAAATTAATCATAGCTTTAGCAAAACCAAAATATTTTATTCCAGTACATGGGGAGTATAGACAGTTAATTGCGCATAGTGAAACAGCACAAAGTATGGGAATCGATAAAGACCATATTATTATGATGGCAAATGGTAGAGTTTTAGAAATTAATGAAGATAAAGCAGAATTTACATCAACAGTCCCTTGTGGAAGAGTACTTGTAGATGGATTAGGAGTTGGAGATGTTGGAAGTATTGTTTTAAGAGATAGACAACATTTATCACAAGATGGATTAATTATTATTGTGTTAACAATGGACTCTTCAACAGGAGAAGTGGTAGCAGGACCAGATGTCATTTCAAGAGGATTTGTATATGTTAGAGAATCTGAAAACTTAATGGATGATGTAAAATCTGTTGTAAGACATGAAATTAAGAAATGTGAAGAAAGAGGTATTAGAGATTGGGGAACGATTAAATCAGCAGCAAGAGAAAATTTAAGAGATTATATCTTTATGAAAACAAAAAGAAACCCAATGATTATTCCGATTATTATGGAAATTTAGGGACGTGACAAAATGGACATTTTTAGTTCAAAAGGGACAGACCACAAAATATTAAAGTTAATTTTTTAGTATTTTGAGGTCTGTCTTTTTTTGTTGTTACTGTTCACAGCCCAATAGCTTGTAATACAGTTGTAATCAAAACTTAATAC
>CAMLYR010000048.1 GCA_946491915.1 uncultured Clostridium sp.
AGAAATGTATCATTAAGAGTAAAAGAAACAGATTCACCAGATTCTTTTGAAGTATCAGGAAGAGGAGAATTACACTTATCTGTATTAATTGAAACCATGAGAAGAGAAGGTTTTGAATTATTAGTATCTCGTCCAAAAGTTATCTTTAAAGAAATTGATGGTGTCAAATGTGAACCAATTGAGGATTTAGTGGTTAATGTTCCAGATGACTGCGTAGGAAATGTTATTGAAAAATTAGGAAGAAGAAAAGCAGAAATGGTAAATATGGAACCAGCAGAAGACGGACATACAAAAATTGAATTTAAAATTCCAGCAAGAGGCTTAATTGGATATAGGACAGAATTCTTAACAGACACCAAAGGGGAAGGAACCATGAATCACATATTTGATTCTTATCAACCATATAAAGGAGATATCCAAGCACGTGTTAGAGGAACCATTGTTGCATTTGAAGCAGGAAAATCTGTAACATATGGATTATACAATGCACAAGATAAAGGTGATTTATTTATCGGACCTGGTGTAGAAGTATATGAAGGAATGATTGTTGGATTAAACTCAAGAGGAGAAGATTTAGCAATCAATGTATGTAAAGAAAAACATTTAACAAATACAAGAGCTTCTGGTTCAGATGATGCATTACGTTTAGTACCACCAATCCAAATGTCACTAGAAAAGGCAATTGAATTTATCCAAGATGATGAATTAGTAGAAGTAACACCAAAATCAATCAGATTAAGAAAGAAAATCTTAGATACGAAAGAAAGAGAAAGAGCAAATAGAAATAAATAAGAGGAAAAAGATGAACAAGCAAGAATTAGAAAAAATAAAACAAAAAGCATTAGAAGAACATATACCAATCATTATGGATGAAACATTAGAAGTCATTGAAAAGTATTTAAATAAAAATAAGCCAAATAGAATATTAGAAATTGGAACAGCAGTGGGATATTCTGCAATTTGTTTTACACAATTTTTAGCAGAAAATGGTGTAATAGATACCATTGAAAGAGAAGCTGATAGAGTAGAAGAGGCAAAGAAGAATATCAAATTAGCAGAGGTAGAAGATAAAATAAACATATATGAAGGAGATGCCGTAGAAATTTTGCCAACTTTAAAAAATCAATATGATGTGGTATTTATTGATGCTGCCAAAGGAAAATATCCATTTTTCTTAAAAGAGGCTTTAAGGATGATTAACAAAGATGGAATTATTTTTGCAGATAATATTTTATATAAAGGCTATGTTATGAGCGATTATAACAAACATAAACAAAGAACAGCGGTTAGAAATTTAAGAGAATACATAAAAGAGGTAAGTGAAAATCCAAATTTGGAAACAGAAATTTTAGAAGTAGGAGATGGATTAGCTGTTAGTAAAATCAAATAAGAACCTAACCTGACATAGCAATCAAATATTGTAGTTCTAGTACCCAGAACATTGTTGTCTAAGACAATAAGAAAAAAGCTGATATTCTAATCAATATCAGCTTTTTTCTTATCTTTCTGAACCATCATGTTCTCCATGTGTATTTCCTGAGTTTGCATCAGAAGTATTCCAAAATTTTTCTTCTGGTGCATAATAACCATTTGTAGTATCTTCTACATAACTTCGAATTTCTTCCATAGAAAGTTGATTTGTATCTTTCACATTTAAGATTTCTTTTAACTTGTCAATTAATAATTCTGAAAGATAAGTAATTTCATCTCCTTTTCGTAGGATTTCTGTGAAACTTTCTATTAAATCTTTCTTATTAATATGTGCCTCAGGAGCAGTAGCATGTGCAGAGCTGATAACTTTCATACTAGCAGGAGATAAATATTCTGCAAATATAGGAAGATATTGTTCAATTGGCATTTTCGTAACACGCTTATGTGTTTGTGTATTATATACTTTTATTGGACCACCATTTACATTTATAATTTCAGCATTTTCTTCTTTCTTGGTTTTATCCATATCAATCATATCATGTTCTTCGATATATTCATCTTTTATTTTGATATTAGCTCTTGCAGTTTCAATTGCATCAATCTTTTTTTGCAATCTTTGAATTTTAATCTTTGCGTTTCTTTTTTCTGCTGGTGTTGTTGTAGATAAAGACATGAATTCTTCTGCTTTTTTTAATTCCTTTTTTAAATATTCTTCCTGTTTTTTTGAAGTTCGTCCCAATAATGAAAGATAATGGTTAAGGAGATCAGGATCATTTCGATCATTTGTTAATTCAAAAAATGGTTTAATATCGACTTTTTTATTAGGCATGTCATTATGCGTAGAAAGTCCATTTTTTGTCTCTTTATATCGCATACTAGATTGAAGTTGTACTTCAGTTTTTCGACCCAAAGCATCAACCAATTCAAAATAAATTGCACAAAAACCATTTTCTTTTTTGACAAATTTAACGAAATTTCCTTTTATTTTAAATTTGTCAGTAAGTATGGGGTCTTCTAGTACATGTGGAAAAGTAACTTGTAACATCTCGTTTTGCAATTTATCATATACTCTTCTTTTTAAACAATCAATAAGATTGCGCAATTCATCTGTTTCAGCATCGGTTGCATTAGGAGCAAATGAATTTGCTTCCATATTTTTCTTATAATTGGCAATAGCATATTCTAATCTAGAAGAATAAGAACCTTCTTTTATTTCATGTGTACACTCCGGATAGGTACAATCTTGTAAATGCTGTAACAATTCTATATATATCTGAAAATATTCCTCTTGCGACAAAAAATCATCATTTATGCTTAAGTAATTTTTTACACTATGTAAAAATCTTAAATTTTCAGTTGCTTGTTTCTTTAGCTTTAAAAGTTCTGCATTTTCAGGGTCATTCTCATCAAGGTGAAGGGCATCATCTATATGATTTAACACAATGGTAAAACCAGAAAAATCAGCATTTGTTTTATCTGTAAAATTATTCGGATTTTCTGAATTAGAAACAATATGGTTTTGCATATCAGAAAGTGTAATTCCTGTTTTTACGTTACTGGGAAGAATATTCCTAATACCTTTATTTAATTCTTTAGTGGCATTGTCATTAAAACTTTTTCTACCTTTTTCACGCCCTGAAATAGAAATAGAAAGTTCTGGATTTAATTCTCGATAAATTAAATAGATAGCACTACTTAAATAATTTGAGTTTTGTTGAGCATGAGGAGAGGTTTGTTGATAATATTGTTCTAAAAGATTGGAAACAGCACTATTTACAAAATCTTTTTGCTTTTTAAATTCCTCAGCACTAACAGGGGTTTCAATTAAATCTAAAAAGATTTCTGGACATTGTTTATTGATAATCTGTTTTAGATGAGATTGTTCTTCTTCTGATAGATGATTTTCAGTATTAGATGTAACCATTGCAAGATATTCCTGTTTTAACAGTTCCAATAATTGATCAATTTGAACACTAGTAATTGGATTATGCAATAAGTTAGAAACATTTTCTGAATAATTAGAAGAGACTTTATTAGCAAGAAAATTAAATTGGGCAGTACTAAGAGGAACATCTTTCAATTTTAGAAAAAGTTCATATACATTAGATAATCCAACAGGTACAAAATCTTCAATAAAATTTTCTGCTGGTGGTCTATTAATTTCTATATTTTTTAAAGAATTCAAAAATTCTTCTTTACTCTTTGGATTAAAAGCCATTTCATTCACCTCACTAGTATTATACCACATATTTAGATAAAATAGAAGAATTTAGAAAATTGTTGTAAAAAAGGCAAATTTATGATAAAATTTGTCAAGCATAAATGTGAGAAAATAAAGAAAAGAGGAAAAAAAGTGAAAAAAGTAGAATTATTAGCACCAGCAGGTTCTTATGAAAAAGCCAAAATTGCCTTCTTGTATGGAGCAGATGCCGTATATTGTGGAACATCATCATTATCTTTAAGAACAAGAGCAGACATGAAAGATGATGATTTAGAAAAAACAATCAAATATGCACATAGTATTGGAAAAAAAGTGTATGTAACTTTAAATATTTTTGCTTGGGACGAAAAATATGAAGAAATTATAGAAATGGCAAAAAAATTAGAAGTATTAAATCCAGATGGAATCATTGCAGCAGATGGAGGGGTTATAGAAGTATTAAAGCAATATGCACCAAGTGTAGCTATCAATGTGAGTACACAAGCCAATATTGTCAGCCTTCATGCAGCAAATTTTTGGTATCATAATGGAGCTAAAAGAATGATAATGGCAAGAGAAATGAATAAAGAGCAACTAAAATACATTATGGAAAATAAACCAGAAGGCATGGAAATTGAAATCTTTATACATGGTGCGATTTGTTTTGCTTTTTCAGGAAGATGCTTCTTAAGTGATTTTATGTCATGTAGAAGTGCGAATTTAGGAGATTGTGCACAAAGTTGTAGATGGTCATATAATTTATATGCAGAGGAAAAAAACAATCCAGGAGAATTGATGCCTATTGAAACCAGTGAATATGGAACAAGTATTTTTTCTTCAAAGGATTTGTGCTTAATCAAAGAAATACCAGAAATTATTGATATGGGTGTAGATAGCTTAAAAATAGAAGGAAGATTAAAAACAGAATACTATTTAGCAAGTGTTATAGGTGCCTATCGAAATGCGATTGACGATTATGAAAAAGACCCAGAGCATTATGATTACACAAAATATTTAAAAGAATTAGAAAAAGTAAAGACAAGAGGTTTAACCACATTTTATTTTAATGATAGAAATAACAAAGATATACAAGAATATGGTGGAAGACAATATAATGAAAAATATGAATTTGGTGGAAAAGTAGTAGAATATGATGAAGAAAAATCAGTTATTGAGATAAAAAATAAACTTCAAGTGGGAGATAAAATGGAGATTTTGATTCCATACAAGTTAGAACCTGTACAATTTACAATTGAGAAATTATGGGATTGTGATACTAAGGAAGAAATACCATCTGTTAGTCCGGGGGTAAAAGGACAAAAGGTGTTAATGAAATTACCTATCAAATGTGAAAAAGATTGGATTATTCGAAGAGAAAAATAAAGAATTGAAATTTGATATAGTAAAATTCATATAAAGGAAAAGTTTTTATCCAATAAGAAAAAGTTATACAATTTTTGGGGATTAAAATTTGTATGGCTTTTTTTGTGAGTATCCGGAAAAGCAAATTTTGAATATAATACATAAAAGCAAGTAATACTATCATCAGGGATAGAAAATTCACAAAATGCATACAAAGAAGGAGAGATTTTTATGAAAAATTATACATTAATTGGTAACACACCAATGATAAAAATTAAATATACATATAAAGGAAAAGAAAATCATGTATATGTCAAACTCGAAATGTATAATATAACAGGAAGTATAAAAGATAGGGTAGCATATTACATCATAAACAATGCGAAAAAAAGAGGTGCATTAAAAGATAGCATGCCCATTATAGAAGCAACAAGTGGCAATACAGGTATTTCTTTATCAGCATTAGGTGCTTACTATAAACATCCTGTATATATTTTTATGCCAGACTGGGCAAGCAAAGAAAGAATAGAATTAATGAAATTATATGGTGCCAATATCACATTAATATCAAAAGAAGAGGGCGGGTTTATAAAATGTGTAGAAGAGGCAAAAACATTAGCAAATAAATTAAATGGATTTTTAGCAAACCAATTTGAAAATGAAGATAACATATTGGCACATTATGAAACGACAGGAAAAGAAATTTTAGAGCAATTAAAAGGAAAGAAAATTGGGGGATTTGTTTCAGGCGTGGGAACAGGTGGAACATTAATCGGAATTGGAAAACGATTGAAAGAAATAGATGATAAGATAAAAATCTATGCGTTGGAACCAGAAAAAATGCCAATCTTGTCAGATTCTATAAGCATCGGAAAACAAGGTAAAGAAACGTTACAGCTAGAAAAAACGCCAATATTGCCAAATGGTAAAATACTAGAACAACATAAGATTGAAGGGATTGGAGATGATTTTGTACCAGATATTTTTGATAGGAATCGAGATATGATAGAAAAAGAAATTTTATTGATAAATGACGAGGATGCCATGAATATGGCAAGAAAATTAGTAAAAGAATTAGGATTGGGTGTTGGAATTTCATCAGGAGCAAATTTGATAGGAGCTGTATTGGCACAAGAAAGATTAGAAGAAAATGTGGAAGAAAAATTAGAAGGGAATGCAGAGGGAATTTTAGAAGAAAATAAAGAAGGAAATATCGTTACGGTTTTTGCAGATGATAATAAAAAGTATTTGTCTACAGATTTAACGAAACATATAATGCCAAATACGAATTTTGTGAGCAATCAGGTAGAACTGTTGAATTATGAAATTGTCTAAAAGTCTAACTAAAAGGTGAATACAGGTCCTTGAAGAGAGTGAGAAAATTATTGTATAAGAAAAATTTAATAATAGTCTATAAAAAATTGAATAAGTTGTAATAAATTTAGAATAAAATCATGATGTTATGAATTGAATAGAAATAGCATTGTGATTTTTTCTTTGGAAAAACAACGTTATGCAGAAAAAAATATAAAAATTATTAGTTGAACAAAATAATGTATCAATAATGTATCAGAAAATTTTCTGCTATGTAGAAAAAATCACAAAAAACATGTCAACATAAAGTGATGCGAAAATACAACAAAATTCGACACAAAAAAAACGCTAAAACCTTACGGAAATAGAAAAAAATTCAAAAAAAGGTATACATTTGAAAAATATTGTGATATAATGTGGGCGTAAATTTGTAAAAATATTATTTAGGGGGAGTATTTATGAAGAGTTTTAAAGCAAAACTTACGGGTGCTATCGTTTTATTCATAATGATTATGCTAGTACCTATGATAGTTTTAGCCGTTACAAATGAAAATGTTCAAATAATCAGTAATACTGATGAGCAAGGTGATACAGAATATATAGTATATATCCAAGAATTAATGCAAACAAATTTTGCTTCTGCTGTATCTAACAGTGCAAGTACACCAGAACAAGATTTGGACTTTGTAACAGCAAGAGATGGAGAAGGAAATTATGTAGCACAAATCGATGCAAATGCTGTTACAGGCGACACAACATATCTTTATGTAAAATATGATGGTCAAGAATCAACAGAAGTACTTGAACTTGATTTATCAAACGCCCTAGATAAGACAGATATGGAGTATGTTGAAAACACAACCAAAAGGATTGGTACAGAAACCGTTGAAAAATTAGAAGAAATCAACGAAGAAATTAATGGTGTTCAAACAACACTTACAGTTGGTGGATTAAGAATTACAGATACAGACAATGCAACATACGAATACCAACTAACAAAAGTGACTGACAATACACCATATAGCAGATTATTCACATTAGCAAATCAATTGCTAAATGAAGAAAGCTATAACGCAGAAAATATATATTCAAAGATTCAATTGACCTCTGAATTCTATACCTTATATAACCAACTAATAGAAGAAGCTACATGGACAGATGTTGAAAATAATGAAATCAGACAACCAGTAGATGCTATTGAAGGTGATCAATATGTTGTTTTAATTAGAAAAACAGCAGAAGATGGGACAGTAACAACAGATGCCAAATTAATGGTATCAGATTTAACACCTTATCAAGAAAGAGAAGATGTAGAAGAAACAAGAGTTGTTCAAGAAACAGCAAGACTACCAATTACAGGAGATAGCATTGTATTATTTGTAGCTTTAGCAGTAGTAGTTATCGCTTTAATTATCGTTTTTGTAAGAATGAAAAAGTTAAACAAAAAAGAGGATAAATAATGAAACTAAAAATTTATAGAGCAATATTTATCATATTATTATTAGGAGCCATTGTAATTATTGCATTAATTGCAACGAAACAATGGAATAGCATGGAAAATGAAAAAGAAAATCAGGAAGTAATTGAAACTTTTTCAAATGTAGAAATACAAGATAGTGAAACAGTACAATTAAATGGATATGATGTTATAGGAATTGTGACAATTCCTAAAATCGATATTCAATATCCAATACTAGCAATAGAAACTTCAAACCCAGAAGAAACAAAAGAACCAATGCGATATGGCATTGTAAGATACTGGGGTGGAAATGTAAATGATTATGGAAATTTATCAATTGCAGGACATAATAACTATAATGGAACCATGTTTGGAAAAACAAAAAATCTAGAAATTGGTGACATTGTAGAATTAACAGATTTAACAAAAACAACAATGCAATATGAAATTTACGATATATTTGTTACAGATCCAAACGATGTTAGTATTTTAGCCACAAATGATGAAACAATAAGAGAAGTGACACTCATTACATGTACAAACGGAAATAGAGAACGATTAATACTTAAAGCAAAACAAATTGAGTAAAAGGGAGGAATTAAGATGGCAGGTTATACAAAAGTGCCAGACAAGAAAACAATAGTAGCAATTATCATCATAGCCGTATTATTAATCGCAGCTATCGTAGGTACTGTAGTGTTCTTAAGAAACAGAGGAACTACAGAAGCTACAGATTTATCAAGCTACAATGAACAAACAACTGGAACGACACAAGAAGAACAAACAACGACTGATACACAAGAACAGTCAGGAGAACCAGCAACACAAAGTGCTGAGGAACAGGCAACAGAAGGAACAGACACAGAAACTACTGCTCCAACAGAAGGAACAGAAGCAGCAGGAACAGGCGATACAGATACAACAACAGCTGAAGGAACCCAAGGAACTGCTGGAACAGGAGCAACAGGTACAACTGGAGCTACTGGAACAACAACAGGAGGAACAGGAACAACTACAACAACAGACAATATTCAAGAAACAACCATTTCAAGAGAAGAAACAGTTGTATATCCAGATCAATTAGTAGCAGAAGGTGAAGACAAAGTATGGGCACCAACAAGTTTACAAGCATCTTTTGCTAGTGCATATAGTAATATTGAATCAGTAGAACCAACTGATGTTACAGTAACTAAAACAGCTACAACACAATCAGGAAGTACACTAGTTCAACCAGGAGAAACGATTACATATGCAATCACAGTAACAAATAATACTTATGAAAGAATAGAAAGAATCTATGTAACAGATGCTATACCAGCAGGTACAACATATGTATCTAGTATGGGAGAGGTTGAAACATTTGCAGATACAGAAGGTAATGTAACATCTTTAAGATGGTTAGTAGATGTAGATGCATCAACAGAAGAGGTTAAAGAAACAACAACAGTGGAATTTACAGTAAGAGTTAATGATGATGCAACAGGAACAATTAGAAATGTTGCTATTGCAAATGGTGAAGAAAGTAATGAAGGAAATCCAACAGAAACATCAGTCATTACAACAGATAAAACACGTGTTATCACAAGAGAAGGAACACCAGTTGATGTAGCAAAAGTTGGAGACATTATTACATATACAATTTCTGTACAAAATACAGGTGAAATACCAGGAAGTATCATTGTAAAAGATGAAGATTTAGCAAACATATTACAAAATGCAAAAATGACAGGAAATGTGACAGTGGGAGATAAAACATATTCAGCTGATGAATTAATTTCTGGCATTTTAGTAGATGTAGCAGAAAATTCAACAGTAAATGTTGTATTCTCAGTAGAAGTAACCAATATTGATGGTGTAATAGAAAATGTGGCATTGGTTGGAGATAATGAAAAACCAACAGATTCAGAAGACGTAAACACAGTAGATATCAATGCTACGAAGAAGGCTGATAAACCATCAGTTAAAGTGGGAGAACAAATTAAATATACAATTGAATTAACTAATAAAGGAAACCAAGAAGGAACAGTTATATTAAGAGATCCAACACCTAATGGAACAACATTTGAAAGTGCAAAATTCTATGACAGTGAAGGTAAAGAAACTGCTATAACAGAAAATCAATTAACAAGTGGAAACTATTCTATTGCTGTGCCAGGCGAAAAAACAGTTAAAGTAGAAATTGTAGTAACAGCTGTAGAAAAAACAGTAGAAAATGACTACACATCAAAAGTTCAAAATACAGCATATATTACAGAAGACCCAAATACACCTGAAGAACCAGTACCTTCAGAAGAAACAAAAGTAGCCAATATAACAGCAGTAAAATTAAGTGATTATGAAGGAAAAGAAGAAGGAGAAGAACTTCATGAATTAGGTGTCATTGAATATACAATTACATTAACAAATCATGGAGAAGCAGCTGGAACTGTAAAAGTATCTGATACAGTACCAGAAGGAACAACACTTGTTCCAGATTCAATCAAAGTGAATAATCAAGGAAATTATGAAGAACAACAATTAATTGAAGGAATTGATGTAACTGTTGCTGAAGGTGGAACAGCTACTGTAACATTCTCTGTTCGTGTAGATCCATTTACAGGAACAGATACAAAAGTTGATATTAGAAATGCTGATGCAAAAGTAGATGGAACACCAACAAATACAACTGAAGATGTACCCACATGCCCTGTCCTTCTTCGTTGTTAATGTAGCGTGCTTCGCCAAGAC
>CAMLYR010000049.1 GCA_946491915.1 uncultured Clostridium sp.
CACATTTACCCCCTTTCCGCTCTATGTAAGAACTACCTTCATGACAAGAAAGGTTGTCATTATATTACAATATTTCACATCAAAAAACAAGCGAACAGTAAAATTTTCCTAAAAAGTTTCAAAGCTAAATATATAAACCTCCCCATGCAACGCCAACATGGGGAGTATATTTATTCAATTTTAAAACAGAAGTTATCGCTTCTATCAACATACCAGCTGATAGGCGTCCCTTCTATTTTCTGAGGAAAACGAACTATAGATGAAGGTTTTCCTCTTTTGTTCAACTCTGAAATGGGGATTTCAAACTGATCCAATTCCCCATTATATTTTACTTTTTTCCGTAATTCGCTATCTTCTGCTATACTGTAAATAATACCAGCATCACCAAGATAGCAATAGGGGTATGGCAACATTTTTTTTATATATCCTAGCATATTTAATCCTCCTGTCATTTTATTTGGCGTTGAGCAGACATTGGTCTAATGTCATTATACCATAAATTATGTTAAATTACAAAAACATGATAAACCAAAGTCGTCAACATACAAAGAACAACACCACAAACCGTTGGAATTAAAAAGCCAATTGCTGTCCATTTCCAGCTACCTGTTTCCTTCTTAATAGTAAGTAGAGTTGTCGCACAAGGAAAATGAAATACAGTAAATAACATAACATTAATCGCTGTTAATATCGTCCAACCATTTTGTCTTAAGATTTCCCCTATTGCAAAAGTATCTTCCATATTCACTAATGAAGTACCTTGCATATAGCACATAAGGATAATCGGAAGTACAATTTCATTTGCAGGTATTCCGAATATAAAGGCTGTTAAAATATATCCATCTAATCCCATAAGTTTTGCCAATGGTTCTAAAAAGTTTGCAATCATCGTTAATAAACTTTGTCCTTGTATGCCAATATTGGCAAATAACCATATAACAAGACCAGCAGGCGCTGCAACTGCAATTGCTCTTCCTAATATAAAAATAGTTCTATCAAAAATAGACCTAACCAATACTTTTAAAAATTGTGGCTTTCGATATGGTGGCAATTCTAACACAAAAGATGATGGCATTCCCTTTAAAATAGTTTTTGATAAGATTTTAGATATCACCAATGTCATGATAATCCCTAATATAATCACAAACATAACGGCTATTGTAGATACAATAGAGGCCCCTATTCCCCCTATTGTTCCTGCTATAAATATCGTCGCAATGGTAATTAAAAATGGAAATCTTCCATTACATGGAACTAAATTATTGGTTAATATAGCAATTAATCTTTCTCTTGGTGAATCGATAATTCTACATCCTGTGACTCCACAACTATTACAACCAAATCCCATACACATGGTAATCATTTGTTTTCCACTGCAACAAGCCTTTTTAAAAAAGCCATCCATATTAAAAGCAATCCTTGGCAAATATCCTAAATCTTCTAATATGGTGAACAATGGAAAAAAGATAGCCATTGGTGGTAACATAACCGATATGACCCATGTTAAAGTTTGGTAAACACCTAAAATTAGCATATTAGACAACCATTCTGGGCAATGTATATATGTAGCAAATTCGATTAGTTTTTCTTGTATATTTCCAAATATACTAAATAAAAATTGTGATGGATAATTGGCTCCTACAATCGTAATCCAAAATATGAGTAATAAGAACAAAATCATAATGGGAATTCCATATTTTTTAGAAGTCAATATTTTATCAATTTTTCTATCTCTACTAGCATAATCTTTATTTCTAAATTGGCATACCTTTTTCCCTATTTCTTCTGCATCTTTTACAATTGTTGATACAATTCTTTCTTTAAATTCTTCTTGATAAATTCCTTCCTCTTCTAATATCTCTAGAGCTTCTCTTCTAGCTTTATCTACCTTACTATGATTGATTAATTGTATATTCAATTGTTTTTCTATTTCTTTTAAAATACGCTCTTCTCCATCTAACACTTTTATGCTTATCCATCTTGCTAGTTTTTCTTCAATTTCATACTGTTCCATAATGATTTCTTGTACTTGTTCAATTGCTTTTTCTATCTTTTCCTGATATTGTATTTGATAAATTTTATGTTTCTCCTCTTTTCCCTCACAAACAGTTCTCATCACTTTTAACAAATTATTTAATGTCTTTTTCTTTCTAGCAGTAACACCCACAACTGGTACCTTTAATATGTTAGATAGTTCTTCTAGATTAACTTCTATTTTCTTTTTTCTAGCTTCATCTAATAGATTCACACAAACAATTAAATTATCCGTAATTTCGGTTATTTGTAATACAAGATTTAAATTTCTTTCTAAAGAGGTGGCATCTACTACAACAATAGTTGCATCTGGATTTCCAAAACAAATATAGTTTCTAGCAATCTCTTCCTCTTCAGAATGAGACATAATAGAATATGTACCAGGAATATCAACAAGTTTATATATTTCTCCTCTATATTCGAAATACCCTGTTGCATTTGCAACTGTTTTTCCTGTCCAATTACCAGTATGTTGATTCATTCCTGTTAGATTATTAAATATGGTTGATTTTCCAACATTGGGATTTCCTGCTAATGCAATTGTATAATTACTTTTTCGCTTTGTTTCCTTTTGCCTGATAGATAACTTTTCTTTTCCATTCATAAAATCCTCCTTTTGTTTTCTTTGGTTATTTTGTACATATAAATGTCAAAATCTCTGATTTTACCAATGTACATCTATTGTATTGTATATATATTTTGGCAATTTTGTTACTACTTTATGATATAAAAATTCCATTATTTTTGTTTTTGTAGTATAGAAAAAGTAATTCCCATTATCGTATAAAAATGTATATTTTCTTTCTTATTTCACTTTTATGTTTTCTGCATCTTCCTTTCGGATAGCAATTAAACTCCCACGAAATTCAAAAGCTCTCGGATCTCCTGATGGACTTATTAAAACTGGTTTTATACTTGTTCCCTCTATTAATCCTAAATCTAATAATCTTCTTTTAATAGTTTCTTCCCCTATAATCTTATTAACAACACCTATTTCTCCCAATTCTAATTCATTTACTGTTTTTTCTTTCATTTACATATAGCACCTCCATATTATGTTTAGTATATAATATTCTTTTTTTGATTTTATGTTCTGCTACATGACTTGTATGCTTGGTCGAACATGACTTGTATACTCGGTCAAAAAATTGACATAAAAGCATATTGGTGATAAAATAGTTATGTAGGAATTTTTTATTTTTGAAAAATATTAACTCTCTTGGTCTTATGTACTAAGAATTTTTTATTGTATAGGAAAATCACGCTAACTTAAAACTATTTGATTTTCTTATTTCGTTTTATCATCATAATCAATCCATAAAAAACAAGTATAGATGACATTATCTGAAAGTACTGATAATGTACAAGTAACCTTTTAAAATTATTATTGAGAAAGGAGTTGTTTTTTGTGACGAAAAAAATTGATTTTGAAAGAATTTTTAAAACCATGAAACGATATCTAAAAAACTTTTTTAAGATATTACCAAATGTTGTTGTTCCATTACTCATCATGGTGTTAATAGAAAACTGTTTTGGAACAAATCATAGTGTGATTGGAATTATTTTAATTTTTGTTTGCATGTTAAAGGTAAATGAATTAAAGAGTATCAAAACTTATGCACAAATGGCTTTTATGCTCATTGTGATAGCAATACTTGCAAGCATTGCTAGTTTAAACTTATATACTTCTATTGTTTTAAATTTAGTCATTCCATTTATCATTATTTATCTAACAACTGCCAAACAAAAAGAATCTAATTATTTTTTATATGGATATGAATTTATTATGTTTCAAAGTTACCCAATTTCTATATCAGAAATTCCTTTACGTATTGTAGCAATCATTGTAGCATTAGGTATTGGGTATATCTATATGAAGATTTATAACCGAAAGGCAAAAATTGATGAAAATGTAGTTTCTGATTTTGATCTAGTTGTGTATAATATAAAACATATAAAGAAAGAACTAAATTTTAGGGTTCCTAGAATACGTTTTGCTGTTCGTACAGCTTTTATTTTATGGATTACTTGTGTGTTTATGGATTTGATAACAGATAGAACAATTAGAAGTTATTGGCTACCTTTAATTACCTATAGTTGTTTAGAAATTGATACTCAAAAGCAAAAAAGTAAGCTACTTTCACAAATTGGTGGCGCTACACTTGGAATTGGTGTCTTCATACTTATATTCCATTGGATTCCTACACATGCTTTATTGGTTTTCATGGCAATTGCTTTTACAGCTTTGTTCTCTGTAGATAATCAATATCTAAAAAAAGCCATTGGAACCATCCTTGGAATGAGTTTTGTCATACCATCATTCGGGGAATTTGGAGCTATTCTTTTAAGATATGTTTATGTAATGGCTGCTATTTTCATCATTGCCATCTTTGAATATTTAAGAATAATCGTTAGAAAAATAGAATGTCAAATTGCACAGTAATGTGCAATTTATTGCATTTATTTTATTCTTGTGATACACTTCTTTTGAAATGTCGCAAACAGAAACGATCCCAATGAGACAAATGTCGCATCAACAAACGAACTCTATGCGACATGTCGCAAACAAAAACGATCTCAATGGGACATTTTTATGACAAATAGTACATATACTTTTACAGGAGGAGTTTGTATGAAAAATAAATTTAAAGTAGCAATCGTTGGTGCCAGTGGAGTTGTTGGAAGAACTGCCTTAAAGGTATTAGAGGAAAAAAGTTTTTCAAATGTTGAGTTTACTTTATTCTCTTCTAAGAAGTCTGCTGGAAAGAAAATTGAATTTTTAGGAAATAACTATATTCTTCAAGAATTAACTGAAAATTCTTTTAACAAACCTTTTGATTATGCCATCTTTTGTGCTGGAGGAGCTGTTTCTAAGAAATTTATACCAATCGCTGTAGAACACAACTGTATTTGTATTGATAATAGTAGTGTGTATAGAATGGATAAAGATGTTCCTTTGGTTGTTCCAGAAGTTAACATGAAAGAGGCTTTTAAGAATAAAGGAATTATTGCCAATCCAAACTGTTCAACGATTCAAGCAGTTGTTCCTTTAAAACCTTTAGATGATACATACCATATAAAACGAATTGTATATTCCACTTATCAGGCTGTTTCAGGTGCTGGAAGAGAAGGCATTGAAGATTTGGAAAATGGAATGAATGGATTTGCTCCTAAAAAATTTCCTTATCCTATCTTTAATAACTGCTTACCACAAATTGATGTATTTATGGATGATGGATATACCAAAGAAGAACATAAAATGATAGATGAAACTAGAAAAATTTTAAATAGACCTGATTTACCAATTACAGCGACAACCGTTCGTGTACCTGTTTTGAATTGTCATAGTGAGTCTATTAATATTGAATTTGAAAAAGATTTTGACTTATATGATGTAAGACAGTTATTGCAAAATTATCCTGGTGTCATTGTTGTTGATGACATTGAAAAAAATTACTATCCAATTGCCACAAAAGCAGATGGCTATGATGAGGTTTTTGTTGGAAGAATTCGTAGAGATAACAGTGTGAAATATGGACTGAATTTATGGGTTGTTGCAGATAACTTAAGAAAAGGTGCTGCAAGCAATGCTATTGAAATTTTAGAAAATATGATGATGGCTTAAAATTGTTTTTTATCCCCAAAAGAAGCTACTACACTCTAGCCTGTACATGTTTTTATTATTTGAAACACCACATAAGCGACCAAACGAACGAAGTGAGTGCGATTGGAGCAACCTTCACACGTTGAAAGATAAATTTTTAGCTATGATTAAATTTATTTAAGACTAGATAAAAATTTATCTTTCAACATTAGTGGTTGCGACACACAAGGTGTAAAAAATAATAAAAACATGTACAGGCTAGAGTGTAATAGCTTCCTTAAATTTATATTTTTTTAATCGTTGTCTCTATTTCAACTTTTTCTCAATTAAATCTGCAATTTCTTTTGCTCTTTTTGTTATATATTCTTGGTCTTCTCCTTCAATCATGACTCTTACTAATGGTTCTGTTCCTGATGGTCTAATAACCACTCTTCCATTTCCAGCAAATTCTTTTTCAACATCTTCAATTGCTTTTTTAATATCTGCATCTTTTTCATAATCATATTTTTTATCTGCATTTACTTTTGCATTGATTAATACTTGAGGATATAGTTTAATAATACTTGCTAATTCTGATGCTGTTTTATTTTCTTCTAAAATGGTTTGAATTAACATTAAAGAAGTTAAGATACCATCTCCTGTAGGATTGTAGTCTAACAAAATCACATGTCCTGATTGCTCTCCTCCTAAGTTATATCCTTCTTTTAACATTTCTTCTAATACATATCTATCCCCTACTTTTGTTTGTATTAATTGTAATCCATTATTTTCAGCATATTTATTTAAACCTAAATTACTCATGATTGTTGCTACAATGGTATCTTTGTTTAATTTACCTTTTTTTCTTAAACTTGAAGAAATGATTGCTAATAATTTATCTCCATCAATTTCATTTCCTTTTTCATCGATGGCTAAACATCTATCTCCATCACCATCATAGGCAATTCCTAAACTTAATTTGTTTTCTACAACAAATTTCTTTAAATTGTCTAAATGTGTAGATCCACAATTTTCATTGATATTAATTCCATCTGGTGTATTATTGATAATTCTATAATTGATTCCTAAGTCTTTAAATACCTTTTCTGCTACAACTGATGTTGCTCCATTGGCTGTATCAATTCCTACAACAAAGTCATCTCTTAAATGTTTTTCAATTGCATCATCAAAATGTTTTCTAAAGAAATATATGTATTCATTCATTAAATCAAAACAATATTCAGCTACACCAATTTTTTCATTTTTCGCTGTTAATTCTTCTAATTTTCCAGAATCCATGACTTCTTCTATCTCTTCTTCTAGAGAATCTGGTATTTTCATTCCTTTATTACTAAAGAATTTAATTCCATTAAATTCAAAAGTATTGTGTGAAGCAGAAATAACTACACTTGCATCTGCTTTTAATTTTCTTGTTAAATAGGCAACTGCTGGTGTTGGGATAACTCCTAATAGTTTTACTTTTGCTCCATAGCTTAAAAATCCTGCTGTCATAGCACTTTCAATAAGTGTTCCTGATAAACGTGTATCTCTACCTATTAAAATCGTTGGTGTGTGGTCTGCATGTTTAGACAATACATATGCTCCTGCCTTTGCAACCTTGTACACCAATTCTGGTGTTAATTCTGTATTGGCAATTCTTCTAATGCCATCTGTTCCAAAATATTTTCTCATGTTTTAACTTCCTTTCCATAAAATTAAAATGCACTTTAATTTTATCTTTTCTCCTTAATCATTTCATGAATATCTCATAACATCTTTCGTAATTTATTTTATCTGATATTCCTTCATTCTCATTATATTATGCAATTTTCTAAATGTTGCTATGAAAGGATTATACTTGTATTGTTTCATAACATGATTATCAATGAATATATAGCTAATTATTTCTTAAAATTCATAATGATTTTTTCTTTTAATGTTAATTTAAAATCAAATGGTTCATCAATTTCAATCTTTTTATTATTTAATACCAATTTAGGATTTGTTGTTGTTAATTCTTCTAATTTTTCTTCTCCAATAATATCTGCAATTTCATCTAAGATTTGTGGTATTTTGGGATAAATTGTATTTTGCCTATGCACATCTGACCCCAAGAAATGTATCATATTATTTTCAAAAAATCTTCTGACAATCATTTGTGCCTTTTCTCCATATTGCCCTATAATGCTTCCATAATTTGCTTGCATTAACACACCTTTTTCAATCAAGTCATAGATTAAGTCTGGCTCTTTTTGAACAAAACTATATCTTTCTGGATGTGCTAATATAGGAACCAATTTATATTGTAACATGTCATAAACAACATCATACAAATTCATTGGCTCTGCATTTAATGGTAATTCAAATAACACATAACTTGTGTCATTGATTGTTGAGGCTTTTCTTTTTTCTAGTAATTCTATAATATGATCTGTAAAATATATTTCATTTCCTAAATATAAATTGGTATTAATATTTTTTGTTTTTAAATTTTCTAATATGGCTTTTACCCATACTTCTCTTTCTGGTACATCTGTCTCATAATAGTGTTCCATATAATGTGATGTAGATATCACTGCTTCAAATCCTGCTTTTTCTGCTTCTTTTATTAAATTAAAAGTTTCTTCTATACTTCTTGAACCATCATCAATATTTGGTAATATATGTGAATGAAAGTCTATCATTTTTCTTTTGCTCCTTTTTTTGCTTTGTTTATTTTCTTGCACTTTATTAGTATATCGTTAACTTTAGAATTTTTCAATATTTATTTCAAATTTTGTTACATTTTGATGATTTTTGTCATAATTTTTTATGATATTTTAAGTAACAATATAGATTTGTCGACGCGAAAAATTGCACAGCAATTTTTCTGTGCAACGTTGTTTTTTGTTATAGAAAAAATTACTTTTCCCTATAACAAAAAAATCCTCTAGTTATCATTACTAGAGGGTATAAAATATTTTTTATAATTTGTTACTTAAATTCTTTTTTTCTTCATCTAAATATGCATTTATTTGATTTAATATATCTGTTGTTTTTTCTAAAGATACATCGTCAGAATTTTCTATTTTTATCTTATTTTCTAATGATTTTGGTTGTTCAATCTCATTTGCTTTTGGTCTTTCTGCTTGTTGAATCCTATCTAATTGTGGATTTTCTGGTCTTACTCTTCTTTTCATGTCTTCTCTCTTATTTTGTACACTATTTGGTCTAGATGCTTTATTGGTTGGTCTACTATTTGGTGCAGGTCTTGGATTTCTTGGTCTTACAGTTGTCATGGCTGTTGAACCGTAATAATATGAGTCTTCGTATTTCTTAGCATTTGTAGGAACTTTATTTAACACAATTCCTGCTATACTTCCTCCAATATTTTTAATATTATTAACAATTTTCTTTAATGCCTCTTTTTTTGTATATCCACTTGCTGTAACAATAATTGTTGAATCTACAATTCCAGTTAATATTAGTGAATCAGTTACCAATCCATTTGGTGTTCCATCTATAATTACCAAATCACAAATTTGTTTTAATTTTTCTAACAAATCATTCATTTGTTGTGATACTAATAGCTCTGATGGGTTTGGTGGAATATTTCCAGCTGGCATTATATAAAGATTATCTATCTCCGTTTCCTGAATATAATCTGCTAAATCTATGGAAGCATCTTGTGAATTTGGACTAATTCCTGATAAGTAGTTTGAAAGTCCAGGTATTGGAGAAACTCCAAATATGGAATATTGTGTTCCCTTTCTCATATCGGCATCTACCAAAATAACTTTTTTTCCTGCTTGTGCAAATGCAACTGCTAAATTGGAACTAACCCAACTTTTTCCTTCTCCTGGTAATGTAGATGAAATAAGTAAGGATTTTAGTTGTTTTTTCACATTCATAAATTGAATATTGGTTCTTAATGTTCTAAATATTTCTGATATTGGTGATTTTGGATCTTGATGGACTATTAAATTTTCTCTCATCTTTTTCTTCTTCCTCCTCTTTTGCTTTTCTTAATTTCAGATGGGTCATACATTGGAATAGATGCAAGTACTGGTAAATTAACCAATCTTTCAACTTCTTCTTCTGTTTTAACTGTTGTATCTAGCATACTTGCTACTATTACATATGCAAATGCAATCACTAAACCAATTGCTGTAAACATAATAACATCTTTTTTATGATTGATATTTGATGGCGTTTCAGATTCTTCCGCCTCATCAACAACATGAACATTGTTTATATTATATATTTCACCAACTTCAGAAGTAAATACTTTTGCTGTTTCATTGGCAATATCAGCTGAATATTTAGAGTTATCTGTTGTTACAGTAATTTTTATTAATTCTGTATCAGATACTGAACTTACACTTATATTATCTCTTAGCTCTTCTTCAGGAATATCTATTCCTAAATTAGATATAACTTGTCTTACAACTTTATTACTTTTTACCAATTGACTATATGTAGAAACTAGTTTAGAGTTAAGTGTTAAGTCTGTTGTAGTTATTGAAGTTTGATTTTCACTATCCTCATCATTCGTCCCTGCTAGTACCAATGTTGTTGATGATGTGTACATTGGTTTTGTGAATACGGATGTGTATATAAAACCAATAACGATAAATATTGCAATGATTAAAATAATTTCTGCTTTTCTTTTCCAAAACATTAAGAACAATTCTTTTAAATCAATTTCTTCCATATTTCCTCCTTATTTCTTTTGTATTTAATCTTATCTTTTTTATTATACATTTTTATATATTTTTTTCAATATCTTAGAGAAGAAAGTTACGATATTTAAAAAATCCTCATTTATCTTCCTATAGAATAATATTCTATTCCT
>CAMLYR010000050.1 GCA_946491915.1 uncultured Clostridium sp.
GTGAAATATTCGTTTCTAAACTTTTAAAGTGATTTTATCATAAATTAAATACAGCAAATTCTCTACAAACATTGATATAAGTATATTTTTGTGCTATACTATTTATTGTAAAGTAAAAACCTATGTATTATCATTATGAAAGGAGTCTTTAAAAATGAAATACAAAAAAATTTGTCCCAAATGCAATGGTAGCGGAATTGAAGGACGGATCTATCCTCGTGGTGAAGACGACCACCTAGCAGGACACATGTGCCGAAAATGCATGGGAAAAGGGTTTATTATGGATGACTACAATCCATTTGAAGGCAGAAAAATTGAAAAGATTGATAAAGTCCTTCTACCACTGCCCTTTGATGCAAACCCACTTATCTCATCAATTCCTATAATTTCAGTCGATTATCAAAACTTTTGTCAGGATAATCTTTCTCCTGAAACGGTGAAAATTAACCGTGAAGGGAAAAAATGTATTTGTCCTATCGAGTTCGAAGGTTATTGTAATCCAGAAACAAGGCAGAAAGGTGAAAATATGCCTTGTTTTGTAAGGAATCTTGGCAAATGGGATGTGCACGCCTGCCCCTATTGTTATTCTCAGTGGATGAAAAACAGATCAACGAGGACAGCAGAAATGATTTTAGACTGCTGGAAACTATACGAAATATAGATTTGAGAGCAGTCTGTTAAAAAGCAACTTTCGTGTGAAAGTTGCTTTTTCCTTTTATTCATCCTTAAAACTATTAATCTTAAACAATTTAAACAATTCTACAATAATTAATGGTGAAATCACTAAGCCAATTAATTCGATAATATTTTCTGTTGGTAATACTGGTATACTAAAGATACCTCTTAAGGCAGGTACTGCTAAGATAACGCCCATTAGTAATGCTGAACCAAGTACTGCCCAGATTAATTTACTATTATTAAATACTTTTGTTTTAAAGATAGATTTTTTATTATTTCTTACATTAAATACATGTACTAATTCTGAAAAGGCTAATATTACAAATGCCATGGTTTGACCTACTTCTATTTTTGATTCATCTAATGTTAATCCATCAATTGGTTCTGTTGTTGTTGCAAGTCCTATCATAAATGCTCCAAGTGTTAATAATCCTATCATAACACCTTGATATATCACTCTCCATGTCATTCCTTTTGTGAATACACCTTTTCCTGGCTTATTTGGTTTTCTATTCATGATATCTGCATTTGCTGGGTCAAATGCTAGAGCTAATGCTGGTAGAGAGTCTGTTACTAAGTTTATCCACAAAATGTGAATTGGTAATAAGATTTCTAAATGTGCAATATCGGTTATTCCAAACCAACTAGCAAATAATGGTGTTAATAGTGTTGCTAAGAATAATACAACCACTTCTCCTATATTACTTGATAATAAGAATTGGATAACTTTTAATATATTGTCATAAATTCTTCTTCCTTCTTCTACTGCTGATACAATGGTTGCAAAGTTATCATCTGTTAGAATAACATCTGCTGCTTCTTTGGCAACATCTGTTCCTACAATTCCCATTGCACAACCAATATCTGATGTTTTTAATGCTGGGCTATCATTAACTCCATCTCCTGTCATAGCTACAATCTCGCCATTTTTTTGCCATGCTTTTACAATTCTTACTTTATGCTCTGGAGAAACTCTCGCATACACAGAGTAATGTCTTACATTTTTTTGTAGGTCTTCATCAGACATTTTTTCTAACTCTGCACCAGTAATGGCTTCATCTTCATTTTCTAATATACCTAATTTCTTTGCAATAGCTGTTGCTGTAATTTTGTGGTCACCTGTAATCATTACAGTTTTGATTCCTGCTGTCTTACATTTTTCTACTGCTTTTTTTGCTTCTTCTCTTGGTGGATCTATCATTCCAACCATTCCCACGAAGATTAAATCACTTTCTATATTATCTAATTCTTCTTTTGTTGGTTCATGGTCAAATTCTTTATATGCACATGCTAACACTCTTAAAGCTTCTTTTGCCATTTCTTCATTTTTTTGTTTAATGGTTACTACATAATTATCTAAATCTTCTTTGATTTCGTTATGATATGCATATCCTTTACAAATTTTTAGTAATTCATCTACAGCACCTTTGGTATAAGCAATATAACTTTGGTTTACTTTATTAACGGTTGTCATTAATTTTCTATCAGAATCAAATGGTACTTCTGCAATACGTACCATTCTATCATAAATGGATGGGTCAAAATTTAATGTAAATGCCATATCTACCAATGCCGTTTCTGTTGGATCTCCTGTTAAGGTTCCATCTTTGGCAATTTTTGTGTCATTACATAACATATTGGCATATACCAATGTGGTCATATCGTCTGACACATTTTTGCTATCAATTTCTTCTAGGTCTTTAATTTCTCCATTTAAAAATACTTTTTCTACTGTCATTTTGTTTTGTGTCAAGGTTCCTGTTTTATCTGAACAGATAACCGTTGCACTTCCTAATGTTTCAACTGCTGGTAATCTCTTAACAATTGCATTTCTCTTAACCATTTTTTGTACACCAATTGCCAATACAATGGTTGATACAGCTACTAATCCTTCTGGAATAGCTGCTACGGCTAATGATACAGCTGTCATAAACATATGAATTGGTTCTTTTTGTTGGAATAATCCTATAATAAAGATAACAATACAAATCACAATTGCTGCAATTCCTAATGTTTTTCCTAATTTGTTCAATTTTTGTTGTAAAGGTGTAATTTGTTCTTCTGATTCATTAATCATTTCTGCAATTTTTCCAACTTCTGTTGTCATTCCTGTTTCTACAACAATTCCCTTTCCTCTACCATAAGTAACTAAACTAGATGAGAATAGCATATTGGTTCTATCACCAATTCCTACATCTTCTCCATCGATTTTTTCTGTTGTTTTATCAACTGGTACAGATTCTCCTGTTAATGATGATTCTTGTGTTTTTAAATTAACTGCTTCTACAATTCTTAGATCTGCTGGGATATAATCTCCTGTATCTAATACCACAATATCTCCTGGTACTAGCTCTTTTGCAGGAACCACTGTTACATTTCCATCTCTGATAACTTTAGATGCATGGTCTGTTAGTTTTTGTAATGCTTCAAGTGACTTTTCTGCTTTTGATTCTTGTGTAACACCAATTACTGCATTTAAAATAACAACAATTAAGATAATAATCGTATCTGTAATTCCTTCTCCTTCTGCTACGCCTACCACACCTGATACAATCGCAGCAATAATTAGAATGATGATGGAAAAATCTTTAAATTGATCTACAAATCTCATGAATAAAGATTTTTTCTTCTTTTCTTTTAATTGATTTAACCCATATTTTTCTCTTCTCTTGACTACTTCTTCTGCTGTTAAACCAGTCTCTTGGTTTGTTTCTAATTCTTTTTCAACATCCTTTACTTCTTTGTTAAACCAGTTTTTTGCTTCCATATTTTCACATTTCCTTTCTTAAATTTCCATTTGATTGAAAAATTTTGAATATTCAATCTTTTTCTTCTTCTCACATATTTTCACTCTTATTTTATCCAAACCATGAAAATATATCAATATTTTGGTTTGATTTTTTCCATAAAAATGAACTATTTTTTATTTATCCTTACATGTTCTACCTCCGTTTCCTTTATATTTGGAAATAAAATCTTTTTTGTTATCATAAGAAAATTTGTATGACTATTTTTATTAAATAGAAAAAATAATGTTTCCGATTCAACAAAAAAAGACCCTTAAAAAGATTTTATCCTTTTAAAAGTCTTGCTTACTTTATAAAAAGCTTACTAACCAGATATAACTATCGCGACTGTTGATTAGTAATTAAAAGCTACTCCCTTTTAATATTTGGTGACCCCTACGGGAATCGAACCCATGATTCCACCTTGAGAGGGTGGCGTCTTAACCGCTTGACCAAGGGGCCATAAAATTTACTTTATAGTTATACCATTTTTTCGCCCATTCGTCAACTGGTATTTTTAATTTTTTTACTCATACCATTCTAATTCCCAATCATCTAATATAACCGTATCACCTTCACAAACGCCCATTTCTTTTAGCTTATCTTCAATTCCCATATTTTTTAAGCATTTTTGTAAATAATACATAGATTCATTATCTTCAATATTGACTCTTCCCATTAATCTTTGAACTGCCCTTCCTGATACAATAAAGACACCATCTTCTATCTTAATTGTCCAATCATCATCTTTTTCTTCTAATGTATATACTTTTTTATCTTCTATTTCTACCAATTCTTCTTTTGGTAATGTTTTTAATACTTCTGCTACATGGTCAATTAATTCTTGTACACCTTGTTTTGTGGCTGCTGATATTTTGTATATTTCTAATCCTTCTTTTTTAGCCAAATCTTCTACTTCTTTTATCAATTCTTCATTTTGTACATCAATTTTATTTGCTACAATGATTTGTTTTCTAGTACTTAGTTTTTCACTATAATTTTTTAATTCTTTATTAATCGTATAAAAATCATCTACTGGATTTCTTCCTTCTTGTCCTGATACATCTAAAAAGTGTAATAATAATCTTGTTCTCTCTACATGTCTTAAAAATTGAATTCCTAAACCTACACCTTCACTAGCACCTTCTATGATTCCTGGAATATCTGCAATGACAAATCCATCACCATTTTTTGTTTTAACAACACCTAAGTTTGGTTGTAAAGTCGTAAAATGATAATTCGCAATTTTAGGTTTTGCATCAGTAACAATTGATAAAAATGTGGATTTTCCGACATTTGGAAATCCTAATAGTCCTACATCTGCCAATAATTTTAATTCTAAAATGACTTCTTTTTCTTCTCCTTTATCTCCATCTTCTGAAAATCTAGGAGCTTGTCTTGTTGAAGTAGCAAAATGGGAGTTTCCTCTTCCTCCTCTTCCACCTTTCAAAACCAATTCTGTTTGTCCTGGTGTCGACAAATCCGCTACCACTTTTCCGGTTTCTACATCTTTTACTACTGTACCTATTGGAACTTTGATGTATAAGTCTTTTCCATATTTTCCATTACAGTGACTTCCACTACCGTTTTCACCATTTCCTGCTTTAAATTTTTTATTATAACGAAAATCAATTAATGTATTTTTATCTTTATCCACTTGGAAATAGATGTCTCCACCTTTTCCACCATCTCCACCATCAGGTCCGTCCTGCTGCTACATATTTTTCACGTCTGAAAGATACAGCTCCATTTCCTCCATCTCCTGATTTGATAATGATTTTTGTATAATCTGTAAACATCTTTTACCTCCATTTTGTCGCATTAGGTTCGTTTGTCTACGCGACATGTCGCATTAAGTTCGTTTGTCTATGCGACACTATTCAAAATAATCTAATTTCATTGCTTTCTTTACCTTTTTCATTGTCTCTTGTGCTGTTTTTCTAGCCTTCTCTGTTCCTTCTTTTAAGATTTTATCTACTATTTCTGGATGTTCTTCATAATATTTTCTTTTTTCTCTAATTGGTTTTAAATATTCACTAATATTTTTTGCTAATTGTTTTTTACAAGCAACACATCCTCTTTTTCCTGCTCTACATTCAGCACATACGGTATCAATTTCTTCTTTGCTAGAAAATAGTTTATGATAATATGCTACCATACATATATCAGGATTTCCTAAATCATCTTTTTTTATTCTATTTGGATCTGTTACTGCACTCATCACTTTTTTAGTGATTTCCTCTTCTGAATCTGATAAATAGATAGCATTTCCAAGAGATTTTCCCATTTTTTCATTACCATCTAATCCTTTGATTCTTTTTCCTTCTGATAATACAATTTTAGGTTCTGTTAATACTTCTCCATAAATACTATTAAATTTCCTAACAATTTCTCTACATTGCTCAATTAATGGTTCTTGATCTTCACCTGTTGGAACTAATTCTCCTTCAAAAGTTGTAATATCAGCTGCTTGACTTACTGGATATCCTAAAAATCCATATGTGACACTTTCTCCAAATAATTCTTTCTTTTGTGCAATTTCTGTTTTGACTGTTGGATTTCTTTGAAGTCTTGCAATCGTTACCAGATTTGAATAATATACAGTTAATTCTGCTGTTTCTGGTATCATAGATTGAATATATATCGTTGTTTTTTCTGGATCAATTCCACATGATAAATAATCCATTGCTAATTCTCTTACATTTTTTCTTACTTTTTCTGGATGATTAAAATTGTCTGTTAATGCTTGCACATCTGCAATTAATATATAAATATCATAATCTCCACTATTTTGCATTTCTACTCTCTTTTTTAATGAACCAAAATAATGTCCTATATGTAATTTTCCTGTTGGTCTATCTCCTGTTAATACTCTTTTTTTCATAATTAACTCATTCCTTTCTTCAAAATGCAATCTCTATTGAAAAAGATTTTATCTTTTTTTCTCGTTTTAATATCAATATTATACTAGATTATATCATTTCAGCTATCAAATCATAATCACTAACCTCTGTTACTTTACAGTTTATAAAGTGATTTACAATTTCTTCTGGCTTTTTATCTGTTTCATTTTTTATATACACAATTCCATCCATTTCTGGTACATCTTGCATGGTTCTTCCAATATAATATTTTCCATCAAAAGACATATCTTCAACCAGTACTTCATATATTTTACCCATTTTTTTACTTTGAATTTCTTTGGAAATTTCTTGTTGTATTTGCATAATTTGATGATATCTTGCTTTTTTCGTATTTCCATGAATTTGATTTGGTAATTTTTCTGCTGGTGTACCATCTTCTTTTGAATACATAAATGTGCCTAATTTATCAAACTTTGCAACTTTTACAAATTTCTTCAACTCTTCAAAGTCATCCTTTGTTTCTCCTGGAAAGCCTACAATTAAACTTGTTCTTAAAACAACATCTGGTATGTTTTTACGAATTGTTTCTAATAAATTTTCTATTTGCTCTTTATTTGTTTTTCGATTCATTCTTTTCAATACTGTATTGGAAATATGTTGGATTGGTATATCAAAATAATTGGCAATCTTGTCATTATTTGCAACAACATGGATTAATTGCTCTGTAATACCTTCTGGATATGCATACAAGAAACGAACCCAATGAATTCCTTCTATTTTGGTTAATTTTTCTAATAATTCTGCTAATTTTGATTCTCCATATATATCCATACCATATTTTGTTGTGTCTTGTGCTATAACAATCAGTTCTTTGATTCCCTTTTTGGCTAACATATTTGCCTCTTCTAAAATGTCTTCCATTTTTCTACTAGCAAATGGTCCTCGAATATATGGTATAGCACAATACGTACACTTATTACTACATCCTTCTCCTATTTTGATACAAGCATAATTATTTCCTGTTGTAATGGTTCTATTCAAAAACTCTTGCTTAGTAAACATTGGCATTTGTGGTATTTCCGTTATTTTTTTACTTGTCTTTTTCTTTTCTTTTTGGACAATGCCTCTTTTTAATAAATCTTCTATTTTGTCCCATAATTTATCATAATCTTCTATTTTTATGAACAAATCCACTTCTGGTAAAGCTTTTACTAATTCTTCATAATATCTTTGCACTAGACATCCCATAACGATTAAATATTGACATCTTTGTTTTTTGTATTCTGCCATTTCCAATATCGTATTAATTGCCTCTTCTTTTGCAGATTCTATAAATCCACAAGTATTGATAACTAGAATATCTGCTTTTTCTTCTTCATTAACAATCTGAAATCGATTATCTTTAAATATCCCTATTAAACATTCTGTATCAATTAAATTCTTACTACAACCTAGTGATACAAATCCTACATTCATTTTTTTATTCTATCCTCTTTCTTTTTTTACAATTTTCCAGTTAGTTACTTATTCTATTGATGATGGTCTGTCCCTTTTGGACAAAAAATGTCCATTTTGGCACGTCCCTAATGTTCAGCTTTTATGACTGCATATATGTTTTCTAGTCATTTCCATTAGATCTAGTTTTGTAAATCCTTCTAGTTGTGTTTTACTTCTATCCTTTTTAAATTCTTCTTTTAATAACTCCTCTATTGCTTTTTTATCTTTTTCTTCTTGCATATCTATATAATCAATAATGATAATTCCTCCTATGTCTCTAAGTCTTAATTGTTTTGCAATTTCAATGGTTGCTTCTTTATTGACTTTAAAAACGGTATCTTCCATTGTCTTATTTCCTGTATATTTTCCAGTATTAACATCAATCGCTGTTAATGCTTCTGTTTTATCGATTGTGATAAATCCTCCACATTTTAGCCATATTTTTCTATTGTTAATCTTTTGAATTTGTTGTTCTAAGTCATAAATATCAAAAATAGATTCTTCACTTTTTACTACTATTGGTAAATTTTTATATTCTTGATTTTCATTTTTTATTTTACTAATTTCATTATAATCTAAACTATCATTTACAGTTACCTGTGCGATTCCTTTATTTGCTAAATCCATGAACATTTTTTCAACAATATCTTCACTTTTATATAATTGTCTTGGTACCTCTTGCTTTTCATTTTGGCTATCTTCCACAATCTTGTTCCATTTGCTTTCCACATATTTTATATCATCAATAATTTCTTTTTCTTTTCCTTCTGCTGATGTTCTAATAACAGCTCCATTTCCTTTTGAAATGGTTTTACGTACCAATCCGTATTAACCTTTCTTGTTCTTCTGTATTTTCTATTTTCTGTGAAACTGTAATAATATCTGTATTTGGCATAAGAACAATGTATTTCCCTGGTAGATTGATATGTGTTGATATTCTAGCACCTTTTTTTTCATTGCTATCTTTTTTGATTTGTACCAATAATTTTTGATTTGGTTTTATAACTGTACTGATATCTAAATTAATATTTGTTTTTTCCTTTTTTTCATCCTTCTTCTCTAGAATATCTTTTAAATGGATTAAACTATTTTTTTCTATTCCAATATCTACAAAAGCTGCTTGCATTCCTTTTACAATATCTTTGACAACACCTAGATAAATATTTCCTTCGTTTCTATTATCTTCTTCCCCTTCTTCATAATATTCTATTATGTTTCCATCTTCTACTAATACAATTTGCCTTTGCTTTTCTTGTCTTTTTATAATTAATTCTAGCATATTTGCCTTCCTTTCTTGCTCATATTCATAACTTTTATTGACATATCTTCATTTTATACGGAACCGTATTTGGGTAAAACGCATTATAAAATGCTGTATTCTAATTAAACTGATTCATTGCTGAATCTACACCATGTTTTATTATTTCTATTACGGCATCTTTTGCATAATCCGTTCCGTCATTTAATTTTTCTTTATCTTCTTCTGAAGAAATCTGCCCTATGACATATTGAATTCTATCATTTTTGTCTTCAGGTGTTCCAATTCCCACTCTGATTCTGGTAAATTCCTCTGAATTCAAATTTTGTATAACAGATTTCATTCCATTATGAGAACCTGGTCCTCCTTTTTTTCTTATCTTTATTTTTCCTGGTTCTACATCCATATCATCATAGATAACGATGATATCTTCTAAATTTATTTTATAGAATTGAATGGCTTCTATTACACTTTCTCCACTTAAATTCATATAGGTTTGTGGTTTTAAAAGAATGACTTTTTCATTTTCAATCATTCCTGTTCCATAAATTCCTTTAAATTTATGTTTATTCATTTCGATAGCATATTGTTTTGCTAATTTGTTTATTGTATCAAATCCCATATTATGTCTTGTATTGGCATATTCATTTTCAGGATTTCCTAATCCTATTATTAAAAACATGTTCATTCCTCTTTCTAAACAGTAATCTATACTATTTTACATTGTTTTTGCTTGTTTTTCAAGTTTTTCTGCGTAAAAAAAAGATACAATTACTTGTATCTCTTTTTGTTTTTATTTATTATTCTGCTGATTCCTCTGTTTCTGGAGCTTCATAAGCTTCTAATATAGCTTTTTGAATTTTCTCTCTAGTTTCAGCATTGATTGGATGAGCTATATCTTTGAATTCTCCGTTTGGAGTTTTTCTACTTGGCATAG
>CAMLYR010000051.1 GCA_946491915.1 uncultured Clostridium sp.
CTATCTCATAAACTAGTGATGTATTGAATATGAAGTTTGCTTCTTCTTGAAATGGGAATATATTTTTCTTTTCTCCCTCATTTACTTTATTCCATGTTGCAATTGTATTTTTTGCTGAATATCCTCTAAATTGATAATCTCTTACAATTCTTCTAATTAATCTGGTATCTGTTGTAGATATTCTATTAAATCTGTCTAAATTTAATACGGTTAATGCACTAATATATACTTTATATTTTTGTTCTGCAGGTATTTTGCTTGTTAATTTATCATTTAAGCAGTGGATTCCTTCTATAACCAATACTTCGTCTTCTTCTAATTTTAATTTTTTACCATTGTATCTTTTGGTCCCTACATGAAAATCAAATTGTGGCATTTCTACTTCTTCACCATTTAATAATCTTGTTAAATGATCATTAAATAATTCTAAATCGATTGCCTCTAAACATTCAAAATCATATTCTCCATTTTCATCTCTTGGTGTATCTTTTCTTTCTACAAAATAATTATCTACAGAGATAGTTACTGGTTTGATTCTATTTAACTTTAACTGAATCCCCAATCTTTGTGCAAAAGTTGTTTTTCCTGATGATGATGGACCTGCAATTAATACCATTTTTATATTTTTGTTTTTGGCTATATTATCTGCAATTTTCGCTATTTTCTTTTCATGTAAAGCTTCTGCCAATAAAATGATATCTTTAACATTTCCTTCCTCTATCGCTTGATTAATTCGATATACTCTATCGATATTTAAAATTTTATTGATATCATCATATTCTTCCATAGCCCATGCTATTTTTTTATTCTTTACGAATTTTGGCATTCTCTCTGGATCACTTTGACTTGGATATCTTACCAAAAATCCATCATTATATTTTACAATTTCAAATATTTTTGTAATTCCTGTTCTATTAGCTAATGTTCCATAACAATAGTTATAATAATCTTCACAGTAATACATAAAAATTTCATTATTATCTTCTAAATCTAACTGTAATCTTCCTTTTGAGGTTTCTGTTTCATTAAAAAATTTTGTTGCTTCCTCTCTATTCATAATCACTTGTCTGATAGGCAAATCTTCTTTTACGATTCTTCTAACCTCTTGTGCTAATTCTTCTAAAAATTCATCTGTTACTTTTTCATCTATTAAATCACAAAACATCGCATTTGATAATTGATAATTCACTTCCATTTTCTTATTAGGACATATCTTCTCAAATGCTTTTCCTACTATATATACTAATGTCCTTCTATAAACCTTCATTCCTTCTTTTGAAGAAATATCAATTAATTCTATTTTTCCATCTTCTTCTATTATAGACTCTAAATTTTTGTATTCATTATTAAAAATAGCAGCTACGACTGTATATTCACTATTTTCAATTTCCTCTTTTAATATTTCACTAATTGTCTTTGGTTTATCTAATTCGATTGTCTTGTCTTTATATTGTATCTTCATAAAATTCCTCCTTTTGTTTTTTCCTAATTTATTGTATATGAAATCAAGTTTTAAGTCAAGCATCGTACAAAATTGCAGAATCTATGACTTTTCATTATCAATTAAGTGAGCAATTCCTAGAAAATATATATTATATTTTAAACGGTTTTCGTGGGGACAGACACACTACCTACTGTTAATAATAAACAATTTTTTCTATGAATAAATATTTTATGAATATAAAGTTTATTTTTGGATATATTTTAATTAGAAACATTTTGTACCAAAAGATAATCTATTTATTTTTAATTAAGAGGAGGAATTGTTTATGGATATTTCTAGAATTCATTCTATATTAGCTAATAAAGAAAAGTGTGATGTATTTTATGAGGATAGACCTGTATGGATTCAAGGTGTAAATGACAATATCGCTAAAGTGGGTTTTATTGACAATTTTGAAGAAAAGGATGTTTTTATCCAAGATTTATATGAAAGGAATTTATATAATTAAGACAAATACTATAAAGCAATTATCTTTGTAAAAATATTTTTTATCTTAATGAATTGTTTATCCGAATATTAAAACAATGGATAAAGAAGAAGGAACCAAAAATTTTTCTGGTTCCTTCTTCTCCTTGCAATTCGTTTTTTAGTAGTCATACATGATTCTGTCTACTGAATGAACTATTGTCGGTAAATGTAACGTCCTACATAACTCTTCTGCCTCTCGGTTTGTGGATGTATAATCTTCAAGTTTTTCTTTAACTTTCTGGATTTTTTCTTCATCCACATCATAGTATGTTGATTGTGCAAAAAATTCATTATCAATCTTATACTCTATGATAATTACTCTTCTGTTGTCTTTGTTACTTTCTTCCCGTATTTCAAATCCATTAACAGCTCTGACTTTACTCATATTCTTCCTCCTTGTGTTGTTTTTACTACAAAGTTATCTTAGGAAGTATTGTATCATAAATATCCTCTAAAGTCTATTAAATTTAAAGTTTATTGTTCAAATTTTCCCATTCTTGCATTTTATCTTCTATTTCTAGATTGATTTTTTGTATATCTTCCTGTAATTCATTTAATTTTATGTAGTCTGAAGCTATTTCTTCTTTCATCATTTCTTTTTCAATATCTTGAATTTTCTTTTCCTTGTCATTTATTTCTTGTTCGATTTTATTCATCTTGTTTTGTATTCGATTTCTTTCTTTTTCGATAAAGTATGAATTGGTTTCTTTTTTCTTATTTTTTTCATTCAAGTTTGTTTTTTCTTCTACTGTATTGGAATTCTGTAATTCTTCCGTTGTATCTTTATGGTTTTCTTTATACTCTAAGAATTCCTGATAATTTTTATGATAAAAAGTTGCTTTTCCATTATCAAATTCTAATATACAATCTGCAAGTTTATTTACAAAATATCGATCATGAGATACAAAAATCAAAGTTCCTGTATACTCTTTTAATATGTTTTCTAAACTCTCTTTTCCCATAATATCCATGTGATTAGTTGGTTCATCTAGTAATAACACATTGGGTTCGCTTTTTAAAATTTTGCACAACTGCAAGCGCCCTCTTTCTCCTCCTGATAATACATTTATTTTTTTGAATACCTCCTCTCCTGTAAAAAGAAAGGTTCCTAATAAAGTTCTTGCTTGTGTTGTTGTTAACTCTGGAAAGTTTTGCGTTATTTCTTCAAATACTGTATTTTCCGGATTTGAAAATTCCATCTGTTGATCAAAATATCCTGTTTGCACATGATATCCATACTCAAATTCTCCCTTAATTTTGGGTATATCTCCATTCAATGTTTTTAATAAAGTGGATTTTCCTGTTCCATTTTCTCCAATAATGGCTAGTTTCTGTCCTTTATATAATTCAAAGGATACTTCTGCAATTGGCTTATCATATCCTATTTCTAACTTATCTACTTTTAATACCATTTTTCCACTTTGTACTTTTACATCAAAATTCGCATAAAATGTTTTCAAATCATATTCTTCTGGCTTTTCTATAATTGTCATTTGTTCAATCTTTTTTAATTTGGATAATGCCATTTTAGCCTTGGTTGGCTTATATCGAAATCTATCTGCAATGGCTTGCAATCTTTTGATTTCTGCTTGTTGATATTCATAATCTTTTAATTGCTTTTCATATCGTTCTTTTTTTAGTCTTTCAAAATCTGTATAATTCCCTGTATATTCTACCATACTGGCATATTCTATCTCATATACTTTATTAACAATCTTATCTAAAAACATTCTATCATGTGAAACAATCACAACTGCTTTTGGATAATTTTTTAAATAATTTTCCAGCCATTCAATTGCTACAATATCCAAATGGTTTGTTGGTTCATCTAGTAATAAAATATCTGGCTTGCTTAATAATAACTTTAAGAAAGCAATTTTTGTTCGTTGTCCTCCAGAAAATTCACTTATTTTTTTATGTTTATCCTCTTCTTTAAATCCAAACTTTTTAATCGCTATTTCATATTCTTTTTTATACACATATCCACCTTGCATTTCATATTGTTCTAAGGCATTTGTATATTCTTTTATGAGTTTTTCATCTGTATTTTTTTGCAAGGCTTTTTCTTTTTCTTGTATTCTGTTTTCTAAGTCTAAAATTGGTTTATAAACTTCTAATATTTCCTCTAACATAGTTTTATTAGAATTTTCAAAATTCATTTGTTTCAAATATCCAATGACAGGATTTCCTTGTTTATATATATGGAATTTTTCTTCTCCAATCCCCTCTTCTAAAATATCATTATCAATAATGGCATTTAAAAAAGTGGTTTTTCCTGCTCCGTTTCTTCCGATAATCGCTATTTTATCTTTTTCTTTTATTTCAAAATTTATTTCTTCTAATATCGTTTCAGCTCCATAAGATATAGAGCCATTGACAATTCTGTAGTTCATTTTCTCTCTTCCTTTTTTATTCTCTTTCTTTTTTCCACCTCGTATGTTCAGAAAGTCACTCAGATGAACATGGAACCACAATACCTGTGATTCCATATCTTAAGTTTGATTAAATGTCCCAAACAGAAACGTCCCCAATTGGACATTTAGAATTCTAATTTTTCTTCTAACCAGCTTTCTACCTCATCGATTGGAATTCTAATTTGTTCCATGGTATCTCTATCTCTGATCGTTACTGTATTGTCTTCAAGTGTATCAAAGTCTACTGTTAAACAGTATGGTGTACCAATTTCATCTTCTCTTCTATATCTCTTTCCGATACTTCCTGTTTCATCATAATCACACATAAATTTCTTTGATAATTTCTCATGTACTTCTTGTGCCTTTTCTGATAATTTTTTAGATAATGGAAGTACTGCTATTTTGAATGGTGCTAATACTGGATGTAAATGTAATACAACTCTTGTATCTCCTTCACCAATTTCTTCTTCATCATAGCTATTACATAAAAATGCTAATGCTACTCTATCTGCTCCTAATGATGGCTCTATACAATATGGTACATATTTTTCATTTGTTTCTGGGTCTGTATAGGTGAAGTCTTCTTTTGAAACATTCATATGACTCTTTAAGTCAAAGTCTGTTCTATCTGCAATTCCCCATAATTCTCCCCAACCAAATGGGAATGTAAATTCGATATCTGTTGTTGCATTACTATAATGTGATAATTCTTCTTTTGAATGATCTCTTAATCTAATATTTTCTTCTTTGATTCCTAAATCTAATAACCATTTTTTACAGAATTCTTTCCAATATGCATGCCATTCTAAATCTGTTCCTGGTTTACAGAAGAATTCTAATTCCATTTGTTCAAATTCCCTTGTTCTAAATGTAAAGTTTCCAGGTGTGATTTCATTTCTAAAGGCTTTTCCGATTTGTGCAATTCCCATTGGTAATTTTCTTCTTGTTGTTCTCATTACATTTTTAAAGTTTACAAATATACCTTGTGCTGTTTCTGGTCTTAAATAGATTTCTGCTGTTTTATCCTCTGTTACGCCTTGGAATGTTTTAAACATTAAATTGAATTTTCTGATATCTGTAAAATTTGTTTTTCCACAATTTGGACATGGTATTTTATTTTCGTTAATGAAATCTATTAATTCTTGGTCAGACATACCATCTGCAATCATATCTTTTCCATTATCATGTGCCCATTCTTCTATTAATTTATCTGCTCTATGTCTTGTTTTACATTCTTTACAATCAATTAATGGGTCGGAAAATCCTCCTACATGTCCTGAAGCAACCCATGTTGTTGGATTCATTAAAATAGCGGCATCTAATCCTACATTATATTTACTTTCTTGTATAAATTTCTTTCTCCATGCCATTTTGACATTGTTTTTTAGTTCATTTCCTAAAGGTCCATAATCCCAAGTATTGGCTAACCCTCCATAAATTTCTGAACCTGGGTAAATATATCCCCTATTTTTGCAAAGTGCTACTAAAGTGTCCATTGATTTTAACATAACAATTCCTCCTCTTTAATTTTATTTACTAGTACATGAAAGTTTTTTTGTAGTATGTTTATACGTCGAAGTTTGATGAATGAAATAAAAATGTGCAAGATGCTGAATTTTCATCTATTCTCTTAAATCGATTAGATTTATTATATAGTGCATTTTTATGATTTATTTTAAGCCGAAGGTGTACATTTGTACATCGAGGTTTGAAATAAATCACGAAAATGTGCTAGATGATGAATCTAATCGATTTAAAACAAAAAAAACTTTCATCCACCTAGTATAACAACCATACTAGGGACGAAAGTTATATTCCGCGTTTCCACCCTAATTCTTAAAACAAAAAGTTTTAAGCACCTTCATTCAAAATCCACTCCAAAGCTCCCCATGTGTATTTACCATTGGTATCTCACCTTCACCAACTCTCTTTAAGTAAATATTATCACACTTTTTCTTCTTCACTGCAGATATTTAATTTCATATATTTTATTATCTTTATGAAAAAAAGTCAATAATTTTCAAAAAAAATATTGATAAAATCATTTTTTTATGCTAATATATTAATTGTCTTAAAATTATAGGGGTATAGTGTTAATGGTAGCACATCGGTCTCCAAAACCGCCTGTGAGGGTTCGAGTCCTTCTACCCCTGCCACAATGGAAACCAGACTGTGCAACAGTTTTATGGTTTCTATTTTTTTATAAAAAATTGATTTTCCTATTCAATAAAAAAGGAACGATAAATTTTACCGTTCCACCTTCAAACTTTTAATAATTTCATCTAATCCTTTTTCCTTTAATTCTGCAAGAAATTGTGTTTTTCCTATTTCTTCTATATATTTCACAATTCTATGCATTTCACAATAAGGATGATGATTACATTTTTTACATTTTGCTACAATTGCATCAAACTGTTCCATTGTTTTTGAAAATTCATTCATATTCATTTCTATTCTCCTCGTATTTACCTGAAAACATTGCCTACTAAAGTTACTTTATTTTTTATACAACACTTATACAATTTTGTCAAATTTATTTTAAGAGGTGATTTTTATTTTCCAAAACATAAAATCTTTTATATACATACTTATTTTTTTGATTCTATTCATTACCATCTTTTTTACACCCGTTCTTAATTCTAATGGTTTTTATTATGAAAACAATTTAGATTCTGAAATTATTTCTATAAATCCAGATGGTTTTGTTTGGCCAATTCCTGGTTATACTAGAATTAGTTCATATTTTGGTAAAAGAGTTTCTCCTACTTCTCGGTGCATCTTCTTCCCATTCTGGTATTGATATTCCTGCACCTGAAGGAACAAAATTAATTGCAGTAGCTGATGGAGAAATCACATTTACACAATTTTTAGGTGCTGGTGGATATACCATTACCCTTTCTTTTGATAATTACAAAGTTACCTATTGTCATTGCTCTCCAAATTATATTGTAAAAGTTGGAGATATGGTAAAACAAGGACAAGTCATTGGCTATGTTGGTCCTAAATATGTTTATGGTGTAAAAGGTAATCAATATTCTGATTCTAATGGTAAACCTACAAATGGTGCCACAACTGGTACGCATCTTCATTTAGGAATTCGAATAGATGGTAATTATCAAAATCCATTAGATTTTTTCTGATAATTCTAGTCTTTGTATATTTCAAACTAAATTCAATTTTAATCTGTACTGTTATCATACTTTTCTATTTATTATTTCCTTATGACACATCAAAATATTTACTTTAAGCACATTTTATGATATTATGTAAATACAGTGAAAATTCACTGAATAAAGTCGAAAGGAGGGGTTTGATGAAAGAAAACCTACCTTTAACACGGAGATTTCCGCGGTTAACCCATTTTGCAGATGTAATCTTTCGCAATGATGGGAATGGCTTAACGGTGATTTCAGCTTCTGTTTGGTTCTTAGTTGGTTTAGCAGTTTTCATACTTACCAACTATAGCTTTTGGGCTAAAATCGCTGTTACCATGGTAATTTTCGGTTTTCTACTCTTTTTGGTAATTATGCCACTTTTTGTGGTATTATGCCTATTCAGAGCAGATAACTGTTAATACCAAAAAAGTGCCACGATGGAACACCATCTGTGGCACTTTTTATTTCTATTTACATATCATCATCATTATTTTCTTCTTTATTTGCTTTGTTATCTTCACTTTGCATTAATTGTTTTTCATCTTCTTGTTGTTCTTCCTCTGGCTCATCATCACATCCATGACAACCTGAACAACTTCCATGACAATCTGAATCTTCTTCTACATCTCCTGACCAATCTAATTCAATAATATTATTGCAAACTGGACATTCTACTTCTGTTTTGTCTTCATCAACATCTATCACAAATTGATTATCACAATATGGGCAAATGATTTCAAAGTCAAAACCTTCATCAGAATAGATATCTTTTTCAATATTATCAATAATTTGTTGCATTTTACTCATTTTGTCATCAATTTCTTTTTGTTTTTGTTCTAATTCGTTCATTTTTTGTGTTTTGTAATCTATAAGCATATCCATTTCGTCAATGACTTTATCAACAAACATTGAAAATCTGACTTTTACATATTCTAAATCTTCTTTGTTTTTTAAATTTTTTTCAATATCCTTTAAAAAGTTATTATATTCTTCTCTTAGTTTAGCCATTAAGATTCACCTTTCTATACTCTTTCCATATATTCGCCTGTTCTGGTATCTATTCTTAAGATATCACCAATTTCAACGAATAATGGTACTTGAATTTCTAAACCTGTTTCTAATTTGGCTGGTTTTCCTGATGTTGTTGTTGTGTTTCCACTAAATCCAGGTTCAGTATATGTAACTTCTAATTCAACAAATATTGGTGGTTCTACTGCAAATACATTTCCTTTATATGAAAGAATCGTAACTTCCATATTTTCCTTTAAATATTTTAAACAATCACCTATTTGTTCTTCATTTAATGGGATTTGGTCATATGTTTCATTATCCATGAAATAATATAAACCACCATCATTATATAAATATTGCATATTTTTCTTTTCTATTTGTGCAGCTGGGAATTTGTCTGATGGGTTAAATGTTTTTTCTAATGTTGCACCTGTGATAACATTTTTTAATTTTGTTCTTACAAATGCTGACCCCTTTCCTGGTTTAACATGTTGGAATTCTACAATTCTATATACATTTCCATCCATTTCAAATGTTGTTCCATTTCTAAAATCTCCTGCTGAATATACTGATGCCATTTTCATTTCTCCTTTCATTTTTCAAATACTATTACAAACTTTATATATTTTACTACATTTTTCAATAAAAATCAAGGGATTTTGCTGATTTTAAGCCTTTTTGCTTTTTTATTGTTGTTATGGTTCAGTCTAAGATATATGTTTATTATTTTGCAACATCGCGTAAGCGACCAAACGAACAAAGTGAGTGCGATTGGAGCAATCTTCGTTCGTTGAAAGATTTATCTTTCAACATAAGTGATTGCGACACACAAGATGTAAAAAATAATAAATATATATCTTAGACTGAAGTGTAACATTCTCATATTACAATATAATTTTTCTCAGAATTGGTTAAATTTATACAACCAAATTTTGTAATTTGTACAGTATCTTCTATTCTCACACCAAATTTCCCTGGAATATAGATTCCTGGTTCATTGGTAACAACCATATTTTCTTTTAGTAATGTATCTGACTTATAACTAATATATGGTGCTTCATGTATTTCCATTCCTACTCCATGACCTAATGCATGTATTAAATCATATCCATTTAATTTGAAATCATTTTCTACCATTTTTGTCAATAATCTTGTACTTGCACCATCTTTAAATTCATCTGATGTTTGTGTTTGATTTTTCAAAACTAAATCATAAACTGGTTTTACATATTCTGGAACTTTTCCAACAAAAAAGGTTCTAGTCATATCTGAGCAATATCCATTTACTTTACATCCCATATCAATCGTTATAATGTCTACATCTTCTATCTTTCTATCTGTTGGAATTGCATGTGGTTTTGAAGTATTTTCTCCTGATGCTACAATCGTATCAAATGATAATCCATCTGTCCTTTGTTTATAATATTCTTCAATTTCATTCGCAATTTGTTTTTCTGTCATACCTG
>CAMLYR010000052.1 GCA_946491915.1 uncultured Clostridium sp.
ATGCTCCTGTTGGTATTGCCTCTATTTCCATTGCTTTAAATTCTCCTAATTTCATAACAGAGCCTTTACCAAATTGTTTTTCTATTTGACTCATTGCTGCTTCTAATGCTTTCTTTTTTTCTGCATTCTCACTCATAATTTTCCTCCTCATTTTTTTTGAACTTTTGTTTGATATTGTTATTATATATCAAAAATTTGTTTTGTCAATACTTATTTTAAAATTTTTTATCTATTATTTAAGAAATCACTACTATTTAAACTAACTAGATTTTTATTTATACCATGTTTCTATTCCGCAATATGGATTAAACCAATTAGAATTAATTTCTCCTACCAATTCTGTGTTATATGCAATTGTATATTTATTTGTATATAAACTAATATATGGTATATCTGTTTTATAAATTTCTGTCAGCCTTGAATAATCATTTTTTATAATTTCTTCATCCGTTGTGTTTTTTATTTCATTCATTATATTGGTAACTTCTTCATTTGTATAATTTGCTAAGTTACCCTCTCCAAAAAATAATGACATATCTGGATTTGGTGATAAATTCATACTGCATAAAATCATATCATAGGATTTATTTTGTATAGCACGATTATATTGTTCATCAGAATATTGTTGAATATTGATTCTAATTCCTTGATTTGCTAATTGTGTTCTTATATTTTCCGCTACTGATACTTGTGTAGCATTTGAAGCTTTTACAATAAGATTCAATTCAATTCTTTGTGTTCTACGATTTTCTGTTTTTTGCCAATAATTACTCCTATAACTCCATCCATTTTCTGTTAAAAGTTGATTTGCCTGTTCAGGATTATATCCAGAACTTGCATCTTGTTCTTGATACACCCATGAACCAAAATCTAATGGAAAACTTGAAGTATAATATTTATTCTGAAAAACATTTGATATAATATTATTTTTATCAATTGAATAAGATATTGCTCTTCTAACTTCCTGATTTGCTAATAATGTATTTTGTGTATTTAAAACCAAGAAATCGTGTTCTCTTCCTTTTATTTCTTTGGTACTATATCCCATTGTTCCTATATAATCCTGTATATTGGTATTATTGGTACTAACCATATCTACATTTCCTAATTTAAAGGCATTATATAATTCTCCTACTGAATCATATACATTAACTGTAATTTCTTCTAGCGTAATTTCAGTATCTCTATTCCACCAATTTGTATTTTTGGTTAATGTTATATAGTTTTCTTGTACACTATCTACCTTATATTTTCCTGTTCCTACTGGCACAATTCCTGTATTATAATAATCTTGTGTATCATAAAATGTTTTAGACAAAATTGGAAATGTTAAATAATATTCAAAAAATGGAATTTCCTGATCTAAATACATTTTTAATGTATAATCATCTACAATTTCTAACATCGTTACATGTTCTAAATTACTTGAATATACAGAAGAATTTTCTTTTAATTTATCATAAGTAAATTGTACATCTATTGCTGTAAATCTTTCTCCGTTTGACCACTTAACATTTTCCCTCAATTTGATAATATATGTCGTTGCATCTTGTTTCGCCCATTCTGTTGCTAACGCTGGTATTGCTTTATAGTCTGATGATATATCTACTAATGGTTCATAAATTAATTTTGTAATGTCTTGCACATTTTTATTATTTGTTATTAATGGATTTAATGTATCACATTGTGCTATTCCCAATCGAATTTGCCTAACAATCTCTTTTTCTGTACTTGTGGTTTCTTCCTGTGTTTCTTCTTTACTTTCGCTGTTTCTGATAACAAAAAATGCCACAATAACAATAATGATAACAAATATAATAAATATATATTTAAAAATATTAGATTTCATATCTCACCTCTATCTTAAGTTATCTCATATAAATTTTATAATGAATCGATTTCTTCTTCTGTTAATTTGGTTATTTCTTGAATTATCTGTATATTTATTCCTTGTTCTTTCATTCTTTTTGCAATTTCTTTTCTTTCTTCCTTTTTTCCTTGTTCTAATCCCTGCTCTAATCCCTGTTCTAATCCTTGATTATATCCAAATCTTTCTACTGCTTTTTCATCTCTAATAGCTTTTAATCTTAATTCTGCTAAGATTTGCATTTTTTCATCTTCACTCATGACTTCCAACTTTTCTTTTGCTTCTTTGATCTCCTCATTTTCTTTCATATATTCCCCCACCTTCTGACTTTCCGGATTTTCTATAAAGCTTATCCATTTTACTAATTCTTCCTTCTCTTCATCCTCTCCTATTTTATATATCTTTGGTATCTCTATTATATGTAACTCCAAATGTTCTGTCAAGATTAACTTTCTATCCTTTTCTTCTATTATCTTCCATTTGCTATGATATCCTAACTCTTTTAATTTCTTTATTTCAAAATTTGCGATTAGTACCCCTATTGTTCTTTTTAACTGTATATAATCATCACTACTGTTTAAATTTTTTCCATAAATTCTTGACCAATAGTATAGGATTCTTTCTATTAAATTATCTTTTTCTACCATTTGCATCTCTACATTGCAATATTCTTCTTTATTAATTCTTACCAGTACATCTAATATTCCCATTTTATCTTTTAATGTTTCTCTTCTTAATACTATATTTCTACTTAAATCCACTTCTTCTAATTTTTTATCTAATATAGCTTCTAAAAACTTTTTTGTAATTCTTTCACTTCCTACTTCTCCAAATAGCGCTTGAAACACGACATCTAATTTGGGAGATAACAACTTTGCTTTTGCTTTGCTTTCTTTTTGCTCCATTAAATTCCTCCTTGTTATTAATTTATAATTACTTATAATTAAATTGCCCTTTAAGATTTTTAAGGTTAAAAAATTTGAATTATAAAATATTGCAAAATACTTCTAAAAAATTTATTCTTTATTGGAAACGATTTAGAATTATAAAATATTTGATTTATAAACTATGAAATAAAATTTTTAATAGCAAAAAATGGTTAAAAATATATAGTAGAATAACAAACATCCTAATTTTTATATACTACCTTATGCAAACTTCCGTTTTGCTAAATAATAACTTATACTTTTTATTCTGGAATTTTTAGAAATAAACTTCTGATTTAATCTTTTTGAATTTAATTATAAATAATTATGTTAATAATATATCATGAACTTTAAAATTTATCAAGTAATACTGATAAAAAAAATTGAAAATTATGTCAATTTATGGTATGATAAACTATGTAGTAACAAAATCTGTTTTACACACAAGGAGGTAAATTATGAAACGGATTCTTGCAATTGTAACTTTAGTGCTTGTTGTTATTAGTGGTTGTTCTGCTTCCTCAGAAGAAATTTATTTTAAAGATTATTCTGAGGGCAAATCACAGGTTATCTACAACTATTTGTTGGAAAATGGAGATTTATCTCCTGTGCAAGTAGCCAGCATAACAGCCGTAATAAAACAACTGTCAAATTTTGACACATCGTTCCACGAGAATGGAACCACAGGCCTAATGTGTTGGACTTTTGGGCATGAAAAGCAGTTGAATGAATTTGCCCAAGAAAAGGGTAGTCCAGTCACAAATCTCTATACACAACTCGATTTTATTCTTGAGGAAGTTAACCCTGACTCAGAGTATTATCAGCTATATAAGTATCAGGGATATACAACAAAAGACTGGATAGAGGCTTCAACGCCTGAGGAATCCGTTTTGGCCTTTGTATATACCTATATAAGGCCTAAAACGATTGACGAGAAGGCTTTACAATCTTCTGCTCGTGAGACATACGAAGATTGTACCTCCTCAAAGGGACATCAGAATAGTTGACGTCCCTTTGTTTTACATCCATATTTTACATATGAAACTTCCTTATAACTGCTTCTTTCACATCTCTTGCCGAAAGAATAATGGTTAATATGAAATTCACAACAGAAATACCAATAGCAACATAACTTAAAACATAATTATCAATTAATTCTTTTTGCATAAAATAAATTGGTATTAAACTATATATACATATCACCAATTGATATATCGCATATCTTATATATTTTTTATGACTGACTATGGTTAATACCAGCATTGTTACATTGGCTATCATAATAATAATCGGAATTGAAATTTCTAATGACCAACCTTTAAATCCAAAATTATAGTCTATATAAGTTGTTAAAAGTGAAATAGCAATTGCTTGTATCATAACATGGCCTGCAATATTGGTCCTTTTATTGATTGAATATCTAACCGTTATCCAAATATAGATAATTCCACTATTGGCAAGTGCCGCCCAATGAATTTCAGGTGTTGTTAGCTTGTTGATAATTATCAATATAATCGCAATTATCAATGAAACACCTAATAATATTTTGATCAATAAATTACTTTTTCTACTACTTAATTTTTTAGGATATAACATAAGTAATTCCTTTCTTATTTATCTCTTTCATCCTTATGGCTCTTCACAATTTTTGATATCTAAAATTTCATTGCTTTCTATTTTTACATGAATATGTTTTTCTGTTAAAAATTGATAAAATGCTTTTTCTATACTACAATCATCTAAAATTGATGTAAAAGTAAATACAATATGATTTTCAAATGAACATGCAGAGCATTTAATTTTTTCTATTGGTTCAGGTGCAATTAACATCAAAAAATCTTCTATATATTCTTGATATTTTCCAATGATACCAATTCTTCCAATATTGGAAAATGTTGTTGTTGTATATTTTCGAATTTCTAAATAACTTAATCTGACAATTGGCTTTTTTAATACTAATGGTATCATTTTGATAAATAAATTTGTTCCTAGTTTTACATTTCCAGACATCGTTTTTTGGATTTCCTCTGGAGTTAATTTTCTTTCAAAATCTTTCTTTACAAACTCCAATATCTTATCAAAAGTATCTAAATGATCTTTTTGCATTTCCGCTTCTACTGTGATATATGAAAAGAAATTAGAAATTGTATTAGAAGGAAAATATTTTTTCAAATTGACTGGTATACATACTTTTATTGGCTTTTTTCCTTTATTTTTTAAATAATTAGCTTGATAGATAGCATATATTAAAACTGCTGTTAGATATTGTGTAATGGTTGCATTGTGGCTTTTGGCTTCTTGTTTTAATTCTTGTAAATCAATGATTTCATGTATAGCTGAAATTGCACCTAACTTTATTTTTCTTCCAGCTAATTTATACGCTTTTTTTGCTGAATTATTTCCTTTCACTTTTTTATTATAATTTTTTATATAGCTATCTTCTGTTGATATATCAAATTTTCTTTTGATTCTTAATTCTTCTTGGAATTCTTCTTTGTGTGATAATTCGATATAGTTATAGACAATCTCTCTAAAAAACATAACTCCACTATTTCCATCTGTTAAAGAATGAAATATATCAATATTCATCTTTTTATCAAAATAAGTAACTTTGAATAAGTATTGATTATTTTCTTTTGGTTCTATATATTTACAAGGATATTCTTTTTCTTGCTCTACAATTGGTTTTTTGGGATTATATTCTAAATAATTCCAAAAAAATCCACTTTTTAATCGTACTCTAAAAAATTCATATTGTTCTAATGCTTTCTCTACTGCTATTTGTAATACATCTGGTTGTATCATTTCTTTTAAAACAACAGATAACCTAAAAACGGTACTATATTTTTTTCCAGCAGATATGGGAAATATTTTTGCAGAATTATCTAATCTTCTCCAGTATAATTTTTCTTTTTTATCATTCATTTTCTTACCATTCCTCTCAAAGGCACCAACTCGGTTGTAAAAAATTTAAGTTTTTCCACAGCCAAAATTGTAATGATTTTTCAACCTTTTCCCTTATCAATTTTTCAATTCTTCTATAACATCATTATATGCTTGTGTTGTAACTTCTTCCTCAGAGTTATGATCAATTATCCAAATATGTTTTGCATTTTCATATTCTTTGATTTCTACATCTCCATTTGCAACATCTGCTTTTTCTTTTAGCAAATGACAATCTGAATTTAATATGTCATCTGTTCCTATAAATATTTTTATATTTTGTAATGTAGACACATCTCCATCAATTGGATTTACTAAATAACTATTGATTCCATCATTTCCTGCATAGGCAATACCTGCTAATCTTAAAACTTCTTTATTTAAGATGGTATCTCTTTTTTCTATTTCTTGTATATTTTTATTTTCTAATCTTATATCAAGCCATGGAGAAATTAAAATTGTTTTTACAGGAAGCACTACTGTTTCTTCTGCCATTTTTTCATATAATCCCAGTGCCAATCCTCCTCCTGCTGAATCTCCCATTAAAATGACATTTTCACTTCCAACATTTTCTACAATTTCTTTATATAATGGTTCTACCATATTGTATACATCTTGATAATGATATTTGGGTGTTAATGGATAATCAGGCATAATGACAGTATATCCTGTATCTTTTACGATATTTTCTAAAAAATCCCAGTGATTTTGTGTAGCTTCTGCTACATAAGATCCCCCATGAAAGTATATGATATATTTTTGATTATCACTTTCTTCAACATTCTTTTGTTTAACTGTAAATACATTTCTTTCCATATATGTATATGTGTTTATTTCACATTCTTCTATAATTTGTCTTGGTTCTCTTGTCTCAATATCTGTATTAAAAAAATATGCTATTGTTAATGCCAAAATGCTAAGACATATAGCCATGATTCCTACAAGTATTCTTATTATGATTGTTTTTTTCATTTCTTCCACCTTTTCTTTTTGTTATTATTTTTCATTGTATCGGAAAATCGCCTTTTATTTTGATTCTTTGTAAAATTTTCCCGTATCCAATATTCTTATAAATGATATTTTACCATATCTTTTATTGTCTATACAAGTTTATTTTTTTAGTTTCAGTATTTTTCCTATACCACAAAAAAACAGCTATATTTATTGTATAGCTGTCGTCTATTTCAATTATTATGCTCTTGGATGTGCTTTTTTATAAATATCTCTTAAGCCCTCATCTTGGAATTGCATATATACTTGTGTAGAAGATATATCTGAATGTCCAAGCATAGTTTGAATAGCTCTTAAATCTGCACCATTTTGTAATAAATGTGTTGCAAATGAATGTCTTAATACATGTGGTGTAATGTCTTTTGTAATATGTGCTTGTTCTTTATAATATTTGATAATTTTCCAGAATCCTTGTCTTGTAAGTCTTCCACCATTTACGTTAACAAATAACGCTTTTTCATCTTCATTTTTAATTAAGATTCCTCTTGCTTGCTCAATATATTCTTTTAAAGCTTTTAATGACATTGAACCTAATGGGATAATTCTTTGTTTATTTCCACTTTTGCAGATAACATAAGCTTCCTCTAAGTTAACATCATCTATATTTAAAGAAATAATTTCTGTTACTCTCATTCCTGTAGCATAAGCAAATTCTAACATTGCTTTATCTCTTACACCTTTTAAGTCAACAGTATCAGGTTGTTTTAATAACAATTCTACTTCTTTTGCTGTCAATACATTTGGTGTTCTTTTCTCTATTTTTGGAGATTGAATATTTGCTGTTGGATCTACCTTTATCTTTTTATTCTTTAATATAAATTGATAGAAAGAACGAATTGATGCAATACATCTAGAAATACTTGATGCTTTTTTTCCTTGTTCTTGCAAACCTTTAATGTAATTTTGCATATCTTCTTCTTTTACCCTATTATAATGAATTCCGTTTTCCTCTAAATATTTTCTAAATTGCTTCAAATCTCTTTTGTATGATTGTAATGTATTATCTGATAATTTCTTGTCATTTTCTAAAAAGTTAAAAAAGAATTTTAGTTGTCTTTCCATTTTTTTCCCCTACCTCTATATTTTTTAAATTGTATTTACATAAACTATATATGTTATATCAAACTATTAAAAAAAAGTAAATACATTTTTTGATATTTTTTAAAAATATTTAATAACTAGTTTTAATATATTAGTAGATATAAATATTTCTATCACAGATGCAATAACTAATACAACTAGCATTATTATGGAAAATACAGTATGCCTTAAGATCTCTATTTTTACATTTTCTTTTGTCTTATCTTTTACAATGGATTTATACAATTTTATCCCACTTACCGCTAATGCTAAAATTGCAGGAATTAATAAAATATTTTGTAACAATAGAGATACTAATACAAAACTAATTCCTTTGCCTAATCCCATAATCGTAATACATAATGAAATCGTATATCCTAAGCAAAATCCTCTATACAAAATAATAGCAAATACAATCGGAATCCCAATAACCGTTGTTCCAAAAAACCAGATAATAATTGCCAATCCTATATTCTGTATGATTGAATTCTTTAATAATTCTACACTATTTATGCTTTCCAGTCCCTTAAATTTCTCTATAAATTGATTTAGATAATCTGTTATTTCTGTCTTAGGTGTTTCTTGTAAATGATTGATAAAAAACACTCCACTAAATATTCCAATGACAAATATCAAAAAAATGATAACATATTCTTTTTTATTGTTTATCACATGTTCTTTTATTATTTTTAATACTCTAAGTTGTTTCTTTTCTCTCATAAAAATCTCCTTATCGTTTATACATAATGTGTATTCGATAAGAAGATTTATAGAACTATTTTTTTAATTTTTCATTTTCAATATACAAAGGCATTCTATGTTTAAATATTCTAAACTACACAACTTTTCCGTAGTTTCCTCCACCACCAGATTGTACTTTACATTCTCCATTTCTGGCTCTTTCAATTGTGTCTGCAATTTTTTCTCCCACAACTGCTTCTATATCATCTTTTGATAATTTATGTAAAATATTCATTTCTGTATCAAAAGTATCTAATAATTTAGTAATCGTTTTTCCTCCTACCCCTGGAATAAATCCTAAAGGAATTTGATACACATATGGGGGTCTATTTTCTGGACTTTTCGATTCTTGTTTATCACGAATTAATTCAATTCTATCAAAAACACCAAATGTTACATTTTTTCCACCACAATATGGACAAACCTCTACTGGTTCTTTTGTTTCTATCGCTTTTTCACAATCATCACAATATGTTCTATGATATTTTCCCAATTTAGGGTCTAATCCATAATTGGCAACTACTTTTCTTCCATCTTCATTTTTTAAAGCTTTTACAATTTCTTTAAATGAAATATCTTCTACTTGCATTTTATTATATTCTCTTGCAATTTTTGGCAAAGAATGCGCATCTGAATTCGTAACAAAAGTTTTATTTTCTAATTCAGAAATCATATCTGCTAAATAGGTATCTGAACTTAGTCCCAATTCTACTGCAAAAATTTTATCATATTTTTCTTTAAATATATATTGTAATCTATCTGTACAATTTCCATAATAGCTTTTATGTGGTGTAAAAATATGTGCAGGTATCAAAATTCCATGATATCTTTCTACCATATCAATCAAATCATATCCTGATAAATCTGACCTTTGCGTACTTAATGTAATATTTTTTAGATGATGGCTTAATTCATTTGAAAATCCTTTGATATCTACTAAATGTGGAAAGAAACAAATATTATGTGCTGCACCCTTTTTCCCATTTCTTCCTTCTTCTGAAGTTTCTACTTCACTTCCTAAAAGGATACAAACTTTATCTTTATAAATAATACCTCCATCTTCTAATTCATAAGCATCTCCTGTTTTTAAGAAGTTTTCTATATCTTCTATTACATATGGTGATGCACAATCAATAATTCCTACAACATGAATTCCTTTTCTTTCTGCACATTCTTTTGCAATGTTTGCAAAATTCAAAGATCTTGCTGCTGTTATTTTTATTGGTTTTCCATTTTCACTTCTTCCTATGTGTACA
>CAMLYR010000053.1 GCA_946491915.1 uncultured Clostridium sp.
GTTTCTACATACACCATAGCCATTTTTCGTTGCTAAATCTAACTCCAGATATCCAAAAATATCTTTTTGAGGTGTACCATATCCCTGGGTATTATTCCACATATCATCCATCACTTTCATAATGATTTGCAAATCACTTAAATGCAATTTTCTTACTTCTTCAGCATATTTAGCTATATTTTCATTGTAGTTTTCTATATCTTTTTCATATTTAACCCCATTCTCATCTATCTTTTCTTGTCCAGATTCTACTAATATTGCCGAAATTCCTAACAACATACTTGCAGTATATATCCCCACTTGTTTTGTAAAGATTTTAATCCTTTGTAAAATCCCCCATGAATAAGCTCTTAAAAAACCTTTTACCTCTTTCATTTCTTGTATACGAGCATGTTATAATATTTTATTATATTCCTCTTCACCATACTTACTAAAAATATCTTCATATCTTCCTTCATTTTTTAATTTCTTTATCTCTTTTTTTTTATAACTTCTAGGAATGTTGTTTAAATATGCTATTCTACCAAAATTCACAAAGATGGCATGATAGTTTTTGTCTCTTTTTAATTGTTTTATTATATTTTTTGTTTCTTTAGCCATCATTCACTCCCCTTAGTAAAAGTATTTTAGATACAAACAAAAATGAATCTATTCCCCAATGTTTACTCAAAAACATCAAATTCTTGTATTGGATTTCCTCTTAAGTAATCTTGTATCGTCATTCTTTTGGCATTTTCACCTTGTATTTCTAACACTTTTAAAATTTCTTCTTTGCACTTTATAAATATACCATCTTTAGGATCTGATACAATCACCGTACCATTTGTTAAAAATCCTAAATTTTCTGCATGTATTTCATCTTCTCCTGCCACTTTAACTTTCCAAAATTTTATCTTTTTTCCATTCAAAAATGTGTAGGCTCCCATGATAGGATTTAATCCTCTAACCAAATTTTTAATTTCTTCAGCTGTTTTATGATTCCAATCAATTTTCGCCATATCTTTTGATAACATTGGCGCTACTGTATAATCTTTTCCTTGTTTTTCTCTTGGTGCAATTCCTTTTTCAATTTGTTTTAATGTTTCTACTAATAACTTTCCACCAATCACTTTTAATCTATCCCACAATTCTCCTGTGGTTTCTTCTTCGCCAATTTCTACTTTTTGTTTTAATATCATGTCTCCTGTATCCATCCCTACATCCATATACATAGTTGTCACACCTGTTATTTTATCTCCATTTAATACTGCCCATTGAACAGGTGCTGCGCCTCTATATTGAGGTAATAAGGATGCATGAACATTGATACAACCATATGGTGGGATATCTAATATTTCTTTTGGTAAGATTTTTCCATAAGCCACTACGCAAATAACATCAGGTTGTAATGCTTTTAATGCATTTACAAATTCTTCATTATTTTTCACCTTTTCTGGTTGATAAATTGTAAAATCATTTTCCATTGCAAATTCTTTGACAGGACTTGGAATCATTTTCATTCCTCTTCCCTTTGGTCTATCTGGATTTGTTACTACACCTGCAATTTCATGACCTGCTTCATAGATCGCTTTTAAACTTTCCTCCGCAAAATCTGGTGTCCCCATAAATACAATTTTCATAGTTGCTATCATTCCTTTCTTAAATCAAAAATTAGTTGGAAAAGAATTATTTTTCAACTATTTACTTTTCTGGTTCAATATACTCCAACGTTCCTGGAATAATTTTATCAATAAATAATTCTCCTTCTAAGTGGTCAAGTTCATGTGAAATCGCTTGTGCTAATAATTCTTTTGCCTTTACTCTCATTCGTTTTCCTTCTCTATCTGTATATTCTGCTACTACTTCTGCTGGTCTAATGACTTTTGCAAATTCATTTGGAAAACTCAAACACCCTTCATCTACTTCTTGTTCTCCTTTTGTTTTGATGATGATTGGGTTAATCAATACAATTGGTCCATGGTCATCATATAAATCAATTACCACAATTCTTTTTAACACACCTACTTGAACAGCAGCTAGTCCTACTCCATTATATTTATGCATGGTTTCTATCATATCATCAATTAAAGATTGTATTTTCTCACTTGCAATATCTTCTTCTGGAACTTCTCTTGATTTTTTCTTTAAAATGTCATCTCCTTGATATCTTAGATTTCTAATTGCCATATATATTCCTTCCTTTCGTTAACTCATATTGTTTGGATTAACATCAATTGCAATTCTCGTATCTTTTATATTTTCTTGATATATCTCTTTTAGACAAGCATTAAAAATTTTATTTGCTTCTTCTGTCATCTTTCCTTTTATGATAATTCTCCACCTATATCGATTTTGAATTCTATCAATTGGACAAGGCATTGGTCTTAAAACTTTAAATTCTTCTTTGCTTAATCTCTGTTCTAGATACTGATATATTTTACTAGCTACCCTTTTTATCTCTGCCTCTTGATAGCTATTTAATCCAATCAATATTATATCGCAAAATGGCGGATATTTCAACTGTCTTCTTAGTGCAATTTCTGTTTCATAAAATAGATCATAATTCTGTTTTTGTGCACAAATAATACTAAAATTATCTGGATTATATGTCTGAATAACCACTTTTCCTGGTAGATTTTCTCTGCCTGCTCGTCCTGCCACTTGTGTTAAAATTTGAAATGTTCTTTCATTTGCTCGATAATCATCAATATTCAAAGAACTATCTGCCGCAATGACTCCAACTAAAGTCACATTTGGGAAATGATGTCCTTTTACCACCATTTGTGTTCCAATTAAAATATCAATATTTTGATTTCTAAATGTATTTAAAATCACTTCATGTGAATTCTTTTTAGTTACTGTATCAATATCCATTCTGATAGTGGATGCTTCTGGAAATTGTTTATGAATTTCTTGTTCTAATTTTTGCGTTCCTGTTCCGAAATATCGAATTTTATCACTATGACATTCTGGGCAAATGGTCACAATATTTTCTTCATGCCCACAATAATGACATTTTAGTTTTCTCTCATAACTATGATATGTCATACTAATATTACAGTTTGGACATTTTACTGTATACCCACAATTTCTACACATAATAAATGTAGAATATCCTCTTCTATTTAAAAACAAAATCGTTTGTCTTTTTTGTTTTAGATTTTCTTCAATACTATTATACAATTCCATACTAAGCATCGAACGATTTCCATTTGCTAATTCTTGCTTTAAGTCAATAATTTCTACTTTTGGAAGTGAAGATTGATTCGCTCTTTTGGTAAGTGTTAATAATTTGATTTTTGTATTTCCAAAATCATCTTCATTTGTCGCATTATAAAAAGTTGTCATATCTGGTGTTGCACTTCCTAATAGCAATGGTGCTTGATTTTCTTTTGCTAAAATTTTAGCAATTTCTTTCGCATGATATCTTGGATTGGTTTCTGATTTATAGGAACTATCATGTTCTTCATCAATAATGATGATTCCAATATTTTCAATTGGTGCAAATATAGCAGATCTTGCTCCTATGACAATTCTTGCCTTTTTTTCACGAATTCTTTCCCATTCGTCATGTCTTTCTCCAATCGATAATTTACTATGTAAAATCGCAATTTCTTCTTTTCCAAATCGTGAAATAAATCGATCTAACATCTGTGGTGTTAACGATATTTCTGGAACCAACACAATTGCGTTTTTCCCCATCTCTAATACTTTTTTAATTAATTGTAAATACACTTCTGTCTTTCCAGATCCTGTCACACCATATAACAAAAATTGTTGATATTGTTTATGATTTATGGATTCTTCAACACTTTTATAGGCTTTTTCTTGTTCTTCTGTTAATTTTAGCTTATATGTTTTTTCACAATCTCTCCCTAATAGTGGATTTCTTTCTACCTTTTTTTCTACCATTTCTAAATAGCCATTCTTAACTAAAGTATTGACAATTCCCCTTGCACAATCTGTAAACATTTCAATCTCTGGTATAGTTGCTCCTTCATTGTCTTTGATAAAATTTAATACTCTTTTTTGTTTCTCTGATTTTATCTTTTCAGTCTGTATTTCAAATTCAATTTCTTCTATCTCTTTTTTTAAATATACACAATTAATCGTTTTATCTTGAATCCTTTTTTCTTTGTTTTTATTTCTTGTTCCTGGTGTTAGCATTAATTTAATGCAATCAGATACATTACAAAAATATCTCTTTGCCATCCATTTTGCTAGTGCAATTTGTTTATCTGTTAAATTTTCTTCTAACTTCGCTATGTCTTTTACTTCAAATGCTGATGTTTCCTTTATTCCTACCACAAATGCTTCGGTTAGTTTTTCTCCATTACCAAAAGGAACTAATACTTTACTTCCTACTAATATTAGTTCTTCTAATTCCTTTGGTATATTATAGTCAAAGGTTCTATTTAGTTTTTTTGCTCCTCTATTGATAATGACTTCTGCTACCATTTACTTCTCCTTTTCTTAACTTTAAGTATATCTTTTTTTATGAATTACAAATAAATTTTTAATACATATTAATATACCACATAAGAATATAAGCATATGTCTATACACAAATCTAGGATGTAAAAGTGTATGATTAGCAAGTACCACATACCATATCAAAGGCATTATAGATATGATAAAAAATGGTAAGCTTTCTTTTATATATTGTGACCTATTTTGTAATTTAATTTGTATATTAGGTATAGTTATTAATCTAACAATTGCCATAATAATAGATAAGATTAAAATGTATTCAATATTATTTAACAAAAAGATGTTTAATTCTTCTAATAATTTTAATCCACTATTTGGATTATATCTTTCTGTCCTATATATCACTTGTATAATGGATGATTCTATCAATCCTTCATGATATAATATATCATATATAATCCACTTACTAACCCATGTTAGTACATATCCCATTAGCCATATAACAGTTGATTTCAAAATAATTTTTATAAAAATTTTATACTCTTTTTCTTCTTTTTGTTTATCTAATATATAAATAAGCAATGGCATTGCAAGTGTAATTAATGGTACTGTTAAAAAATCTACAAAATTGGTTATACAACCTATTACAAAAAAATACATATATAGATTTTTTATTCTATCAATTTGTTTTAAAAGAATAATACAAGACACCATCATTACAATAAATACGGGACTGCTTTCTAATGAATAGGCTACAAAAAAATATCCTTGCATGAAAAGTGCATATCCAAATATCACTGCTATTAGCATTCCAAACTTCTTTTTTAATAAGTAAATTAAATAGATAAACATGGCAATAAATAAGATTAGCAAAAAAATTCTAATTCCCATAATATCGAAAAAGATTAATAATACTCTATATATTGTCATATATCCATGCCAATACCTGCCATATGTAATAGATGTATCAATTTTTCCATCTAAAAAATCATGCAATTCCCCTACGGGGTTATAATTATCCGTTGTATTTGCATCCAGTTCTTCATTTTCTTTCACATTGATAGATACTAATTCTCCTAATGTATCTGTTAATACTTGTTTTGTTTCCCCTTTTTTATAATTTTTTCTCATAGACATATAGGAATATATTGGATCTGAACTATCTATGGAATATGCTTCATTTATAATGATTGCATCTGTATAATTATTGTTTTTGATTGGTGAAAATTCTGCTATTTTATATGCATTCCCCTCTTCTAAAAGAATATCTGAAGAACTTTTTACATTTTCTTTTATGATTTCTGATGGAAATAAAGATATTACACATAAGCTAAGATTAAAAATAATTAATAAGATAATCCATACTTTTGCATATTTTATCATTTTTCTTAATATGTTTTTCATATGTTACAATTCCTTTATTTGATATTTGTTTTTATTCATTGCTAATTTACAAATTAATATGACATGCCTCATACCGTCTCGTATTGTTCTTATGTGAGACTTCTTTTGTCTTAAATCTTTCCTTAAAACTGTTGGCACCTCTAGAATTTTCAAGTTGTTTATTTTTGCTTTTATAATCATCTCAGAGGCATACTCCATTCCACTTTGGATAAGATGTATCTTTTTCATACTTTGTGTATTATAAGCTCTTAATCCACAATGATAATCTTTAACAGGTGTATGGAAAAAGAAATTCGCAAATGCAGATAAGCCTTTCACACCTATTTTATGTGAGATAGACATTGCTCCCTTTTCTATGCCTCCTTTAAATCGATTTCCTACAACTAAATCATAACCATCTCTTAGTCCTTTTATATATAATTGTAAATTGCTAAAATCATAACTTCCATCACTATCTCCCATAATACAATACTTTCCATTTGCATGGTTCATTCCATTGATTAATGTATTTCCATACCCCTTTTTTTTGCAAATAGTCAACCTTACCTCATTATTTTTGGCAATTCGCCTGCTATTATCTTTGCTAAGGTTATCTGCAACTAAAATTTCCGCATCAAGCTGATTTTCTTGTATATATTTCTTTATTTCTTTTATGCAATATTCTAACGATTTCTCCTCATTTAAACATGGTAAGATAAAAGTAATTTCTTTTTCCATTTATATTTCTCCTCTTATTTTTCATTCTAGTTATATCATACCTTATTCTTTATTTCAACATTAACCTTATTAATGCAATTATTCAGTGTATAATTTTTTTAATAACGAGTTCTTAAATATTTATTTTTCATAAATGACGAATGTAATTGTAGTGCTTATAGCTTTTCTTAATAGAAAAGAACTACTCTTGACTATATATCAAAAGTAGCTCTTTATTTTTACGCTGTTTCTTTTTCTTCACTTTCTGGCACTTGTCTTTTCTTTTTACCGTTTTGTTGTTTTTGTTTATTGTTATTTACAACAATATCTGGTGCCTCATTATTTAATATCGTTTGTTTTGTAATAATACATTTTTCAATATTAGGATTTGACGGAATATCAAACATGATATCTCTCATTCTCTCCTCAATAATTGAACGCAATCCTCTTGCTCCTGTTTTCCTTTCAATTGCTTTATCAACAATTGCTCCTAATGCATCTTCTTCGAATATTAATTCTACACCATCAATTTCAAATAATTTTTGATATTGTTTAATTAATGAATTTTTAGGTTCTTTTAATATTTCAATTAACGCTTCTCTATCCAATTCTTGTAAAGTTGCCACAATAGGTAATCTTCCAATAAATTCTGGAATCAAACCATATTTTAATAAATCTTGTGGTAATAATTCTTTAAACACTTCATATTTACTGATTTCTTTTGTGCTTTCTATTTTAGAACCAAATCCAATAGATTTTTTTCCTGTTCTATCTTTGATAATATTTTCTAAACCTTCAAATGCACCTCCACAGATAATTAATATATTTTCTGTATTAATTTGAATCAACTCTTGATTTGGATGTTTTCTTCCTCCTTGTGGTGGTACTGATGCAATGGTTCCTTCTATAATTTTTAGTAAAGCTTGTTGAACACCTTCTCCACTAACATCTCTTGTAATTGATGGATTTTCTGATTTTCTAGTAATTTTATCAATTTCATCTATATAGATAATACCTTTTTCTGCTTTTTGCACATCTCCATCTGCTGCTTGAATGAGTTTTAATAAGATATTTTCAACATCTTCCCCAACATATCCTGCTTCTGTTAATGTTGTGGCATCCGCAATCGCAAAAGGGACATCTAAAATTCTTGCTAAAGTTCTTGCAAGTAGCGTTTTTCCACATCCTGTTGGTCCTAATAATAAGATATTACTTTTTTGAATTTCTACATCATCATCTTTGCTTGCATATTCTTCATGTGCAATTCTTTTATAATGGTTATATACCGCAACAGATAATGTTTTTTTTGCATCTTCTTGCCCAATGACATAATCATCTAATACTTTTTTGATTTCTCTTGGGCTTGGAATATCATTTAATTCATTTAATGTATATCCTGCTTTATCATCATCATATAATTCTGATTCTATGATACTATTGCATAAATCTATACATTCATCACAAATATATACACCTGGACCTGCAACAATTTTTCTAACATTTTCTTGTGCCTTACCACAAAATGAACATCTTACACTTTTTGGTACATCATTTTTTGCCATTTGCTTTTTTCATTCCTTCCTAAAATCTTTCTTTCATATATTATATTAAAATTAACAATTATTATACACTCGTTTTTTTAATATTTCAAAAGATTTTTATATCATTTTCTTTTGTCCATAATTCCATCAATTAATCCATATTTTAGAGCTTCTTCTGCTGTCATATAATTATCTCTTTCTGTATCTTTCTCTATTTGTTCAACTGTTTGACCTGTTCTATCACTTAAGAATTTTGTCAATTTTTCTCTTGTTTTTACTAAATGATCTGCATGAATTTTAATTTCTGTTGCTTGACCTGAAAGTCCTCCACCACCGATTAATGGTTGGTGAATTAAGATTTCTGCATTTGGTGTTGCAAATCTCTTTCCTTTTTCTCCAGCGGCTAGTAGTGCTGCTCCCATACTAGCTGCCATTCCTATACAAATTGTTGATACTGGGCATTTTATATAATTCATTGTATCAATAATTCCCATTCCGTCTGTAATAGAACCTCCTGGTGAGTTAATATATAAATTGATATCTTTATCAGGATCTTCTGATTCTAAGAATAATAATTGTGCAATGACTAAACTTGCTGTTGTTGGATTTACATCTTCTCCTAAAAAGATAATTCTGTCTTTTAATAATCTTGAGAAAATATCATATGATCTTTCTCCTTTACTTGTTTGTTCTATAACATAAGGTACTAAACTTGCTTTTTCTAACATATTAAAATCCTCCTTATATATTTTTTAATTATATTTTCTTTTTGACAATTATAATAACTATATGCTACCTCTTGATAATTGTCAAAAAAGCTGGGGTTAAAATTTAACTATGACATTTACCACCCCAACCTTTCATGATTTTACTCTATTTTATTTTTGCATTTTCTACTAAAAATTCAAGTGCTTTTTCTGATTCTAATCCTTGTTTAATGTAATTTCTTACATTTTCATTTTTCAAGAATTCTTCATCATTTTCTCTACCATAATTTTTAGCCATTTCTTTTATTTTTTCATCTACATCGATATCTGGTACTTCTATTTTTTCAGCTTTAATAACTGCTTCAATTGCTAAACGAGATTTGATTGCTTCAATTGCTTGAGGCTCATATTCTTTTTGCATTTCTTCTCTTGTTTTTCCCATCATTTGAAGATATTGGTCTAATTTTAATCCTTGATATGCTAATCTTTGTTCCATATCTTTTAACATATTTTCTGTTTCTGTTTCAATCATTCCTGATGGAATATCCACTTTTACATTTTCACATACTGCTTTCATAACAGCATCTTGTGTTTCATATTTTGCTCTTTCATCATTTTGTTCTTGTTGTTTCTTTTTAATACTTTCTTTTAATTCTTTTAATGTATCGAATTCACTAACATCTTTTGCAAATTCATCATCTAATGTTGGTAATTCTTTTTTCTTGATTTCATTTACTTTTACTTTAAATGTAGCATCTTTTCCTGCTAAATCTTTTGAAAAATATTCATCTGGGAATTTTACTTTAATATCTTTTTCTTCATCAATTTTCATTCCAATAACTTGGTCTTCAAACCCTGGAATAAATGTATTGCTTCCAATTTCTAAGTCATGATTTTCTGCTTTTCCGCCTTCAAAAGCAACTCCATCAACAAATCCTTCAAAATTAATATTTGCAATATCTCCTTTTTCTACTGGTCTATCTT
>CAMLYR010000054.1 GCA_946491915.1 uncultured Clostridium sp.
AACATCAGTAAATTTTATTTGAATTTCAAGAATGCATTATAATGCATCCCTAATCCAGTTTTACTGAAATACTCTTCCATTTCTTTTTTAAGCTTAATTATTTTTTTGGCATTTTGATTTTTAAAAATGCGATAATATATAAAAAGCATTTCAAAATCCACTTTCTTTTTTAATTGTTGTATCAAAATTTTCAAATGATACTCCCTTAAAGTTTCTGACATTTGTGGAAGTTTTGCCAGTGGTTGATCAGGATTATTGCCATAAAATACACAATATATTTGATTTGGTTTGGCTTCAACAATTAAATCTGCCAAACTATATATATCTGTTATTTCTTCTGTTGGCAAACCAATCATGACATTTGAGTGTATATCAGTTTCAGGATGAAATTTTTGTATTGCATGATAAATCTGTATCGCCCGTTCATTAGTATGCTTTTTTCCGATTAAATCTAACAGTCTATCAGAACCAGTCTCCAAATGCAATCTTATGAATTGAATCTTTTTCAATCTACATAAGGCATCTAATATATTTGGAGTTATTTCACCAATTGTCATTCCAATTGGAAAACTAATGGACTCTACCTCATCATAACTGTTGATTAAATCCAAAAGCTCATCCAGTTTTGGCTCTCCATAAATATCCATTCCATACTCAGTAAGATTTTCTGCTCTCAAACTGATATATTTCATTTTTGTAGGATCTTCTTTTTTTATAAAATCCAAATTTTCCTTTATTATTTCTAAAGGAATGCTTTCGAATTTTATATTCATATAATTTCGTCTACAAAATCCACATTTTTGTAGACATCCATCAACAGGCCATATCGCTAAATGTCCCATAGTATCATCATACACAAAATACCTTTCTTTAATATCAAGATCAAATCTTTTAGCCAATTTTGCTACAAAGTGATCTCCCCAAAATGTAATATTTTTTATTTCCCCATTTAGTTTTTTTTGGGCATTTGCTGATTTACCAAGAACAATTATCTCTGCACCTTTTTTACGATACTTGTCAACGAGCCTAAGCTCTTTAAGAACAAATTCAGATGCATCTTGTATCCTTGCATAAGGATGCATGTATAAAATATAATCTGCATCACAAAGCGGAACAGAATTTTCCGCAATAGGTAGCATCCCTGAAAAAGCAACTCTTTGTTCTCTGTAGCATTCCAAAGATAAATATCTTAACACAAAATATGCATTTATCTTATATTTAAACTCCTTGTTCTCCTTACTACTACCTGCGTTCCACGGCTTGCTTGCTTTATTCCACTGATGTGCTAAAATATTCCACCGCTTTATCTCTTCTGATATGTTCATTTGCTTTAAGTTTGTTAAATCATTCATTAAAATTCTCCTCTCTTCTTTTACTAATGTTTAAAATCTCTTTTTAATTCACTATAGTGAATTTTAACTGCCTGCCTTTTATAGGGCATAAACACTTTGTTATTATATATTACTTTATGTAAATTGTAAAGTTTTTCTTCATTTTGAAACTTTGTAAAATCTGAGAGGTCTATTAATTATTATATAATATCTTCTAATTCATTTCCACTTTTCCAATAATATCATTGACATCTTCTATATTACATTTTCTCATATACTCTTCAATTCCTTCAACAACTTTCACACTTGTATATGGATCTATAAAGTTTCCAGCACCGATTGAAACAGTTGTTGCACCTGCTAGCATAAATTCGATAGCATCTTCTCCTGATACAATTCCTCCTAATCCCATAATTGGAATATTGACTGCTTGTGCTACTTGATATACCATTCTAACAGCTACTGGTCTAATGGCTGGTCCTGATAATCCGCCTGTATTATTAGCAAGTACTGGTTTTCTTTTATAAATATCAATTTTCATTGCTAACAATGTATTGATTAAAGAAACCGCATCTGCTCCACCGTCTTCTACTCCTTTTGCTATTCCAGCGATATCTGTTACATTTGGTGTTAATTTTACAATTAATGGTTTATCTAATACTTTTCTTACTTCACTTGTTACTTTCTTAACACCTTCATAAGTATTTCCAAACGCCATACAACCTTCTTTTACATTTGGACAAGATAAGTTTAATTCTACGCCATCAATATCTAAATTATTTAATATCTTACATAATTCTACATATTCATCAATAGAACTTCCACATGCATTGACAATGATTTTTGTATCAAACTTTCTTAAGAAAGGTAAATCATTATTGGCAAAATATTCTACACCCGGATTTTGAAGTCCTATACTATTTAACATTCCACTTGGTGTTTCACACACCCTTGATGGTTTGTTTCCACTCTTTGGTTTTAATGATGTCCCTTTAGTAATCACAGCACCTAATTTTCCCAAATCGAAAAAGTCAGCATATTCTCTTCCATAACCAAATGTACCAGATGCAACAGTTACTGGATTTTTCATTTCGATTCCTGCAAAATTTACTTTCGTATTCATTTATTCCATTCCCTCCATTCTTTTTTGTTTTATCATTTCTACCTGCTGTTCTAAATTTATATTCGACATTTCTTCAATAAATTGTATCATTTTTTCTAGTTTTAAATATTTAGGCTCATTTTCTATTTGACTCATATAGTTTTTTATTTTTTCCATAACTTCTACATGATATCTTTTTATTATTTCTGTATTCAAACAATCATAATCAGTATGAAATGTATCATGATTTTTCTTTGCTTGTTTTGCTTCTTCTCTAAAATAAATTCTATCAAAATAATCATCTGTTAGCAGATGGATAAAATATCCTTTCCAATACTCTCTGCTTAAATCTACTTTTTCATCTTGCAAAAATGCATCTAAATGAATTTCTTGATTGTCTTTTGTCCAGTCTCCCCAAATTCCATAATGTGTTTGGCTCTTGCTAATGTTTTTATTTTCTATTGGGATATAATCTGGTGCAATAGCCCCTTCTATAAATTCATCCATATTTTTTATTTCTTTTTCATGTTTTTTTGCATATTCTTTTGCTATTGCAATATGTATTGTAAATCCTGGCATTCTATTTTTTCCTCTTTCTCTTATTTCTTGAATTTAATTTTGAGTCAAAGCTAAATCCTTTACTTTTATACCATTTTTTCGAATTAAATCTCTACATCTCTTGCGTTAAATACTGGTCCACCTTTACAAACATGGAAATATTCTGGTGCATCTTTTGGACTTTTAGCTGTTTTTACTGCGCATCCTAAACATACGCCTAATCCACATCCCATTTTTTCTTCTAATGATATTTGACATTCAATATTATTTTCATTTGCATATTTTTGAACTGCTTTTAACATTGGAAGTGGTCCACAAGCATAGATACAATCATAATGCTCTTTTTTCATATCTTCCATTAAATAGTCTATGGCAAATCCTTTATTTTTATAGCTTCCATCATCTGTTGTAATGACTAAACTATCTGTTACTTCTTCAAATTCTTTTTCTAACATAACAAAATCTTGATTTCTAAATCCTAAATAGCAATGTACTTCCTTTTTCTCAGCTTTTGCTTCTTTAGAAAGTTCATATAATGGGAATATTCCGATTCCTCCACCAATCACTGCTAATTTGTTAAATTTATCTGTTTTAAATGTTCCATATCCTAATGGTCCTATAATATCTATTTTGTCTCCCACTTCTTTTCTAGACAATATTTCTGTTCCTTTTCCTTTTACTTGGAAAATAAATTCTAGAATTCCATTTTTTCTATCTAGATTGTAAATACTAATTGGTCTTCTTAAAAATGGTTCTACTTGATCAGTTACTCTGATTTCAATAAAATTTCCTGGTTTTGCATCTTCTACGATTTCACTTGCTTTTACACTAAACTTGTAAATACCTTTAATGACTTCTTCTTTTTCTACCAATTTTGCTAATACTTGCTTTGGCATATTATCCCTCCTCTTCTTCATAATGCTTTTCCTGGTTTCATATTTTTCACTTCTTCCTGTGATACTGCTTGTATCATCTCTTTTATTTGATTGCTTGATTTAATTCATCTCTCATTCTAATCGCTTCTGCTCTTGTTGCTTTTGCAAAATCCTCTTCTGTGTACTTATCTTTCCATAAATCCGATTTGTATGCACACATTAATCCTCTAGAACTGTTAACAATTCCACCAATTCCATTTTCATCAAATCCTAAAGCAATATCTTCTGCTTTTCCTCCTTGTGCTCCATAACCTGGTATTAAGAAAAAGGTATGTGATGCTATTTTTCTTAAATCTTGTAATTGTTTTGGATATGTTGCTCCTACCACAGTTGAAATACTACTATATCCATATTTCCCTATTAAATCTTTTCCCCATTCTTCCACAAGTTTTGCAACTTTTGTGTATACTTCTTCTCCTGTTTCTAGTTTCAAGTCTTGCAATTCTCCAGAAGATGGATTTGATGTTTTGTCAAGGATAAATACACCTTTTCCATATTTTTGTGCATCTTCTATAAATGGTTTCACTCCATCAATTCCTAAATATGGATTTACTGTTACAAAATCTACATCATAAATGCTTTCCTCTTTTTCTCCTAGCTTTGTCTTTCCTAAGAAAGCACTTGAATACGCTTTTGCCGTACTTCCAATATCTCCTCTTTTAATATCTGCTATGACTATCATACCTTTTTCTTTTGCATATTTACAAGTTTCTTCAAAAGCTTTCATTCCTTCTAATCCATACATTTCATAAAAGGCAATTTGTGGTTTTACAGCTGGTATAATGTCATATGTTGCGTCAATTAATGCTTTATTGAATTCTACAATTGCTTTTGCTACTCCTTCTAAATTTTCTTCATATTTATTTCTAATACATTCTGGTATCATTTCATATCTAGGATCCAATCCCATAACAGTTGGGTTATTGGTTTCTTTGATTTTATCAATTAATTTGTCCATCATATTTTTCATCTTAAAAATTCTGCCCCCTTTATTTTTGGTGTTTGTTCTTTTGAAGCTACTCTAATTTTTTCTAATTTTATAACTTTGTTTTCTCTCAACATCTTTTCTCTTTTCGACAGCATGTTTTCTAAATATACTTCTCTAGCTTTCTTTCTTAATGTCTCTTCATCACTATCATTTTTGATTTTTATTATCCTTTTATCATCTTTTATTTCTTTATAATTTCCTGTAAAATGTGCCATATCATATGCAACAATCTCCTCTTTTGATATTTCATCTCTTTGTTGCAATGATTTTTTTCTATCTACATAAGTTCTTTCTACTAAATAAATTTGTTTAAAATCTTTATATATTTTATGATATTTAATAAATATATCATCGATTATGACAATTCTCTTCCCTTGTAATTCTTTTAGTTTTCTGTTTAAAGCTGGTTCAATCAATTTTGCTCTAAATTTTGAAAACATGAAAAATATAGGTTTTGTCTTATATATATAATTTTTCAATTTGGAATCAACTTTCGTTTTTTCCCCATTTTTATCTTCTTTCATTAAAAATTTAAAATATTTTAATTTGATATCTCTTAACAAATCATCTATATGTATTACTTCTATATCTTTACTATTTTCCTTTAAATAATTAGAAAATGTTGTCTTTCCTGCACCTGACTTTCCTGTTACACCTACTAAATTCATTTTAAGTTATATTAATTCCTCCCATTCTTTTTCCTTAAAGCCTATATATATTTTTTCCTTTGTTATAAGTAATGGTCTTTTAATTAACATACCATCAGATGCTAATAATGTTATCTTTTCTTTATCTGACATGGTTGGTAACTTTTCTTTTAAATGTAATTCTTTATACTTTAATCCGACTTGTATTAAAAAATTTCTTTATTTCATATCCACTTTTTTGTATCCATGATTCTAATTCTTTTTCTGTTGGTGTTTCTAAAACAATATTTCTATCTTGAAATGAAATACTATTTTTTTCTAACCATTGTTTTGCTTTTTTGCAAGTTGAACATTTTGGATATTGAATAAATATTGTTTCCAAGGCTCTCTCTCCTTTTTTATATCAAATACAAATTAAATCTTCCCAATAGGTCTATCCCTTTTGTTTCGTTTTGGAACATTAGGGACGGGTTAAATCGTTTCAAAATGGAACGATTTGGCACGTCCCCAACGTTTCATCCTTCATATACGACTTTTCCGTTTACGATTGTGTATTTTACTTTTCCTTTTAGTGTTTTTCCTATAAATGGACTGTTTTTTGATTTTGAAACAATCATGTCTTTTGTATATACATATTCTTCATTTGGATCAAATATGGTGATATCTGCCATTTTTCCTGCTTCTATGGTTCCTCTTTCATTATCTATATGTAATAATTTAGATGGTGTATATGAAGTAAGTCTTACTAGATTTAGATAATCAATATGTCCTGGGTCTACTAAATTCATAATTTCAGCTGGAAGTGCTGTTTCAAATCCAATAATTCCGTTTGGTGCTTTTGATATTTCTACGTTTTTTTCTGATTCTGCATGTGGTGCATGATCTGTAATGATACAATCAATCGTTCCTTCTTTTAATCCTTCGATAATCGCTTGTCTATCTTTTTCTTCTCTTAATGGAGGATTCATTTTGGCATTGGTTCCTGATTTTAATACTTCATCTACTGTAAATGTGAAATAGTGTGGACAAGTTTCACAAGTAATTTTTACTCCTCTTTTTTTGGCATCTCTTATCATATCTTTACTTGTTTTTGTACTAATATGACAAATATGTCCTCTGACACCATTTGTTTCTGATATCACGATTTCTCTTGCTGCCATGATTTCTTCTGCTTCTGGTAATACACCTTGTACACCTAATTTATCTGCAACAGGTCCTGCATTTATGGCACCTGCTGATACGGATTTTTCTTCACAATGTGATGCTACATATGTTCCTAATTTATCTGCTTCTATCATAGCTTGTCTCATCATTCTGCTATTAACCACTGGCATACCATCATCAGAAAAAGCAATAGCACCTGCTTTTTTTAATTCTTCAAAATTAACTAATTCTTCTCCTTTTTCTCCCTTACTTACAGAAGCATATGGTAATACATTACATAGATTTACTCTTTTAGCTTCATTTATGATATATGTTAATGTTTCTACATTGTCTGGTGTTGGTTTTGTATTTGGCATTGGACAAATGGTTGTAAAACCACCTGCAACAGCACTTTTTGAACCTGTTTCGATTGTTTCTTTATGCTCTCCTCCTGGTTCTCTTAAATGACAATGTACATCTATCATACCTGGTATGATATTTAAATTTGTACAATCGATTTCTTTATCTGCTGTTTCAGTAATGCTTTTTTCAACTTTTACAATTTTATTATCTTCTATTAAGATATCATATTTATCGTCTAGTTTGTTTTTATAATCTATGACATGTCCATTTTTTAATAATAATTTCATTTATATATCTTCCTTTCCTACCTTTTCACCTTATTGTATAGAAAACATCTGCTTTTATCTTGACTCTATTTAAGATTTTTTCATATACAACGAGTTTAAGCTTTTTATATTCGCAAATTCCTGCTAAGCTGTCTTCACCTTGGTACATCGAAATCTTTTATTTCATTAACGCACTTTCCTTATCTATTTACTTGTTCCTCACAATATTTACATCTATATACCACATTTTCTCTATCTGTTAATTCACAAATATGTGGTAATTCTTGTTCAATTGATGTAATACATCTTGGATTTTTACATTTTACAACATTTACTAATTTTTCTGGAAGTTCTGGATGGAATTTTTCTATAATTTTTCCATCTTTTATTTTGTTTACTGTAATCTTTGGATCTAAATATCCTAATATATCTAAATTGATATCTAAGTTTTCATCAATTTTTATAATGTCTTTTTTCCCTGTTTTATTACTTTTTGCATTTTTGATAATCGCAACAGATGTATCTAATTCTCCTAAATTTAAATAATTATATATTTCAAAACTCTTTCCTGCTTCTATATGGTCTATTACATATCCATTTTTTATACTATCTATATTCATTGACTTCTTTTCCTTTCTTTCTCAAAATCAATTTTTAATTCTCATATAACCAAAATTTTTTAGTTATTTTATCTCTAGTAATTTTAATATTAATGCCATTCTAATAAATTTACCATTTTTTGCTTGTTTAAAATAGCATGCTCTTGGGTCATCATCCACTTCTACTGCTATTTCATTTACTCTTGGTAATGGGTGCATAATACATAAATCTTTTTTAGCATTTTCCAATTTTTCTTCATTTAAGATATAATAATCTTTTAGTCTGATATAATCTTCTTCATTGAAAAATCTTTCTTGTTGTACTCTTGTCATATACAAAATATCTAACTCTGGCATGTATTCTTCCATGTCATTCGTTTCTACATATTCCATATGATTTTTTTCTAATACATCTCTCTTTACATAATCTGGTAATTTTAATTCATCTGGTGAAATCAAAACGATTTTAATATTGCTATATCTTGACATAGCTGTAATTAAAGAATGAACAGTTCTTCCGAATTTTAAATCACCACAGATACCTATTGTTAAATCAGATAATCTGTGTTTCTCACAATGAATAGTTAATAAATCTGTTAATGTTTGTGTTGGATGACAATGACCTCCATCACCTGCATTAATAATTGGTACTTCTGCTTTCATAGAAGCAACGAATGGTGCACCTTCTTTTGGATGTCTCATAGCGATAATATCTGCATATCCTCCTACCATTCTAACAGTATCTTCAACAGTTTCTCCTTTTGAAGCAGAGCTTGTATTGGCTGAAGAAAATCCTAATACATTTCCTCCTAAATCTAACATAGCAGCTTCAAAGCTTAATCTTGTTCTTGTACTTGGTTCATAAAATAAAGTTGCTAATTTTTTTCCTTCGCATTTTTTGGCATATTTTTCTTTGTTAGCCATAATGTCTTTCGCTACATTTATAAGTTCGTCAATCTCTTCTACTGATAAATCTTTGATATCAATTAAATGTTTCATGTTTTCCTCCTTTAATTTAATCTCTTAATACTATACAGAAAAATCCTTGAAAAGTCAAGAGTGTCTATGGGTCGTTTGCTTATATCAATTATTAAAAAAAAGTCGGGATAAACCAATAAGCTTACCCCAACTTTTTTACTTAAAGCATTTCTCATCAATTGAAGATTTCATCTCAACCAGGATAACATTTATTCTGATATTCTTCCGCATCGATAGCGATGGAATCTTCCAGGATCTTTTGATCCCACTTTTGGTATTCTTTACTCGAACGATAAATTTCTCTACCATTCTGCGTAATTCTGGCAGGATGATGTTCCTGCATCAATCTCTCCCATTCTTCTTCGATTGCTGGTTGAAGAATTGCATCTTCATCCAGAGAAAATTCGATATATCTTTCTTTATATCCATTATCGTGTAAGAAAGCATATCTTGTCCGACGGACTTCCACTCCTATGATTGTATAGAAGCAAAATGTTCCTCCCTTCCGAATTTTTTCCTTTAATTTCTTTTCCATTTCTTTGCGCCTCCTACGCTGTGCGACAGGATATTATCTCCTGTCCGTTAAAATCTTGAATTTTCATGTTCCACTTTAATTATACCATTTTTAGAAAAAAGTCAACAATTTATGTTAATGTTTTGTATTTAATTTATGATAAAATCACCTTAAAAGTTTAGAAACGAATATTTCACCC
>CAMLYR010000055.1 GCA_946491915.1 uncultured Clostridium sp.
TAGATGCATTGAAAGTTGCAGAATATATATATGAAGACAGTAAAGAGAATGATACCTTGAAATGTATAGCGGCAAGGAAATTTTTTATCGCATTGACGAATACTTATAGAAGCTTAATTTTTTTTCCATCAAATGACCAGGATAAAATAAAAAGAGAGATATGCACTAAAATAGAAGAAATTCGTCCATTATGTAGAGATATATCTTTAAAATATAAATTTAATTTCAAATTTATGAAATATCTTCCAGTATTTTATAAGTTTTTATATCAAATATATGATTTATTGAGAAATCCTAACTGGGATGTATAGGGTGGTGAAAATGAAAAAAACAATTTTGATTTCATGTTATGGTCTTGGAATAGGTGGAATAGAAAAATGCTTGGTGAATATGATTAATCATTTGGATATGAATAAATACGCTGTAGATATATTACTAATGAATGAAGAGCTAGAGTTAAAAGAACAAATTCATCAAAAAGTATCGTATCTACCAACTTATAAATATGTGTATAATACCAGTGAAACAAAAGAGACAATTATAGAAAACGGAGTGATGTCTTATATTGTGTTTCGTATTTTAAATAAGTATGGTATTTCCCCATGGAAAATATTTAAAAGAGTGAAAAAAAAGTATGATATTGCAATAGCATATTCACAGAATGATTTTTCAGCGTATTATGTTATTGATAAAGTTCAAGCGGATAAAAAGTTTTTATGGTATCATAATGGTGCATATGAAAGAAAAGGGACTTTGTATAAAAGAGATCAAAAATATTATGCAAAATTTGATAATATTGTTGCGGTTTCTCAAGCATGCAAGAAAATATTAGATCAGAAATTCCCAGAAATAAAAGAAAAGATTGTGATATTGCATAATTTTATTGATGATGATCAAATTGTTAATTTAGCAAATGAAGCAGTTGAATCAATATTTTTTCCAGAAAATAAAATATCTTTACTGACTGTAGGAAGAATGTCATATGAAAAAGGACCAGATCTTGCAGTAGAAGCTTGCTCCTGTCTCATAAAAGAGGGCTATGATGTAGTATGGTATTGGATTGGTGATGGGATTGAAAAAAGAAAAATAATAAATAAAATTAAGGAACGTGGTTTAGAAAAAAGATTTTATTTGCTTGGAAATAGGAACAACCCTTATAAGTACATGAAAAGGTGTGATATTTATGTACAACCATCCAGATATGAGGCGTATTGTACGACTACAAATGAAGCACGGATTTTAGCTAAAGCTATTGTGGCCACAAGAGTAGGAGGGATGGATGAACAAATTATCGATAATGAGACTGGGTACTTGGTAGATATAAATATAGATGCAATTTGCCATAAAATTAAAGAACTAATAAAGAATCCTGATAAACGTATTCGTGTAGAAAAAAAATTGCAGAATATACAAGAAGATTTTAAAAGATATAGGAAAGAATATGACGATCTATTTGATAATATTTCAGTAAAAAGGTAAGAGAATAATGATAAAAAAGATGTTGAGAAGGCTTAAGCGATTGATTTTTAATAGAAAAAAAGAGGAAGATTCCGAGGTGCAGATAGGGAAAAATGTGGATATTATTAATTCTTATATCGACTCTGGATTTGGCTGGCTTATTACAATAGGAGATAATGTTACAATAACAAATGCAACTATTCTGGCACATGATGCCAGTACGAAAAAATCGTTAGGATATACTAAAGTTGGACGAGTAGATATTGGAGATAATGTATTTATAGGATATGGGGCTATTGTTTTGCCAAATACACGTATTGGGAATAATGTTATAGTTGGAGCAGGTGCAGTTATAGCTAAGGACATTCCTGATAATAGTGTAGTTGTTGGAAATCCATGTAGAGTGTTATGCAGCTATGAACAATATATTTCCCAGAATAAAGAACAGTTGGAAAAAGGACCAGTATTTAATACTTATTTCTCAATGAAATCAGAGCAAGAAAAGCGGGAAGAATTTGAGGCTCTGTCAGCATTCGGGGGGGGTATGATCTATAGTGGTGATTTTTTAAATTTCTTATTCTTATTTTAATTAATTAGGAGAATGAGATGAAAGCAAAGATTAGTATTATTGTACCAATTTATAATGCGGAAACAACGCTAGAGCGTTGTATTTCTTCTTTAGTTCACCAGTCATATAAGGACATAGAAATTATTTTGGTCAATGATGGATCACAAGATCATTCATTGCAAATTTGCGAGAGATTTGCAAAAGAAGATTCAAGAATTATTGTAATAGATAAAGAAAATGGTGGAGTGTCCTCTGCACGAAATATTGGAATCTCCAAAGCGGGTGGCGAATTTCTTATGTTTTGTGATAGTGATGATTGGGTGAAAAGAGATTATTGTAAAGATATGCTACAGTATTATTCTGATGACCAACTTTTGATGTGCGATATTGAAATAAAGGAAAAAGATAGAAAAAAGATTACTGACCAGAGTATTGACCAAGAGATTTATATAGAAGAAATTAGTAAATCCAACTTTTTAGAATATAAAGACAGAGGATTAGGATTACCTACTAATAAATTGTTTAAGAAAAGTATTGTGATAGAGAATGGAATATGTTTTCCAGAAACACTTTTTTTGGGCGAAGATTTTGCATTTGTTATTTCTTATTTGAAATGTATATCAGGACATATACGATATTTACATAAAAAGTTATATATTTATCAAGCTGACTCGGCAGAATCATTGTCGAAAAGAGCACCTTTTTATAGGCAAAATGAGCAGTTCTATAATATATTAACGGATGCGATTATATCTTTCAATGCGCAGAATGAAGAAACATATCATTTACGTAATAAAATTATTATGTATGATTTTGAGAAAACGTTAATTTCTTTAGCACGACAGGATTCTTTATCATTTATAAAAAAATGTAAAAAGGCAAGAATGATAATGGAATCAAAAGCATATCAAGTATGTTGCCAGACTGGGACTGGATCATCTAATTTACTTTATGAGTGGCTATATAAAACAAAGAAGGCAGAACTGTTGATGATATATTTATGCTTTTTAAAAAAGAGTAGGTGAAGAGATGAGTAAGATACTTATGTACTATCATAGTGGAGCGAAAAATCATGGGTGTGAAGCAATCGTACGATCCACTGCTGCAATTTTAAAAAAAGATTTGATTCTGTATTCTACTAAAAAATCAGAAGATTGTATATACGGTTTAGATAAAGTAGTGAATGTGAAAGAAGATATTGCTAAACCGTTAAAAAAGAGGAGTTTAGCTTATTTTTATGCTGCGCTAGAACATAAAATCAGAAAAGATGATTATAAGTATACGGTACTGACTCATAAAGATTTTTTTGACCAAATCGGCAAAGGTGATATTTGTTTATCTATAGGTGGAGATAATTATTGCTATAAAGGAAGGGACATCTTAGGATACTATAATAAAGAGATTCATAGGAGAGGAGGGAAAACTGTTTTATGGGGATGCTCTTTTGAACCTTCAGACATGACAAAAAAAATCGGAGAGGATCTTTCAAAATATGATTTGATTGTGTCCAGAGAAGGAATCAGTTATTCAATTTTAAAAAAAGTAAATTCAAATACAATTTTACTTCCAGATCCAGCATTTCAACTTGAATATGAGATCCTTCCGTTTCCAGAGGGAGTTAGACAAGGAAATATAGTGGGCATTAATTTGAGTCCTTTGGTAACTCAATACGGAAATAAAGGGTTAATTATAGATAATTATAAAAATTTAATAGAATATATTTTGAAATCGACCGACTATCAGATTGTATTAATACCTCATGTGGTTAAAGACTATGATGATGATAGAGTGATTTTGCGAGATATATATAATAGCTACAGAGGAGTTAACAGAGTTTTTCTTTTAGATGATTATAACTGTATGCAGTTAAAAGGATTTATTGCAAGATGTAGATTTTTTATCGGTGCAAGAACGCATGCTACAATTGCGGCATATTCTACATGCGTTCCGACGCTTGTAACGGGGTATTCTGTTAAAGCTAAAGGAATTGCTCGGGAATTATTTGGGACAGATAAGGATTATGTGGTATCTGTCCAAGATTTCGGAACAAAAGAAGATTTAAAAATTGCGTTTCAATGGCTCCAAAATCGTGAAAATGAGATTAAGAATCTTCTCGCCGGAAAAATGCCGGAATATCGTTCAAGAATACTGAAGGCAAAGGAGTATATTGAAAGGCTATGATTGAAATAAAAAATAAGGCGGAATGCTGTGGGTGTTATGCTTGCTTTCAAATCTGCCCGGTTGACGCAATAAAGATGATTCCAGATGCTGAAGGTTTTTCGTATCCTAAAGTTGATATTCAACGATGTATTAATTGTGGAAAATGTGAAAAAATATGCCCAGAGTTTATGCCGGAAAGTACATTGCCAGTTATAAAAACGTATGCAGCATATCGTAAAAACTTTGAAAAAAGATTAAAAAGTTCTTCAGGAGGAATTTTTACTGTTCTAGCAGAATTTGTTTTACGAAAAAATGGAGTTGTTTTTGGTGCTGCTTTTGATAAGGACTGGAGATTAAAGCATTGTGCAGTGCATTCGATAGATGAACTTCCAAATTTACAAGGAAGTAAATACTTGCAAAGTGCGATTGGCACAGCTTTTCAAGATGTAGAAAAATATTTGGAAAGTGGGAAAATAGTGCTGTTTAGTGGGACGCCTTGTCAAATTCAAGGGTTAAATAAATATTTGGGAAAGGATAATCCAAATCTTATAACTGTTGATTTAATTTGTCATGGAGTTCCCTCGCCGGAGATATGGGAATCCTATCTACGGGAAATCTCAAAGGGACGGAAATTGCAAAAATTGCAATTTCGTGATAAAAGTAGAGGGATTAAAGATGCACCGTTAATTTTTAAATTTAATAATGGAGATATTTTGATAGAAAAATATAGTGAGAACTTATATATTAAGGGGTTTATACGGAATTTGTATCTTAGGCCATCATGTTATAAATGCAGATTTAAAGGTGCTGATAGATGCAGTGATTTTACTCTTGGAGATTTTTGGGGAATTGAGAATATTAAACCAGGCTTTTCTGATCAGTACGGAACATCAGCCGTAATGATACATACTGAAAAAGCGCAAAAAATCTTTATGGCAATAAAAAGTGAAATAGTTACAATTTATTCTACAGTAGAGCAGGTAGCGGTTGAAAATCCATGTTTATATTTTTCAGTTGATTCCAATTCTAAACGCCAAAAATTTTTTGAGATACGAAAACAAATCGGTATTATTAAATCTGTTAAAAAATTGTTGCGTCCGACTAGGAAAGAATATATTAAAAAAAAGACAAATCGACTAATTTATTATATGTGGATTATGAAGAAAAAGATATTTAATATGGGGAGATGAAGCTATGCATCCGCTGGTGTCAGTAATTGTTCCGGTATATCGGGTAGAAAAATATTTAGAAGAAGCGGTAGAGTCAATCTTATCGCAAACACTTTCAAATATTGAAATTATTTTAGTGGATGATGGATCAGATGATAGATGCCCTGAGATTTGCGATAGATTTCAAAAGGAATATGAGAATATTGTAGTAATTCATCAGAGAAATCATGGGTTACCAGCAGCAAGAAATGTAGGAATAAATAAGGCAAACGGTAAATATATTGCTTTTTGTGATAGCGACGATATTATGAAAAAAGATATGCTGGAACGGATGGTTTTGGCGGCTCAAAATCATTACGCAGATATTGTAATGTGTGGATATGAGACTTTCCCAGACAAGAAAAATGTATATCCGGGAATAAAATCGGATGCCGTTCTTACGCCTAAGACTTTTATTGCAAAATGTAATACGATACATACTGGAAATGAGTTATGCTTTTCATGGCGTTTTTTACTGAAAAAACAATATATTGAGGAGAAGAAAATACGATTTGACGAGGATTTATTGTTTGGTGAGGATGTTCCTTTTAATATTCAGGCTGTAATGGAGGCAAGTCGTATTTTTGTTTTACAGGAGATATTGTATTTTTATAGGACCAATAATACAAATAGTATTATGCGTACAAAGTATAAACCTGATTTAGACGAATTAGTACAACGGCAATATCAAAAAAAAATAGAATTAACATACCAATACCATTTGGATCAAATTGATTCATGGATGGAAGACTTGGCTTATTATTATATTACAGGCTTTGCTGATATGCTTTTTAATAATGCGATGAATGGACCGGTTGAAAAACAAAAAGAGGCTGTAAAGAAGATTATTCGTATGCCGTTGCTCTCAAATAACTTCCAAAAGTGCAAAGGTAGGCTTTTTCATCGAGGACGTATAAATGCCATTTTTTGGATTGCGTGCTGGTGGAAGATAGATTGGATAGTTTGGCTTTTTGTAAAAAATAAATATGGATTATGAGGATGCTCTGAGAATGAAAAATAATAAATTAAAAAAATTTTTAATTAATTTGTATGAAAAATGTTATGTATGGAAAATGAAGTATGATGATTACTGTCAAAAAAGGAGACTTGGTGTGCCTCACATTATGACAATTGATGAAACATTAGATTATCTTTATATAAATAAATGTTCTGTGAGTAGATATGGTGATGGAGAATTAAAAATAGCATGTGGTTCAGATATACGATTTCAAAAATATGATAAGAAATTGTCTCAAAGAATATGTGAAATTTTAAAAAGTTCATCGGAAAACTGTCTGATATGTTTAACAGATATTTTTGACGATATAACATGGATGATGCCAAAAGGATATGAGTATACATGGCGTATTATGTCTGAGTATCGCAGAGAGTGGACTCAGCTTTTGGATAAGAATAAACTATATGGGAATGCGTATATCACCCGATGTTATATTGATAGAAGAGACAAATCCAAAAGTGAAATTTGGTTTAAAAAATTAAAACGATTGTGGGAGAATGAAGAAGTAGTATTTGTCGAAGGTGAGAAAAGTCGCTTGGGCTATCACAATGATTTGTTTAGTAATGCAGCCTCGATACAAAGAATTCTTTGTCCAACTCAAAATGCTTTTTCGTGTTATGAAGAAATCCTAAATGAGGTAAAAAAACTTGATAATAACAAACTTATTTTGCTTGCATTAGGACCAACAGCATCTGTTTTGGCTTTTGATTTATCAGAAATAGGTTACAGGGCCTTAGATATAGGTCATGTTGACATTGAATATGAATGGTTTTTACGGAAAGAAACAGAGAAAGTTAAAATTGAAGGTAAGTATACGAGTGAGGCTCCCGGCGGTGAAGAAGTTGATGAAGAAGTTGATTTGGAGTATAAGAGTCAGATAATTTGTAGAATCGACTGTAAAGCGGAGGAGTAATTTATTATGAAGCGCAAATCACGAACAGAATATTCAGTGCTTAATATTGGTGTCGGACTGGCAGGATATATTGCAAATACGGTAATGGGATTTTTATGTAGAATGATATTTGTGAGATGTCTTTCAGCAGAGTATTTAGGAATCAATGGGCTTTTCGGGAATATTCTATCTATGCTGTCACTTGCAGAATTAGGGATTGGGACGGCTATCGTATATGCTTTGTATAAACCTTTGGCTGAGGATGATCACGAAAAAATAGCTTCATTAATGAAATTTTATGGTTCCGCATACAGGGTTATAGGATGTACTATTGCTATTCTAGGTTTATGCCTTCTGCCATTTTTGAATTTAATTATAGCTGAAGAACCGAACATTAAAGAAAATATTTATATTATTTATGTGGTATATCTTTTTAACACTTGTCTGACGTATTTTTTCAGTTATAGAGGCTCACTGTTAGTAGCGGCACAACGAAATTATGTTCAAACCGGTTTGAGTTATATTATTACAATGATTCAAAGTGTCGTGCAAATAATTATTTTGTTAGTGACGAAGGAATATTTTCTGTATTTGGGGATTCAAACGTTAGGAACATTTATTTATAATATATTGATTTCTCAGTGGGCAAAGCATGATTATCCATATATAAATAGCAAAAATATAAAACCTTTACCAAAGAGCGAAAAGTGGAGCCTTATAAAAAATGTTAAAGCGCTTACAGTTAATAAGTTAACAGATTTGTTAGTGAACAGTACTGATAATATTATCATAACTTATTTTAATGGGCTTGTAGCAGTGGGAGCGGCATCGAACTATACTCTTTTATCTGGTACACTTTCTACGATTACTAATCAATTATTTAATGGTCTTACTGCAAGCGTAGGAAATTTGAATGCTATTGAGAGTGAAGAATATAAATACAAATTTTTTAAGATTCTTCATATGGCAAACTTTTTAATTTTTGGATGGGCGACAATAGGTATAATGTTTGTTTCAGAAGATATGGTTGGTTTTTTCTTTGGAACAGATTATATTTTACCTCGCAGTATCCCTTTTGTGTTAGCGCTTAATTTTTATCTTGTAACGATGCAATCAGCAATCACTACATATCGGTCTACAATGGGGTTATTTAGATATGGACAATATACTTTAATTTTTACAGCATTAATAAATCTAATACTTTCAATTTGGCTTGGCAAGATATGGGGATTATTTGGTATTTATATTGCAACATCATTTGCCAGAATATTTACTAATACATGGTATATGCCATATGTGGTTTTTAAGCATGGATTAAAGAGAAATCCAATGGAATATTTTAAACAATACGCCATATATGGCTTCCTCTTAATGATTGATGGTAGTATATGTTATTACCTTTGCCGCTTGTGTCAATTTTCATATTTGCTTAATATTATATTGAAGATAATTATATGCTCAGTAGTACCTAATATTATCTTTTGCATTGCTTTTCATAAAACAGAAGAATTTAATTTCTTGAAAAATAGAGTAACTGAAATTGCAAGACGGCTGATGAAAAAATATAAATAATATTTAAAATTAAGGGAGATAATGATCGTGCAAATGAAAAATGAAAGAAATTATGGGTTAGATTTAGCAAGAATTTTAGCTATGTGTGGTATCATAACTTTACATATTTTAGGACAAGGCGGAGAATTGATATCATTAAATCCAAACAGTGGTAATTATTGGATATCCTAGTGGGTTGAAATCTGTGCCTATTGTTCAGTAGATCTTTTTGCATTACTTTCAGGGTGGTTGGGGCTTTATAAAAGTAAACAAAGTATTTATAGAACATTAGAATTGTTAGGTATTGTTCTTTTTTATTCAATTGTAATCACAATAATATTTATTTTAGTTGCTCCAAATGTTTTTGGCGGTATAAAGGATATTGTTAAAAGTATTTTGCCAATGCTTGTCGGAAGGTATTGGTATATTACTTGTTATATTCCACTGGCAATTTTTCAACCATTTATTAATCAAATGATTTTGAGTTTATCTCAGAAAAGACATGGCATACTCTGTATATTAAGTGTTATATTGTTTTCAGTAATTACGACATTTATAGGATATGATTTTTTTGCACTGAAAGAGGGATATTCTTTCATATAGTTAGTAATCTGCTATACAATTGGCGCATATTTGAGACGAGTAGTTGCGGGGGGGCTGGAAATATCTTCTTATCTTCTTCAGCGGATCTATAATGGTCTCATAAATTAAGACACTTTTTCGGACAATTTTTAATGAATCT
>CAMLYR010000056.1 GCA_946491915.1 uncultured Clostridium sp.
TTTTCCTTATATTTCTATATTTTTATTGCGAAAAATTTTTATTCTTTTTTACTGACTCCATGATTAATTTTTTTGTACTATTCAGTTATTTGTCATACCAAATCTTTAAAACAATATATAGATATTGTCAGAGATTGGTTATTATTTGATAATACAATTAGATTAAAATCAAATTAAAAATATGAGACTACAAGTTAATGTAGTCCCATACTCTGTTTTTTATTTCTGTCCACTAAAGTGGGTTCACTTCATTAAAACGCCGTTTTCTATTCTATGTTTTTATTCATAACCTACTCTATTGTTTCAGTTTGTGTTTCTGCTTCCAATTCTTGTTCTGGTTCTTGTGTTTCTTCTGGTTTTTGTGTTGGTACTGTTTCTTCTGGAATTTCCTCTGTTGGTTCATTGTTTGTTTCCGTATTGGCTGGAGGTGTTGTTGTAGATGAACTTTGATTAGAATTACTTGATGATGTTCCTCTTTTTACAATTCTTTGCATTGCACTATAGGTATCTGTTGAAAGTAATTTTGTTGAAACAACTTTTCCATTTAACATTTTTGTCATATATGTTTTGCAAACTAATCCATTTGTTCCCTTCTGTGTTACTACTTCTTTGCCCGTTGATAAACTTGAATCTTCCACATATTTAGTTGTATATGGTATGGTTGATATAACATCTGTTCTAAATGAATATGTATATTCTCTATCTGCTTCTTTTATTCCATATACAGAAACAGTTGCAACGCCTCCTTTAGCAGATGCCACAAGTCTTACCGGATACGTTCTTGTATTTTTAAATCTAAAATCTGTTAAACCATATACAACTGTTGCATCTCTTCCTTTATCAACATATGATGTAACAAATTGATGATTTCTTCTTTCTACAATTTCCATATCTGACATCAAAGCTGCATTATATAATGTTGAAGAAATTTGGCAAATACCTCCACCTAATCCATCTACCACTTGACCATTTTCATATATTTTTCCATTTCTATAACCTGCCGCATATGTTCTTGGACCTAATGCTGCATTATATGAAAAGGTTTCTCCTGGCATGATAACTTTTCCATTTAGCTTTTTACAGGCTAATACTAAATTTGTCGTTCTATCTTTATCACTAGCATCATATCTTGTAGAAAATGTTGATAATCTGTCTGGGAATGCTTCTGTTCCGATATCTTCTAATGTTACATTTGGCTTTGTTATTATTAATTCTATCACATATTCATCTTTTACTTCAGATGCAATAATTTCTTTCGCCTTTTCTACATCAAAATCGATTCCTTCTACTTCTGGATAAACTGTAAAAGGATCTTTAGTATAATAGGCATCTTTTGGTTCCTGATAAATTTCACTATGTATTTTATCAACATCAATTTCTTGTGGCGTTTTTGTTTCCACAGGAATTTGTATCACATTTTCTGTCTCATGAATATCATTTAGCATTTCTTTTACTTTTGATAAAAGTGTATCTGTGTTGATAGCCACTCCTTCTTTTCCTCTAGTGATAATTAATTCATCCTCTTCTATACTATATCCAGAATCTATCATGATTCCTGGTAAATTAGCTCCAATATCATTAATGGTTTGTTTTGTTGTCTCTTCGTTCATTACCATATCTACATCAAAATCTCTTTTACCAATTAATGTTCCTAATATATGATAATTGTTAATAAATATATTTCCATTTCTTCCTAATGAATATGCTTCATTTACTGCTTTTTCTATATCATACTTCACTTCCATTAATGTTGGATTTAATTCTGATTCAAAATCTTGATATTGTAGCATAATATTATTTTTCATCTTTTCACTATATGTTGTTTCCATTTTTGCCATTGCTTCTTCTTTTGTTAATCCTGAAACTTCTACACCTTTGATTGTAACACCACTAATGATTTTTTCATTATTGATATTCGTTAATGCAAATACAGTAGAAAAAATTAATGTTACAAGAGCAACGATGATAACAGCAATAATGATTTTTTTAACTTTTTTAGTTTGTTTTTTTTCAGTTTTATTTTCTTCTTTTTTACTTTTCTTTTTTTCGTCTACTTCTTCAGATTTTTCTTTTTCATCTTGTATGATTTCTTTTTTGTTTTCCTCTTCCTTTATTGATTCTACTTCGTGATTTTCTTCTTGTGTCTTTTCTTTCATTTCTTCTTTTGGCTCCAAATCTTTCGCCTCCATTAAATCTTCTTTCATAACATCTTCCCCTTTTCATTCTCTTTAAATATTATCATATTCTTGTTTTTTTGACAATATATTTATATGGTTTAGATTAGATTTTATTTGCTTATATATCTTATTCAATTTTGCTTTTCCTCATTCACATATTTATTACAAAATAGTTACAATTTGATTACATTTTCAATATTTTGTTTATTTTTAGAAAAAATACTTGAACAATGTAAAATTTAATATTATAATGTTTTTAGCAAAAGATAAATAAGGAGAGTTAAAAGATGGAATTAACAAAGAATATTTTTTTTAATACTGACAAATTAGTTGAAAATACAAGAGTTAAAATTTCATATACAGGACAATTATTTCAAAATGGTTCTAAAGAAGTATCTATTCATTATGGTTTTGGTGATAATTGGGATAATGTAAATGATGTTGTTATGGAAAAAACAGATTTAGGATTCCAAGCCGAAATCACATTAGGAGAAGGAAATACTTTTAATTTCTGCTTTAAAGATGAAAACGATAACTGGGATAATAATGACGGTCAAAATTATATATTTAATTTAGAAAAACTTCCAACAGAATTATTGGTTTTGGATGATGAACCTGTATCACTAGGTTCGCCTAAAAAACTAAGAAGAGCTTATTTATGGAGTAAAAAAATTCGTTTAGCTGTATACAAAATTATTACATATCTTCCAAAAATCATTTCTGGAAACTATAAGAAAAAAGCAACAAATAATAATGAAGAATAAAGTATAAGAGGCTTTCATGCAAAAGCCTCTTTTTTGTTTTTGTTTGGGTGAATTGGGACCAGGTCAATTGATCCTTTTCCTAAATTTCCCAACCTCCATTTATGGAAATGACTTGTCCTGTTGTAAAGTTATCTTCTATAAGCCATTCTATACATTTAGCAATATCTTCTGGTTTTCCTATTTTTACGAGTGGTGTTTCTTCTTTTATTTGTTCAATTTCTTCTTCTGAATATTTTTTATTCATATCTGTATCTATATATCCAGGTGCTATTGAATTTACTCTTATATTGGAAGGTCCTAATTCTTTAGCCAAAGCTTTAGTCATTCCATCTATTCCTGCTTTTGTAGCAGAATATGCTACTGCACAAGAACCTCCATGAATACCATAAATAGATGAAATATTAATAATACAACCATCTTTTTGATGTAACATATATTTGATAACTTCCTGTGTTGTACAAAAAACAGAATATAGATTTACTTTCATAACATTATTCCAATCTTCATCTGTAATATCTTGAAACATTTTTTCTTGATCAATTCCAGCATTATTAATAAGTATATCAATTCTTCCATATCTTTTTACTGTATAATCAACCATTGCTTTTACTTGTTCCCTTCTAGATACATCTGCTTTAAAAATATCTATCAAAATATTTTCTTTTTCTAATTCCTCTTTTAATTTTTTTGCTTTTTCTTCAGAGTGATGATAATTTGCAATTACTTTTATATTTTTCCTCGCTAAAGCTTCTACAATCGCTTTTCCGATTCCTCTTGAACCACCTGTTACAATTGCTACCTTTTCCATATTTTTACCTCTTTTTCTTTTATTTTACTTTTCCATTTTACCATTTTTCGCTATAAATAGCAATCTACTTTCTTTACGATTTAAATTTACTCCTCTTGTATTTTTTTGCAATTTTAAATACAATCATACTAATTAATGTCATTCCAGAAATGATTTTTGATATTGTCATTAAATTTGTTCCTACATATTCGACAACAACTTCTGAACTTGACATTTCGGGCAAAGAAACTGCCAAAAAACCATTTTCACTTTCAAAACTTTCTACTTTTTCACCATTTACAATTATTTTATATCCTGGATAATATATATATGGAAATTCTACAATCGTTCCATTTTCTAAAGCACTTATCTTACAAGTTAAATTTTGACCCTTTTTATTTACTTCTTTAATCTCTCCGCTACCTTTTATCATATATACTGTATCTTCTCTTGTTCTTATATATTCTCTGTTGTCATTACTTTTTAGAGGTAAATATTCTCCTTTTCCCATTCCAATAATGGCCTCAGTTTTATTTTCTGTAACTTTTCCTATAGTATATCGATTAATATCTCTAATGTCTTGTTCTTCTGGTAATAATGGCTTAAATAATGCCAAATATAAAATAAAGATTGTAGAAATCACAATAATATCTTTATAATTAAATTTCTTTATCAGCATATTCATATTAATTGCACAAATTATAGCCAAGAAGAAATTTGAAAATAATAGCATTCTCCATTTAAATTGTATAATTTGAAAAATATCTTCAAATATTCCCCATGGGAATTCTTTTATTGTTACTACAGTAGATAATATCCCTAAAATTAAAAATAAAATATATTCTTTTCTATATTTCTTATCAATTCCTTTTTTAATTGCCAATATGGATAAACAAAGCATAATTAAAATTGGTATTCCAACTTCGAATACATATGTTGTATCTCCTTTTGTGTCTGTATATAATAATGTTTTTATATCTAATCCGCTTTCATATAAGGATTTTGTAGTTGCCATGCTATCTTCTTGATATACCGCATAATCTGCTGAAAAATAAGTTTCCACCATAGGTATCCAGAAAAATGCACTGATTCCAAGAATACATAATACGGAAATTCCCAATTGTTTTAAGATCTCTTTATCTTTTAATTTTACAATATTCACACATACATAAATACTAGCTATAATAGCTGTTAGCATTGTCATTAAAGTATGTGTCAAAATTAGACCGAATTGCTCCTATGCATAATATCCAACTACCTTTTTCTTTTTCAAATATTTTATATAACCCTAAAAATATTAAAGGAATAAAAATATAACTTAAAAATTCTCCTAGGGCATTTCTAATATACATATCATTTAAATGATATGGCATTAATATATATAAAATTGCTGCAAGATTTCCAGCTTCTTTACTTTTGGTTAGTTTATTCACAAAGCAATACATGGTTATTCCGAGAAAGAAAAAGTCCTATAAATAAAGTGAATTTATATCCTCCAATAAAGGTGGTGGTTATATATTGACCAATCAAAATGAATATGGTTGAAAAATTTCCATAAAATAAATCCCAGCTATATCCAAATCCATTTGTCAAGCTAGATAAAACTTCTGTATGTTCTCCATTTACAATTGATAAATAAGTTGCATATGCTCTAGCAATATGTTGAATTCCATCATCATAATATACATTTAAATCTTTTTTTAAAAGAGGAATAGATGCAATTATAGATACTACTAAAATGATGAAAATATATTTATATTTTTTTATTTTTTCTTTCATTTGAATTTCCTTTCTTTTATTTAAGGTAAACATTTAAAACTTTCAGTTTTTTACTTTTATAGCTTATCATAAATTATAGAAAAAATATAGATATGTTTTAATGAAATAAAAATCTAAATATAAATAAAAAGATAGAAATTAATCTATCTTTCTATAAGTATATTTTTCATATAAAATACATTTTCTTCTATTCTTCAAAATATGTGTGTGTTCCTCCTATTATTTCACCTGTTGTAGCATCTATAAAATAAATTTTTCCCATTCCCTCTTTTACATATTGATTATGATCCATGTAATCTTTCCATTCTGCATTATGTTCAATTTTTATTTTCCATACTTTCCTTGTTATATTTTCTGTTTTATAATATGTTTCATCTTCCATAGTACCTGTAACATCATATTTATCATTTTCAAGTTGATAAATAAATGCATTCATTTTTTCTATTGATAAACTGCTTATTATATTCGTAATTTCATTAGGACTCAATTCTTGTTCTTTCTTTTTAGCAATATTGATAGCCTCTTCCTCAGTAATGACTACTGGGTTATTTTGATACGTATTATCAGTGCCTATTAAGATGGAGTTTAAATATATTTCTCCATTATAATTCAAAAAAGAAACATTAAATGATTCGTTTTTATTTGCTATACCATCATAGTATTTATAAAAATTTGCCCCTAATAATATATTTGTCTGATTTTCAAAACAATAATCTTGTGCAGTCGTTTTGGTTAAAGTATATTTTCCCTCTTCTATCCCTAATGTATTATAAATATCCGTTGCTACCTTACCAATTTCTTCATCTTTTAATTCTTGTGTGTTCAAATGCTTATATTTTAAATCCATATCATTAAAAGCAATAAAATCTCCTCCATTAGCATTTAATTGGACCATAAGACCTTCTTCATATCCCCATTTCGTTTTTACCATATAATAACTGTCAACACCTTCATCATATCCTCTTTTTAATTCGATTCTATTTATGGTTTGGTTTTCATAACCTAATTTTTCTAATATTGCAATTCCTTTTTCTTTTGCTTCATTTTCACTAATTAATTCTTTCTTTTCTTCTTCTGTAACTTCTGCTGGTGGTAATTCATTTATCATTTCTTCTTCTGTATAACTTTTAGGCTCTTTCCATATTTTTTCATATAGATTTGTTGTAGCAAATACCACCCCTGTTCCTAATCCCAATACAACTAAAATAGTCGCAACAGATTTTGCTATTTTATTCATTTTTGGCATAGTATTTTCCTCCTTTTTAAATTCGGATATAGCTATTTTCATTTGTGATTTTACAATTATATTTTCAATTATTTTATTTTCGTTCATAACCATACCCCCTTTTTTCTAATTCTTTCTTTAATTTTTTTCTTATTCTTGACAACCTTGATTTTACTTTGATTTCTGATATATTAAGTTCCTTAGATATATCCTTTATTTTCTTTGAAGAATAGTAATAACTTGTAAATATCTTTCTATCTTCTTCTTTCATTTTTTCTAATTCTTCCATGATAATTCTTGTTTTTTCATGTTCTTCTGTTTTATCATAGACATTTGTATTATCCTGTATAGATTTTTCTAAAAATTCAATATTTACGTTCTGATTTGTCATTGTTCTTTGCTTTTTCAAAATTAGATTTTTTGTTATTCCTGCAATATATGGTTTTATTTCTTTGCTTATATCTAATTTTTTCCTATTTTGCCATATTGCAAGAAATACATCTGAAGCAATTTCTTCTATATCTTCATTATTAAAGTTATATTTACTATTTTTTATAATAACAAAAACATATCCCACAAAGTCTTTTATGATATTTGCTATATCCATCTTTCCGTCAAAAATATATTCCTTTATTTTCTTATTACTCATTTGTTTGGAGCTCCTTTTTTACATATCTATCTACATATTACCATTTTTTTGAGAAAGGTAACATGTAAAATATCAACTTAACCTAATATAAAAATTAGAAATTGCAGTTGAATACTACAGAGCCTTGTTGTCTATTGCAATAAAAAAAGATTAGTTTTTCTTGCAAACTAATCTATTATATATAGCTTATTATAAACAATGTTATAGCACAATGAAAAAAGTCTATTGTAGTTATCTACTAATGTTATGTAATATCAAAAACAAATACTTTAATTTAAATTTTTATACAAAAATAGCCAATCATCAAGAGTTTTCCTCAAAACGAATGACCTTTATAATGGAGCCACTTTCCAGATTCGAACTATGAATCCTCCCAATACTGAGGTGATTTTATGATTATAAATATTATATCTTTTTCTATTGGATTAATTATCAGCCTTTTTATATTCTTCCTTACTAATAGAAAAATAATTTGATAATTTTTAATAATCTGTTATAATCTTAATAGATAGTAATTTGTCGCGTAAAAAACAAATTCTTTAATGATAAATCAAAGAAAAGGGGGAAAATATATGGAAGAAAAAGATAATAATTTAACAAAACAAATAATGCTTGAAGAGGTAATAACAAAAGCAGTTCAGATACCAGGTGTTAAAGTTAATAGAAAACAATTTTTAGCAGAACAATTTGCTTCTAAATCAGATAATTTAGAAGAAATACTTGATAAAGGCCCAGTTGAAGCAGGAATAAAAAAAGAAGACATTAATCTTTTATCAAAAAAATTAATATTAACTAGAACAAGTCAATCATCAATGGCATCATTTGTAGCAGGAATTCCTGGTGGGTTGGCAATGGCTGCAACAATACCAGCTGATGTATTACAATTTTTTGGAATGTCATTACGACTAGCACAGGAATTATCATATTTATATGGTGCACAAGATTTATGGGATGATGAAAAAATAGATGATGATAAAGTAAAAAATCAACTAATATTATACTGTGGTGTTATGTTTGGAGTTTCAGGTGCTGTTTCTGGTGTTAGGGTACTCTCTACGCAATTATCAAAAACAGCATTAAAGAAAATTCCTCAAAAAGCATTAACTAAAACATTTTGGTATCCAATATTAAAGAAAATAGCGAATTTTATTGGAATAAGTTTAACAAAGAAAACGTTTGCACAAGGTATATCAAAAGCTGTTCCTGTAATTGGTGGATTTATCTCTGGAGGGATAAATTTTGCTTCTATGATGCCTATGGCAAATAAACTAAATGATACTTTAGACAAGGCAACATTTAATTATAGTGATGAAGAGTTTAATAAAGATATAGAAATTATTATGAATTCTGATGAATGCAAATAAGTAAAAAAATAAAATATTTTAGCATTTATTTGGATATTTTATGAAATAAATAAAATTTCTTTTATGTTCGCTTGTTTTTTACTGTAACTTATTGTAATATAATAAGCAACCTTTCGCTTGAAAAGGCCAGTCTTTTTCTTAAAGGCGGAAAGGGGTGTCTATATATGACCATCGGAGATGCACTTCTTTGTTTAGTTGATAAATTGTTAGATGAAAGAGAAAAAGTTGTCAAACTTGAATTTTCTAAACAAAGTCAACAAAATACTGAAGCGCAAACAAGCAAAGACTAATGTAGACATTACATAATAGTCGACAGAGTAGATAGTTGCAGTCTGCTCTGTTTTTTTGACATAAAAAAAGTATGTGCAGTTGCATTACACATACATCCATATTTGACCATCGGAGTCAAACACATTTATTCTGTACTTAAATAATAACATATTATTAGTGCCTTGTCAAATGAATTTTCGAAAAACTCAGGGAAATTTCATCGATTATTACAGAATTGTAATATTTGCTAATATATGGTAAA
>CAMLYR010000057.1 GCA_946491915.1 uncultured Clostridium sp.
TCTTTTTCTAACTTCGAAAGATCCAAATCCAACTAATTGAACTTTATCTCCTTCTTTTAAAGCATTTGTTACAACTTCTACGAATGCATTTACTGCTTCTTCAGCTGCTTTTTTTGTGTCACCTGTTTTTGCAGCTACTGCTGCGATTAATTCAGCTTTGTTCATTTAAATTACCTCCTATAAGTATAATGTTATGTACTTTTATTGCTTAGAACGGCAATAAATGTACTACTATATAAATTTATTCGCCAAAAATATATAAAATCCTTCTTTTTTTCTGAAAATTTAATATATTTTTAACTTTTCTAATATCATACAAATCTTATTTCCGGCAGGTAGCATTTTTATTTCCTGTTTTGAAAATACGTGTAACACAACAACTGCCAATGCATAAATGATGATTGCAGATATTATTGCTATTATTGTAGCCAAACTTTCTGTAATTATTCCTAAAAGTGAAGAATATATAAAATATGAGCAAATTCCCATAATCAATGTTGCTAGTATTGGTTTTATAACAAATCTTCTAACGCCTAATTTTAATTTAATTGTTCTTTTTAACGCTGTAATAGATATCATAAATGCTACTAAATGACATGCTACTGATGCAATAGCAGCCCCATTAACACCTATGGAAGGTATTGGAACTAAAATTAAATTTAAAATTAATTTTACAATCACACCGGCAACCTAAAGCAATTGCTGGTACTCTCAATTTTCCATATCCTTGTAAAATAGAGTTAATCGTTTGGTCTAATATCGTAAAAATAATTGTTAATGAACTAATTTGCAACACAAGTGTTCCTGAACTTGCATTTGGATATAACAAATTTAGTATTGGTCCAGCAAATATACACATTCCCACTGTGCATGGAAGTCCAATTAGCATAGACATCAATAATGTAAATGTTGATTTTTGTTTTATTGATTTATAATCTTTTATTGCCTTAGCTGCTGAAATTGCTGGAACTAATGCCGTCGCAAAAGCAACATTAAATGATAATGGTAAACTTGTTAAAGTATCTACCTTTCCTCCTAAAATTCCATATTGTGTAACAGCCATCTCTTCACTCATAAATTGTTTTAGACTTCTTACAACTGTAAAAGAATCTATATTTTTATTTAATGAAGACATAATGGCAGTTAGTGCAATGGGAATAGATACTAATAAAATCTTTTTTACAATATTTCTAACTCTTTCATATTTATAATTAACGGTTTCTCTTATTTCTGCAGCAATCTCTTTTCTTCTCGTTTTATAGAATAAATATAAATAACCAAATCCTACAAATGTTGCCAATGTTGTCGCTAATGTTGCCCCTCCTGCCATCCATACAGTTGATGTATTAGAAATGATGGCAACAATTTCTACTAATATAATGGTAAGTGTCGTTTTAAAAATTTGTTCTAAGGTTTGTGACCTTGCTGTTACCTTTAGATTTTGTCTTCCGTTAAAATATCCTCTCATAACTGATGAAATCGCTACAAAAAATACTGCTGGCGATAAAGCCACCATTGTCATCTCTGCATCTGGAATTTGTAACCATTGATTAGCAATTAAACCTGCTCCAAAAAATAGCATTAAACTTCCAATTAAACCAATAACAGCAAATGTTGCAAATGCAATTTTGAAAATTCGATAAGCACCTTTATGGTCCCCTACTGCCACTCTTTCTGATACTAATTTTGATATGGCATTTGGTACACCTGTTGAAGAAATGGTTAATAATACTGCATAGATTTGATAACTTGCTGAAACAATCCCATTTCCCTGATCTCCAAATCCTTCTCTATTTGTTAAATATAAATTATATACAAGTCCAAGCAGTTTTATTAGCAATTGTGAAAATATTAATGTAACAACTCCCTGCATAAAAGTTTCTTTTTTCCCTTTAGAAACTTTTTTTTCTGTTGTATCTGTCATTCAACCCCTCCTGTTTAATATATTGTTCTTATTTATCTATCTTTTATATCATTTACTTATGTACAAACTATGATATTATTTTTTCTTTTTTATGGCTTCTTTTTTGTTATTTTATATACGTTTCTTTTTAATTGTACGAATTAATTATAAATTTAATTACTAAATTATTCAATACTTTTGAATTTTTTTCTTAAAACTAAAAAAGTGAGAAAGGTGAGGGAAATCGGGGACGGACTAATTTTTCCCTTTTTAATGTTAAATAAGAAAAAATATAAAATATAAAAAAATAGAACAATTTATCTTATACAAAATCGTGTAATGACTTTATATTCTACATTTTTGAAGCACTCATTTTAAAAAAAGGGAAAAATGAGTCCGTCCCGAAAATCCCTCTTCTTTGTCAATTTTTTAGATTTTTTTTGCTAAAATTATTGACATTTTCACATTTTTGTATTAGAATTATTTAGCAATTATATATTTATTTGTTAGTATGATTTAAATATAAAATCTCTCCCCGGTGGTTTTAGATTTAAATTTCATATATAAAAAATTTATAATAATAGGAGGGTATTATCATCATGAATAATACAACATATAGCGCAAAAGCAAATGAAGTAGAAAGTAAATGGTATATTATTGATGCAGCTAACAAACCACTTGGTAGAGTTGCTACAGAAGCTGCAAAGTTATTAAGAGGAAAACACAAACCAACATATACACCTAATATTGATATGGGTGATCATGTTATTATCCTTAATTGTAAAGATGTTATCTTAACAGGTAACAAATTAAATCAAAAAATTTATAGACATCATTCTGGTTATATTGGAGGAATGAAAGAAGTTCCTGCAAAAGTAATGCTTGAAAAAAATCCAGAAAAAGCTATGACATTAGCTATTAAAGGAATGTTACCACATAACTCTTTAGGTAGAAAAATGGCTAAAAAATTAAGAGTTTATGCTGGTAGTGAGCATGAAAACCAAGCACAAAAACCAGAAGTATGGGAGGTAAAATAATATGGCTAAAAAAGAAAATGTAGTTTTTTATGGTACAGGTAGAAGAAAATCTTCAGTAGCAAGAGTTAGACTTGTTGAAGGTAATGGAAAAATCACAATCAATGGCAAAGATATTGATGAATTCTTCGGATTAGAAACTTTAAAAGTTATCGTTAGACAACCATTAACAGTTACAAATACAACTTCTAAATATGATGTTATTTGTACTGTGAAAGGTGGAGGATTCACAGGTCAAGCTGGGGCAATTAGACATGGTGTTGCTAGAGCTTTAAATGAAGCAAATGCAGAATATAGATCAGTTTTAAAATCAAATGGATTCTTAACAAGAGATCCTCGTATGAAAGAAAGAAAGAAATACGGTCTTAAAAAAGCTCGTAAAGCTCCACAATTCAGCAAGAGATAGAAAATATCAAACCTCGAAAGTTTCAAACTTCCGAGGTTTTTTGTTGTTTATTTCTGTATTTTCACTCTTTTATAAATACAAATCCATATCATCTTCTGCTGCAACAACTTCTATCCCATATTTTTTTGTTAAATCTTTTGCAATTTCTGTTGGATTTCCGCTTAATATATGTCTATTAAAATGTGTTATTACTAATTTAGTTGGTTGTATTGTTTTTATAAATTCTTCTACTGCTGGTATATCCAAATGTTTTGCTTTTTCTTTATTATTGATATGATAAGCCACATTCATGATTAATATATCACAATGTTCATAAGATTTTAATAATTCTGGAAAATATTTGGTATCTGTGACAATTCCTATTTTATTTCTACTAGTTTTTATTGTAAATCCATAACATTCTACTCCATGGTCATGTGGTATAGATGCTGTAATTTCTAGATTTTTTATTTTATATGTTCTATTTGTTTCTATCATTTCTATCTTTTCAGGAAAACTTTCCAAATATGGTTGTAACATTCTATTTTCTATCGCTTGTTTTGGTACTATTACACTTCCTCTTTTTTCTCTTCCACCATTTGTCATTAATTCTATAAATATATTTAAATCATTGGCATGGTCTATGTGAACATGTGACACGATAATTCCATCAATTCTTTCCTTGTTACCATACGTATGAATATATTTATAAAATGTATTAATTCCCGGATCAAAAACGATATGTGTATCATCAATATTTATATATAATCCTCCTGCTGACCTTATGTTTTTAAAAATGATATCTTTATTTCCTGTTGTTCCAAAAAAGTGAATATAGTCCATTTGGTTCTCCTTTTTATATTTCTTGTATTGTTCTAAAATCATTACTATTATACTCTAATTATCCTACATTTTCAATATTTACCTTTGTTTAAATCTTCTATTTACCATATTCCAATTCGCAATATTCCAAAATGCTTGGATATACTCTGGTCTTTTCGTATGATATTGTAAATAATAAGAATGTTCCCACATATCTAAAACCAATAATGGTTTGCATCCCCATAACGTCAAATTTTGATGTTTTTCGCATTGTAAGATTTCTAATTTAGACCATTTAGGAACCCATACTAGTAAACACCAACCGTGAGGCTTCTACTGTTTTACTTGCTTCTGTAAATTGTTCTTTAAATATTTCATAACTTCCAAAGTCGTTTATGATTTGTTTCATCAGTTCTATATCTGGCTCTGTTGGAATGGCTGGACCCATATTTTCAAAAAATAGCTCATGTAAAATTGCACCAGATCCATAAAAACTTAAATCTTTTTCTAAACATTTGATATTGGAAAAATCCTTTTTTTCTCTTGCTAATTGCAATTTTTCCTCTGTTTTATTTGTATTATCTACATATCCTTTATACAAAATATTGTAATGTAAGTCTAATGTTTCTTTAGAATAATATGGCTCTAAAGCATTTAACGGATATGGTAATTTAATCATTTTTAACATAAAAAAACCTCCTAAAATAGTATATTCTATTTTAAAAGGTTATATACATCTATTCTACAAATTCATACACATCATTTGTACCAATTCCTTCTATATTATAATAGGTATTTGGAACAGTTCCCATAATGACATTTTCCATAATTAATACTTGATTTGTAATATCTTTGGTAATATCTTTAAATGGTGTGAGGATACTTACTTCACATTTTACTTGTAAATAAATTCTATGAAGAGTTTGATTAATCCCCTGTGCCTCAAATTCACTTCTTAAATCTGTTTCTACATTTCCTACTGTTGATATCCTTATCTTAATACCAGGTCCTCTTCCTGCTAATAGTTTGATACCTGTAAAACTTCCTAAAGCAATTTGAATATCTTGCCTTCCCTGCTTATTAATTTCTTCTTGTATTTTGATTGCTACATCAGAAATGATTTCATTAATAGGAATCACATTAGATTTTATCATTGTCACATTTCCATTTGCATCTTTTTCTACAGTAAATAACTCATCATAACTATGTTCTGTCATGACATTTGTTGCTTGCTCATTTGATATGATTGTGGCTAAACTTTTTGCCTCGTTTTCACATAATGTATCAAAAATAGGATTGACAGCATCTAACATGACTTTTGCAGATATGACAATGGCTGTGATAAAAATTGTTATCATAGCCAATTTTCTTTTATTCTTTACATTTGTAAATATATTTGGAATGCGTATTTTCGTTCTTGAATAAATTTTAGGCATAATTTATCATAGAAGCCTGCTCGCTACTCATGCCTTTTCTTTTATATCTTGGTATAAATAATTTTTGTCCTGGGAAAATGGTATCTTGATCTTCAATTCCATTCACTCTCGCTATATCATCTACTGTACTTCCAAACATTTTCGCTATCTTCCATAAAGAATCATCTTTTTTCACAATATACATGATAATACTATAATCTTGTTCTTCTCTTTCTCCCGTTGTTTGTACTTCATCAATTGTATTGATATTGACATTTTTGTCCAACATTGTATTCATTTTCATCTGTGCATTTGCTAATACTTCTCCTCCTTCTTGAATGATAAAGTCTTGACTGCCAACTTCTATATTTGTACGTATGTTTAAACTGTCTCCATCACTAATATTGTCAAGATTATATTCAAAAGGTATAGTTTCTTTTTTTATCATGATTTGTAAATCTTCTCCCATTAGCATAAATTTTAATTCTAATTCTCCATTATAGATGATTTTATCTCCCATGATATTTTGCTTTATGATATTTGGGATAACATCTACATCAATAATATTTCTGCCTTGTAATTCCTCTATTTTTAATCTTTCACTAATATCCTTTGTTTCTGAAATTTCCCTTTTCCCTGCAATCGTTCTTACTGTTTTTTTATTAAACTCAATATTTTCAGATGGGCTATATAAATCTTGAATCACATGAATTGTTTTTTCTTCATATGCAGTTGTTGTCACGCTGATTTCCATTTCAATATATACAGAATGTTCTTCTACAGAGTTTGGTTTTACAAGGATGTTACGAATTTCATAATTTGTATCACATATATTTCCTTCATTGACATCTTGAATATCCACAAATCCAATGATCGGTATTGTCGCCATTGTTTTATTAATTCTATTATCTTCTGTTAAATATATCATTTTGACTTCTGCTTCTGCTTTTGTCAAAACTTTGTTATAACTAATTTTGATATCTTTATTTACTATTCCGACATTCAATTTTAAGATTTCTACTAAATTATCTATATTATCAATAGCAATGTTTTCTTTAGCATATATTTTTGTTTCTCCACTTCCGATTAGTGAGTTAACAGATAATTGCTCTTGTAGCATTTTGATTTCATCTGCATTTTCTAAACTATTCACAATTGAAATTTCTTCTTTAGAATATACTTCAATGGTTAATTCTATTGTTGCTTTAATAGATATTTTTCGTTCATTAACCACTTTTGCTTCTATTTCTTTAATATTGGTACATATATTACTTTCCATCTCACTTGTTATATTGGGAATATTAATGACTTCTGATAAATCTAAACTGGTATTAATACCTCTTGTTCTTTCCTGGCTATCATCTGTCATATACATGATATATGTATCTACATTTCCCTCTATTTTTATTTTCTCATCCATAATTTCTTTTTTATAAATACATACTACCCCACTTGTACAAATTATATTTAAAACATCTGGCTTCGCATCTGGTACAATTACATCACCTTCTACAAATATGATTTCTTTTCTCGTTGCTATCTTTTTATTTACTCTCAAATTTTCTTTTATTGTATTTACAACCATGATTTACCTCCTTATCATTTTTCTTTATTTTATATATATGAAGGTAAATCGTAATTTATAACATTTTAAACAAAACAAATCTCACTTTCTAAATCGGGATTTTGGGGACGGACTCATTTTTCCCTTTTTAAATATTATAAAAAATAGAAAAATATAGAATATAAAGTCATTACACAATTTTGTATAAGCTAAATTTTCATAGAAATTCTACAAGAAAAACATGAGCCTCTCTCATTGTTGCTATAAAGCTTAAGCAAAATGAGCAGTCCTCATGTTTTTCTTTAGAATTTCTAATTTCAAATTTAGATACGCAAAATCGTTTCATTTTTTTATATTCTATATTTTTCGTTTAATCAAATTCGAAAAAGGGAAAAATGAGTCCGTCCCCAAAATCCCAAAAAAAAGAAAACTTTTTCAAGTTTTCCCTTCGTATAGTTTTAAATTTCTGTTGTCTTTTTCTTTTTCATGTTAACTGGTGGTGGTATTAATGGACTATATGAATCTCCATCAAATACTTCAACCTCTACTGTTCTTGTTAAAACATCTGTATAACTATATGTTACATTTCTATTATTTTCCTCGTATTTTACTACAAAAATATTTGGATATGCTTTTTCTATTGTAGCTTCTTTTTCAAAGGCTTTACTTCTACCTAAAGATCCTTTGACGATTATCTTTTGCCCCACTTTCTCTAAGATGTCAGTTTTTAGATTTGCTATGTCATTTTTACAAATCATGCTATCACCTACTCCCTTAAGATAGCTTGATTATAGCATTTTAGGGGAAAAATGTCAAAAAAAGTATGTTATTATAAAAACGCTAAAACGCTTGATTTTAAAGGCTTATATTGATTTTCGTCTTCAATATTACTTTTATGTTACAGTTATGTTACAATTATATTTCATTTTCTTTTTGTTAGCAAATTCAGCCTTACTTATTTCCTAATTTTATACATTTTTCCATTTGCTCCTATACCACTAACACCTTGTTTTCCATCTCTTAATTCATTTTCTATATCTTCAATTGTGATATATTTATATCTCTCTGTTACTGCTATTTTTTCAGCTACAATTAATGGATCTATAAAGTCTATTAAAATTCTTCCTGGTGAAGATGCAAAATTAGCTCCTGCACAAATTAATGCTTCAAAATAACTCTGACAAGCACCGGCAAATATGACTAATTTTTTATTGGTTTCTTTATCATATTTTCTTGCTTCTTTTACTGTTTCTATAAAATATTTTGAGTTACGATAATTATATAAGTCATCATATCTTGAATTTTTCTTTATCATTCCATCATGACCTGTTATGACTAATATGTCTGGTTGATATATTTTTAAAAGATTATATACGACTTTTGGTTGTTTATATTCTGGTATATTTTTTACAATAGCATTTAAACCTAATTTTTTATAATATCGATATGATTTTTCACTATATTTTTTATCACCATCTAAGTGTAATATTTTCCCTGTTATTGTATACTTATTTCTATTTTCTTCTATTTTATCGAATTGATTAATTTTTCCTTCTATTCTTGTTTGTATTGTATTTAAATCTTTCTGTATTCTTTCTTCACTTACTTTTTCTAAATCGCTTATACTACTGTCAGCTTCTACTCTTTCTATAATTCCTACTAAAATAGCAACTTGCTCTGTTTTTGTATCTATTATGTTTTTTACGCGAAATAAAATGTCTTTATTATATGATTTTCTTCCTACTATATCACCAATTTTTATTTTTTCCATATGAATACCACCTTAAAAGTTAAGCTATTATATACTATGTCGATTTTTGTAAATTGGTGATTTTCTTATACCATTAAAAATATGGCTGAAAAATCTAAAAAACTGGCAACTAATTATTTCTAACTAGTTACCTTTCATAGCAATTCAACTGTAGTTATTCAATTTATGCTTTATGCTCATGTAAATGACTATATTTTAATTTTGTTGCCATCCCTCCTCTTATATGTCTTTCTGCTTTATTTTCATCTAACACTTTTCGTACCTCATGTGCTAAACTTGGATTGATCTTTTTTAATCTTTCTGATACATCTTTATGTACTGTTGTTACTTTTCGTAACGGTAGAATATTGATTTCTTATATCATCAAAA
>CAMLYR010000058.1 GCA_946491915.1 uncultured Clostridium sp.
ACCATTGGGGACAGTCCCCTTTGGTCCTATTTTATTGCACTAGTAGTGACCCTAGTAGTACTAATAATATTAGCTGGTATTACCATTAGTTTGTTATTGGGAGATACAGAAATATTTAACAAAGCCCAGCAATCAGAAGATGAATATAAAATAGGAGAATTAAAAGATAGAATCTCAACAGTTATATTAGACTGGGAAACAGAAAAAAGAATACCAGAAACGGCAGAAAGTACAGATTTAGAAGATTTGTGGGGCAAATTTGTAGATGCAGATATAATAGATAATCCAGAAGAAGATATTTACAATCAAGAAGGAACAGATATCTATGAAGTAACTACAAATGAAGGATATGTAGTAGAAATTATCGTAAAAGAAGATGGAACAGTAGAAATAGGAGACATTGTGAAAGGAGATAACTTACCACCAAGGATAGGAGAAATTACCTCAAGTGGAACAAGTAGTAGTATTCATGTGGAAGTTAATATCACAAGATCAGAAGGAAAAGTAAGTATAAGCTATTATTATAAAAAAGATGGAGAAGAAGATAGCAGTTATAAAGCATTAAAAGAAAATGTAGCAGACCTAACAGCAGATTTTACAGGATTAGAACAAAATGCAATCTATGATATCAAAGTAGTAGTAACAGATGATAATGGAAGTACAGAAAAAGTAATAAGTGAAATAACAGGAAAATTAGCAGAAGGAACAATAAGTCAAGTAGGAGAAACACAGTGGAATGATGGAACAGCGACAATTCAACTAGAAACAACAGGAACTGCAGTAACACAAATGGTTTATCAAAAAGCAGTAAACAAATTAGAGGTGGGAGACTATGTTTATTATCAAGCTACTAATACAAGTTATGCTAATACAAGAACATATGATGGAAGAACAGAAATAATAAATCCATCTAGCTATACAAATGGATGGCAAGTATTAAGCAACGATGGAACAACGATACAAATAATTAGCTCTAAAACAGTTCCAGAATTAAATCTTGCGAGGGCAACTGGATTTCAACATTTAGTAGAAGATGCAGATAGATATTGTGCATCTTATGCTGATGGAAATCTAGTGACTGGCGGTAGAGCAGCAGGCTCCTATGGAATGAAACAAGTCATAACAGAAAATGATTATGCAATAGGTGCAAGTTATACATTAGTACATGAGGAACCAACACACGACATTCAGTTAATTACAAATGCTGGATTACAAAATGTTGGAGGACCTTGGGATTTAGCAGCTAGATATGCTAATCCAGTAGCGACGAAACCAGGTTCTGTCAATTATGGAAGCTGGACATATACTTATTCAGGATCAATAGTTCATACTATATATTTTACTGTTAATTCAAGTAATGGATTACCAACAGATTCTAGGGATCATGTATTGGCTCTTAGACCAATATTAACTCTAAAATCTGATGCAGTAGTAACAAGTGGCGATGGAGATAGTTTAGAAACAGCATATCATTTGAAGTAATAATAGCGGAGAAATGTAAGTGGTCATAAGATAGTCTATGACCGCTTATTAAAAACTCCACCAATTTCACCAAAAATAGTTGTAACACCATTTTCTTTGTGATATACTTGCACTAGAAGAAAAATTCAGGAGGACAAACATGGCTAAAAATTTTGCAGAAGAAAAAGAAAAATTAAAAGAAAAATTAGCATATATCGGATTAAATTTAGAAAGAATTCCAAAGTTTTTAAAAGAGTTCAATTCATTTTCTTTCAGACCTTCTAAAGTCTATGATGACACAACCTATAAAGTATATAAACATATTGATGTAACAGATATAGAAATCTTATTAACTCCAACAGATCGTTTAACTAGTTTAACAGAAAAATACAAATTAGCAGCTCCCATTATGACATACCTAGATTCCAAAACAGAAGAAAATATGGAACATTTTGCTACTTTTTTGAAGATGTTAAACGACACCACTTTAGAAGAAATTCAAGCTGTAGAAAAAGAACAAGAAATTTTAAAACAACAGTTACCATATGAAGTAAAATACACGGACAACTATATTTGGCAAATCTATTATTCAGATATTTCAGATCAATATTTTATGTTAGTACCAACCAATGAATATAACAATGCGGGGCTATTTTATCTGCTAAAAAAACAAATAGAAGCGAAAAAAACAAGGAAAAAAGAAACAATATTTGTTCCAATTAGCCATATGGAATATGCAGGACATTATCTAGTCAAAAGCCAAATAACAGATTTAGAAAACTATTTGTGGTATTTTACAAAAGAATGGTCAAGTATTTTTGAAGTATATGACTTAAAAGGAAAAATGAGTGTTAAAATTGTTGGAACAACAAAGGTTTACGAAAACATCAAAAGTACTTATGTGATTACTTTAGAAAATAAAGAAAAAGCGTTAGAGTTTTATAAATTAATCAAAGCCCTATTTATTATTGCAACAGGACTTCCAGATGATTATCAATTTCAAACAAAAATTAATGAAAAAGGGGAGCTTGATTTTTCTTATGAATCTATGACCGGAGAAATGGTCATCAATTACACGACTTTATTAGAATTTATTCAAACTCAAGTCGCTCAAAAAAAAGTATTAGTAGGTTTAGAAGATAGAAAAATAACAGGAGAGCAAGAAAAACTACAAGAAATCAAAGAAGTAATTGAAAAACAAACAGAGGAATATTTACAAAAACAACGCCAAATTGCTACATTTTTGGAATGCAAAAAAACATTCTTTGGAAAAATAAAATACTATTTTTCTAACAGAAAAAAAGAATTGTTGACAGTAAGACAAAAACAAGAAAAGAAAAAAGTAAGCAAAGAAGAAACAAAACAAAACAAAAAAGAAGTAGAGCCATTAAAATTAGAAAAAGAGTCTTATACAATTGAAGACTTAATAGAAGTTTGTACAAAATTAGATGGCAGAAAAAAAGTTGTGAAAAATCTAGAAGTAGATACAAAAGCATTAGAATTGAAAAAAATTAATCTAGAAAGAAAAATAAAAAATGCGAATATTTATTTAAATGAAATTGAACTTCATAAAAAAAGCATTTTTGAGTTTTGGAAATTTACCAATAAAGATGAATTACCTAGCTTAAATGAAGGTGAAGAAGAAGAAAACGAACATAAAGAAAAAATCGGAAAAAGCTTTGATTATGAAATAGATATAGAAGAACTAGGCAAACAAGTAGATGAATTGCAGAGAAGGAAGTTGTCTAAAAATGAAGCTGATAGTATTTTTGCAGTAAAACAAGTGCTTACCTCTTGTCAAATTTTAAATGATACAGAAAGCAAAAGATTGACAAAAGTACAGAAAAATATGTTAGAAGAAGAATTAAACAGATTAAAAGAAGAATATAAAAAAGATATTGATGTAATTAAAGCAAAAGATTTTGACATTTTTGGTAGCATGTCAGAAGATAGAACAAAAACCAAAACATTAAATAATCAAAAACATAGAGAAGTAGAAAAAGATAAATATAATGTACTACATATTACACCAGATACAGACCTAAGTTTATATATTGACAACTTGCAAAATTATTTAAACTTTATCAAAGAAGCCTTTCATAAAATAACAGCTCCATATGCTTTGCCAGCTTATGTAACATCTACAGAAGAAATGCCATTAGAAAAATTACAATTGTTTCATTTAGACCAAGCAAAAGCAATTGAAGAAAAATTAGACCAAAAAGAAATTTATTTATATAAATTAAACATCAAAGAAAATATGCCAATTTTATTTTATTCTAATATTGTTTTTTATGATAATTTCAATCAAACTTTGCCAAGTGGAATGGATGTATCAGATGAAGTGTTGCTAAACTTAAATGATTATACGCTTACCGAAAAAGCGCAAGATAATTTTTATATGAATTACCAACCAAATGAATATGAGAACCAAATTGTAAAAGTCCATGTGAGGGAATATGATATGGAACTAGAAAAAGGCAAAGAGAAAACTGAAAATTCTAAAATACAAAAGATGAAAGATGATGAATAAAATCATAAAAATGAAAACGAAAAATGGGGGCAGTCAAAAAATAAAGGAGGACTGCCATATGGAAAGAAAAGATTTAGAGTTAGGAATAGGAAAGACAATAGGTAACTGGATACAAGATTTTATGAACCAGTTAGCAGAAAGGCTAGCCAAAATGGAAGAAGTATTAGTAGTAGACAGAATAGAAGGTAATATTGCTGTTTGTGAAAATAGAAAAACAGGGAAAATGCAAAATATAGCTGTTTCAGAATTGCCAGAAAACATCAAAGAAGGAACTATTTTACAATGGAAAAATGGTAAGTATGAAATAGATACCTCAAATGAAATAGAAAGCAGAATAGAAAAAAAGATGAAAGATGTGTGGAAATAGTACAAGATATAGAAAAGACAAAATCAAAAAATGAAAAGATAACATAAGAAGGATGTATGGAAATAGATGGCAAAACGTAGGAAAAAGAGTACCAATTCTATTAGTTATTTAATTGCTGTGATTGTAGTTGCAATCTTATCTGCTCTAGGAATTAGGTTTGGAACACAATCACAACAAGCAGTTAATGTAGTTAATTTAGATAATCTAGAGAATATAACAATTACCACAGGCAAAGAAATTACACAGGAATTTGTTTCAGAAGAAAAAGAAAATCTACAAGTGTATTTTTTTGATGTAGGACAAGCAGACAGTATTTTGGTGAAAAATGAAGACAAAACCATGCTAATTGATGCAGGAAATAATGAAGATGGAGAGTTGCTAGTGAAAAACTTGCAAACTCTTCAAGTGACAAAAATAGACTATTTAATAGGAACCCATCCGCATGAAGATCATATAGGTGGGCTAGATGATATTATTCAAAACTTTGAAATTGAAAATATCTATATGCCAAATGTGCAAACTAACACAAAAACATTTGAAGATGTGCTAGATGCAGTGGCACAAAAAGGCTTAACGATTACAACTCCAAAAGTACATGATACTTTTCAAATAGGAGAAGCGCAGTGTGAAATCATGGCAGTAGGAGATGATGAAAATAACTTAAATCTGGCTTCTATTGTAATACAAATGAAATTTGATGAACTTACTTATTTATTTACAGGAGATGCAGAAGAAGAAATAGAACAGAAGTTAGAAGTAGGAAAAGTAAATATTCTAAAAGCAGGTCATCATGGCTCTGACACTAGTAGTAGTGAAAATTTTTTACAGAAAATTGCACCAGAAGTAGCCATTATTTCAGTAGGAGAAGACAATTCTTATAAACACCCAAGCCAAACTGTTTTAGATAGATTGGAACAAATAGGAAGCAAGGTATATAGGACAGATAAGGTGGGGAATATTTGGATAGAGCAAAAAAATAAAAAATTAAAAGGGGGTTACTATGAAAACAGTTAAAGTATCAATTATTGATGAAAACACACTATCTTTATTAGAAGATGCAGAAAAAGGAGATATAATATCACTAAAAGATTTACACGAACGCGACATAGATAGAACTAACATTAGTGATGTTATAAAATCTAAAATTAAGGCAGATGTGGAGCAAGAATTAAAAAAGTTAAAAACACAATTGAATACTGAAAAAGAGAAGGATTTAGAAGTTGCTGTTCTACAAAAAGAAAAAGAATTAAAAGAACAAATAGAAGCAGAAACAAAAGAAGAACAAGAAAAATATAATAGTGAACTAACAGAATTAAAAGTACAGTTAGAAAAATTAACATTAGAAAACAATACATTAAAAGAACAATCTAAAAAAGATGTGGAAATAGCTACAACAACTATTGAATCTAAATATCAAAAAGACCTTATTGATAAAGAATATGCTATAAAAAAACTAGAAGAAGAAAAACAAACAATTGAGGAAAATACAAAAAATAAAATGCTTTTAGAATTTACTGAAAAAGAAAATAATTATAAATCAGAGATAAGTACAAAAGATAAAGAAATTGATTTATTAAAAGATATGAGATTAAAACAAAGTACAAAAATGCTTGGGGAAACATTAGAAAAACATTGTGATTTAGCTTTTGAACAAATCCGTTTAGCATTACCAGAAACAGTCCAATTTGGCAAAGACACAATTGCCACAGAGGGTTCTCTTGGTGATCGTATATATAGAGAATTTGACAGTGATGGAAATGAAGTTTTATCAATTATGTTTGAAATGAAAAATGAAGCTGATGAAACAAAAACGAAACACAAAAATGAGGATTTCTTGAAAGAATTAGATAAAGATAGAAATCAAAAGAAATGTGAGTATGCGGTACTTGTAAGTTTACTTGAAAAAGACAATGACATGTATGATGGAATTTATACTGTTCCACCAACAAAATATAAAGATATGTTTATTGTACGTCCACAGGATTTTACAAAAATAATTATGTGGCTTCGAGGCGTTAATAGTAAAATAGCAGCTACTAGAACAGAACTTGCAGTTGTTCGTAACTATAATATTGATGTAGCAAATTTTGAAGCAAAATTTAATGAGGTTCGTGATAAATTTGGAAAACATTATAATGCTGCTATTACTAAACATAATAGTGCTGTTGAAGAAATTGATAAGATTATTAAAGAACTAACAAAAATGCGTGAATTTTTAACAGGTAGTGATAGACAATTAAAACTTGCATTAGACGACCTAGATGATTTAACAGTAAAAAAACTTGCAAAAAACAGTCCTTCTATATTAGCGTTGACATCTGGAAGTAAACAGAATACTAAAAAGAAAAAAAGCAATAATAGCGAAGGAGAAAAATAGTATGAATGAAAGTTATCATAAAAATGAAATTCAAAAAATTATTTGCCAATTTATATATTTTGCTTGTGCAAAAGATTTATTCTATTTAGAAGGAGATGAGGGATACTTAAAAGATGAAAAATATAATGATGAAACAATATATATGTGTGGAGATAACCTCTGTAAAAAATACTATGATGATAACTCTTTAGAATATAGAAAAGAAATTACAAAATTTTTAGAAATTTGTAAAAATAAAGAAAATGAAGATAGAAAATGGCTTGACATCATTGACAAAACATGTAAATCGCAATTTAATGAAAATTTTATTTCATTAATATTAAAAAGAACAAACACTGTTATTAATTCAATGAAAAGGCCCTCTTCTTTTAAGGAACTTGATATAAAAACATTAATAAATATACTCTATGATAGAGACTTACGAAAAGAACAAATAAATATAGAAATGTTAGTAGAACTAATGTGCTCTGATAATACTATACATACAATATATAGCAAAATGAAAAAAACAATAAAATATTTAGATAAAAAACAAAATCCACAAATAACTTATGCCGTTATAATTGGATTAATTATTGCAATTGAAAAATCATCAAAATTTCCACAAACATTAACAGAAGCTTATAATGTATTTTATAACGAAGTATTCAGCATATTTAGTAAAGCATCTGGGTATATAATTTTGCAATATAGTTTCTTCTATCCTATAATATATTTTAATAAAATGCCGAATGAGTTTTTTAAGGCTTTTCCTATAGTGGCAGAAGAAAATAAATATGATATTAGAATTGAAATTCAAAATACATTAAAAGATTGTGTAAATGATGATAATTGGATTTTAGAAAATCAATTTGATGAAAGAACTTTACAAATGCTATGTTTGTTTGTATTAACAGATTGTTTTAGTAAATATCCAATGAAAATAAATAAACAAGAAAAGTTTGAATTTGCATTTTGTTTATTTTTACTAATTATTAAAAGTATCTCTAAAAAAACTTTGGAATCAGCAGAATTATTTTGGCAAAATGATATAATAGCTATTTTTATGATTTGTTGCATTAATGATAATGCAGCAAATAGATCAATAAGTGCCAATAAAATATATGATTCAATGAAAAACAATACTCCATTTGATCTTGATAAAAAAAGTATTAAAAATGAAGTTATTGAAAAATTAACATTAGGAAATGACTTAGATTTTATAATATTTATCTTTATGATTGCTTATAAAATAAAAGACAAAGAAATATTAGATTTAATAGAAAATAAAGATGAAATTAAAGCACTTGCTTTTGACAAAAGTTTAAAAGTAATGGATTTAATTAATAAAATAAGTGACAGTAAACTGCAAAAATTGCTACAATCAATAGATGATTATTTTATTTATAAAGCTAATGAAAATGCTGATGTTTTAATATATATATTGAAAAAAACACATAATGAATTAGAAATTTCATATAACGAAGAATTGATATTAGCTATATATGGTATGATTAATTCAAATACTAAATATAAAGACATATATAATGAAGTGAAGAGTAAAATAAATTTAGGAAATGTCAAAGAAATAGAAAAAAAGAGAATTTACGCGCTTATAAGTCATGGGGAATATCTTTTGAAAGATGATGATATAAGTAATTATTCACCTTCTGTAAATCAATACTGTTCTGCCCTAGAGAGATTGCTAAACGAAATAATTTATAAACCATACTTTTCTGAAATACAAGATATTTGCATTGTTAAAAATAATAATTATAATTTTACAAAAGATAAGAATGTGCAAGAAAAATATTTTGGAAATAATATACCACATGCTATGTGGATTAGAGATAAAAAACTATCATTAATGAGTTTGGGTGAATTAGGAAACTTGATGAAAAATATTTTAAATGATAATGATAAATTAGATATTTTCAAAAAAGCAACAAAAGAAATATTTCATAATAATATTGATATTAAAATGTTTTTTACATATATTTGTGATGGAGTGAAAAAAATTAAGCCTGATAGAGATGAGGCTTCACATGGAGAATTAATGAATCGTGATAAAGCAGAAAAAATTAGAGCGGAAGTTTATGAAAATGATTCTAGTGAAAAATTGAATCCATCAGATTTAATAATAAAAATTGATAAAGGCTTAAAATAAGAAAAGTAGTGTACAATATTTATTAAAAATATCTTTGGTACCAACGAAGTAGTTATTTACAACTTTTTGGCTCTCATAACGATTGATACAAATAT
>CAMLYR010000059.1 GCA_946491915.1 uncultured Clostridium sp.
TTCCATTTTCTACTTCTCTTTTTTGGTCTGTATCTTCAATTCTTAATAAAAATACCCCTTCTGTTTGATTTGCTAATTTTCTAGCAATTAAAGATTGATATAGCCCTCCTATATGTACAAATCCTGTTGGACTTGGTGCAAATCTTGTGACAATGGCTCCTTCTTTTAGATTTCTTTCTGGATATTTTTCCTCATAATATGCTATATCCTTTGCTTCTGGAAATATAGCATTTGCTAAATCTTTATAATCCATTTTTATCTTTCCTCTCCTTCTATTTTTCTTGTATTTTTAGTTTTACCTGTTTTTAATGTCTTTTTTTCCTCTTCCCCTTTTTGATTTGCTTCTGAAATCAATAAAAATAAATGCTGACTAGTAAATTTTGCTCTTTCATCTCTTGACATTTTTCTTTTTAATATTCTTTTAATATCATTTAGTGATTTATGTTGATTGTTTAGAATGATTTGAATTGCTTCTTCTTTTGTCATTTTTCCAATCACTAACCTTTCATTTTTTATATTAAATAGTTTCTTTATGTCAAACATTATACTACATTCTTAAGTATTTCACAAGTCTTTTTCCTGAGTTTTAAAGGAAATAAGCAGACGGGCGAGGAAAATTGAGACGAACAATTTTGAAAATTAGGTACGGACAAATCGAAAAACGGAGAAATCGGGAAATTGGGAGACGGAAAAATCGGGAAATCGGGGACAGACTCATTTTTCCCTTTTTATAAAATTTAATATCTTTTTTTAGTTATTTAAGTAAAAAGGGAAAAATGAGTCTGTCCCCGATTTCCCGATTTTTCCGTCTCCCAATTTCCCGATTTCTCCTCTTAATCTTTTTGTGTCTTTGATTGTGAACGCATTTTATTTAACACTTTAACTGCTTTAAACATTTTAGAACTTCTAAAATTTTTAATAGCATCTGGTATGCGAGATACATATACTCCTAAAATGACACATAACACACATAAAATTGTTTCTAACCATGTCATTCCTTGAGGTAAAAGAACAAGTATGGATCCAATCGTAAAACCGATGATACTGTAAAAGGTCTGTGCATAATATTTCTCTAACAATTTTTTTGTTAATTTCATCACAATAATACTTCCTAATACTAATCCGATTCCCATAGGAATTAATACTGGTAAATATAGATTTGCAACTGATTGTAAATACACCGAATATACACCTAATAACATTAAAATAATGGTACTACTGACACCTGGTACAACAATTCCTATAGACATAATAACTCCACACATAACCAAATACATAATGCTCATATTATCTACATTCGTAATGATTTGCATTCTGTTTTCTAATACCACTGTTATAATTCCAATTGCTAATGCTATCAACAAATAAATCACATTTTGTGGTTTAAATGTTGCTTTTTCATTGACTTCTTTTATTAAAGAAGGAATGGTCCCAATGATTAATCCAATAAATATAGATTTCGTTTGTACAGGAAATTCATATAAGAGATAATTTAACATATTACTGAATAATAAAACGCCTATTCCTACACCTACAGCAATAGGAAATAAAAACTTAAAATTCTTTTTCAGATCTTTAAAAAAATTCAAAACAGCATCTAGTAATTTTTCGTAAATACCAAAAATTACACATAACACACCACTGCTAACACCTGGCACAATTGCTCCTGCTCCAATAAAAATGCCTTTTATCATATTTAAAAATCCATTCATAAATAACTCCTCAAAAATATATCTAGAAAAACTCACATTCTCCCTTCTTATTTTATGAATTTCTTTTTGTTTCATTCATTTAATTGGTACTTTTTACTAATTACATATAATTATTAAAAAATAAACAACTTATTACACAAGACATTAAAGTAATGTTGTATTCTTGACTATAATTTATGTATCATTTTGAAATTTATAGATTTTAATTTTTGAATTTATAATAAAATTTGATTTAAAATTATCAATAAGATTAAGATTAAAATTTAGATTAGATTTGGATTTATACTTAACTTAACTTAACTTAATTTAATTTTACTTTATTAAAATTTATTCATATAATTTTGTGTACTATGAAAAATATGTAAAATAAAGACTTGTCCGTTTCTCTTTATCAACTTCATAAATGATAATATAATTATTCACTTTCATTTTTCGTACATTTTTTGTCTTATCTTTCCAACCTTCTAGTTTTACATATTTTTCAGGTAAATAGCTTAAATTTGAAATATAATTTAAAATTCTATTTACTATTTTCTTTGCTGTACTTTTCTCTTTAAAATAATATTCTATATAAAAATGAATATTTTGTAAATCATTACGAGCCTTTGGAGACCAAATAATTTTATAAATCTTCACTAAGATGATACTTCGCCTCCATTTCTGTTACAATATCTTCCATCGTAATTCCTTTTCCTTCTTTAATCTCTTGCATTGCTTCTTCAATTTTCTTAAAAATATCTTTCTGAAATTCCTCAAAAGTGGCATATTGTTTATCAAAATGTTCTGATACTAATCTATCAATTCTCTCTTCTTCTGTTTCTTCTAATCCCTTTGTTAATTCTTCAAATGCTTCATCACTTAAAATAACTAAATCATTTGTTCCATTTTTCGTGATATACATTGGTTCTTTTGTTTCATGGCATATTTTTGAAATTTCACTATAATTATTTCTTAAATCTACAGATGGTCTAATCAAAGCCATAAAATCGCCTCCTTTTTGTATATGCAAATTATATCAGAATTATGATATTTATTCAACTATTTTTCTAAAATTTATTTTATTTTTGAACTTCTAAGATTTTAATTTTTGAAAACTAAATAAAATTTAGATTTAAACTTAATTTAACTTGACCTGAATTTAATTTTGTTTGATTAAAATTTATTCATATAATTTTGTGTACTATGAAAAATATGTAAAATGAAGACTTGTCCGAGTATCATAATTTACTGTATATAAAATAATATATTTATCGATTGGAATTCTTCTAATATTTTTATTATAAGCTATTTTTTGATATCTTTCTGGAAAATATGATAGACTAGATATTAATTTGTAGACTTTTTTATGAAAATTATTAGCTATGGAAGGTTCTTTTAATATTTTAGATAAGTAATAGTAAATCTGGCTTAATTCGTCTTTAAAACTATCAAGCCATTCAATTTTATATTTTCTATTCTCTAGAGAATCCATATTTTTCCTCCAATTCTTCCATAGCTTCTTCCATTGACACATAATGTCCTTCTTCAATATCTTTCAATGACTCCTCAATTTTCCTAATAATATCTTTCTGAAACTCCTCAAAAGTAGCATAATGTTTATCAAAATGTTCTGATACCAATCTATCAATTCTCTCTTCCTCTGTTTCTTCTAAAACCTTTGTTAATTCTTCAAATGCTTCATCACTTAAAATAACTAAATCATTTGTTCCATTTTTCGTGATATACATTGGTTCTTTTGTTTCGTGACATATTTTTGAAATTTCATTATAATTATTTCTCAAATCTGCACATGGTCTGATTAAAGCCATAAAATCGCCTCCTTTTGTATAGACAAATTATATCAAAATTATGATATGTAAGCAAGTCTTTTTCTAAAAACACCTCATATTTGTGGATTAATTTGGATCAATTAGAACCAAGTCCCGATTAATCCATATTGTCCAAAATAATTATTTTCTAGTGGTCAGGCACTTTTATTTTTCTCCAACATATAATTTGTTATGCGAGTTTTCAAATGTCCCATTGAAAAACGATCTCTATGGGACAAATGTCGCATTGAAAAACGATCTCTATGCGACATGACAATTAGGAGGTGCCTTTATGTTTTCTGCACTTTGTATGTCTGGTATTTTAGGATTTATTGAATTTCTAAAATCTTCTGTGTTTTTAGTTGGATATATTTCTAGTAGTAATATATTCCCTGAACCATTAACTTCTGAAGAAGAAAAAATGTATTTGACACAAATGAGAAATGGTGATGAAGATGCTAGAAATATTTTGATTGAAAGAAATTTAAGATTGGTTGCTCATATTACTAAAAAATATTCAACCACAAATGTTGAGCAAGATGATTTAATTTCGATTGGTACAATTGGACTTATAAAAGGAATTAATAGTTTTAATGTTGATAAAGGTTCCAAGCTTTCTACATATGTTTCTAGATGTATTGATAATGAAATTTTAATGCATTTAAGAGCAACTAAAAAGTTAGGTGCTGAAGTGTATTTAAATGAACCTATTGGAAAAGACAAAGATGATAATGTGATTACTTTACAAGAAATTTTAGAAAATGATGAACGAAATATTGAAGATACAGTTGATATTAAAATGAAAATTAAATTATTATATGAAAAAATGAAGTCTATTTTAAAAGATAGAGAAAAAACAATTTTGGAACTTCGTTTTGGTTTAGGTGGTCATAAACCCAAAACACAACATGAAATTGCAAAAATGATGGGTATTTCTCGTTCCTATGTTTCTAGAATTGAAACAAAAGCGATTGGAAAATTGTCTAAAGAATTTAAAAATTTGACCGAATAGTCTAAATTTTTTATGCATTTTTAAAGAAATTTCATGAAATTTTGTCATTTTTTTGATTTTTTAGAAAAGTTTTTTGATTTATTTTTACTTATATGTGCTATTTTTATTACTTTTTTATTACTTTTTTACAAAAATATGACATTTTTATGACAAAAAGTGTTGACATTTGTATTTTTTTATTCTACAATGAACTTGTAGTAGTTAAAAAACTACTCGTTTTGCTAAAGATTTTTATGATTTACGATAGATAAAAGGAGTGATATACAATGGATATGGAAAGGGAAATTTACCCAAAATCGAATTGTTTAGCTTTAACAGTTAGAAAAGAACATAGATTAGTTTGTATTAATAGGGCTGCTAGAAAAACAATTAGAGTTTCTTGGAAAACTTTATTATATGCTCTATTCTTAACAGTTGCTAATATTTTTGTTTAGAATATATATGATAAAAGACTTCGAATATTATTTCGAAGTCTTTTTTGAACTTTTTTCAAATCTTCTTTACGAATTCCTTACATTGATTACTTATATTTATTTTTCTACTATACCTTTGATATCAAATTCAGCAAATTCATCTAATGGCTCTGAAGTTTTGATTTCTATTTCTTGTGTCTCTCCTTTTTCTAAATCAGTTATTTTATATGGATATTTATAAATTTTATTTCCTTCTTCACTTTTGAAAATAAGCTGAACGCGCTTGTTGTTAAATTTTTCTCCTGATGTATTTGTTAAGATGGCTTTCCATGTATACACACCATCTTTTTCTTCAATCTTTATATCTTTTAATTCCATTCCTAAAACTTCTTTTTCTTCTAAGATTCCTGCTTCAGTTTCTTCCTTTTTATTTAGAAAATTTGTTACTAAAAAATATATAGCAATCAAAGATAGAATGATCATAAATGAAATACATATGTTTTTAATGAATTTCTTATATGTCTTTTTCTCACCTTGTCTTTCATGACGTCTTCTTTTCTTTTCTGGTTTTAACATTCGTTTTGCTTTTTTCACTTTAAATCTCCCTTTTATTGTGAAAGTTTATTATTGAAAGCAGAAGTTTTTATACTTCTGCTTTCAACATTGTTCTTTGTCATGTTGTATATGACATGACTTTATAGCTAGCTTTTGGAATCTCTTATTCTACTGTATAAATTTGCATATTGATTGTTGCATCTTCTGGTACATCATTATCAATTAAGAATTTTCTTAAATCAAATTCATTATTTGTAACATAATTTGATTTAAAGTCTGCCCCATTAAGCACTACTTTTTTTTGTGCATTTTCTATATTATTTCCTGTATAAATAGTAACTCTTGCCTTGTCTGTGATATTGATATTTTGACCTTTATCACTTAATAATACAGTTCCTTTACCAGTTACAGTTCTTAAGTTATGTTCTTTATTGATGTCTTCATTTTCTTTGATATCTGTAAATGCTTTTTCTAAATCACTAATATTATATGCAGGTAAATATTGATCATATTGTTTTTCACCATCTTTACTTGTTAATAAGCTTGTTAATTGAGATCCATCTACTCCTTTAGTAAATCCTATTGCATAAAGTTTAGATTGAATATCTCCTACCTTACAATCTCTAATATCTTCTGCATATTTTGGTGCATCTTCTTTGTCATCTCTATTATCATTACCATCCGTAATTAAGATTGCACTTGTTGCTATTTTCTTGCTTGTTTGAGATTCTACCTTGTTTAATGCTCCTTTTAATCCTGTTGCTATATTTGTACCAGATTGTAATCCTGGATTTGTTACAGGATATTTTGTATATTTTGAAGTTGCTGAAAGATTTTGCAATAAATCAACATCTATAACATATGTTCCATCATCATTCTTTTTAAAATGTTGTTTATATGATTTTGTACATACTTCTTCAAATGCTTCTTCTGGATTTTCTTGTGTAGTACAATATTCTGCAAATTTAACAGCTGCAGTATAGTGCTCTATAGTAAATATGTTTTCGTATTCTTTTATTATATCATCTGGATTTGACATAAATCTTGTATTTAATTTTACGCCGTCACAGAATCCTACAATTGCAATTTCTCTCTTATTAGCTTCATTATTAGCCAAATATGAATATACAAATTTATCTAATGCAGTTTTTAATGAATACCATCTTGTACGTTCATATCCTGCTTGGTAATTGATTGTTCCATCAGCATTTCTTGGTGCATATGCCATTGTATCCATTTCTGGATCTGTATCTGCGTCTAAATCTGATGCTAAACTTAATGTCATATCTACTACTAAAACAACACTTTGTTGACATAATTCTGTTTTTGTTTCATAAATATTGATTTCTTTCATTGCATTATTGGTAATTGTCTCTGAAGTATTTCCTTCACCATCTGTTGCTGTATTAGTAATTGGTGTTCCTAACGCTTCATTCAAAACTTTTACTGTAAATGTAATTGTTACTTTTCCATTTCCTGGTACAGATAATTCTAATTTACCATTCTTCATATCTTCTATTTGAGCTTCAGATAATTTTGTTGTTTCTCCACCAGTTGTTGTTACACGAATACCGTCTTTAGTTAATTCTGTATTTGCTGGTATTTCTTCTTTAACTGTTGTCTTACCTGGTACTGGCGAGTTATTTTCTAATACAACTTGGTAAGTAATGGTTGATCCGACTTTTATCTCTTCACCATTTGTATCTGAATATTTATAGATTTCAATATCAGATTTCATATTTGCAGTTATAATAGCGGTTGCATCTTTCTCTATTTGTGTTATTGGATCTTCTCCTTCTGTTCTATTTTCTGCATTACCTGTCATTGTAGCAACATTTTCAATATCTAATATATCTTTATCTGTATTATCTCTATCCATACTTCCTATTTCATAAGTTACAACAACTTCTACAGTTTCTCCTGGTTCTAATGTTGCTTTTTGTCCTCCTAATAAGTCTTTTCCTGCTGTTTTAGCTGGATCGGTTATTGTAATATTGGTTCCTGCTGGTAATACTGTTGCATTTACAACTGTTACATCTCTGTCATCTGTTACTTTGAAATCTTTTATGGTAATATTTCCAGAGTTTGTTGCTGTAATTTTGTAAGTTAATACATCTGTTTTATTAGCTTTATCATTATATGTGATTGTATTGGTTTCTTTATCTTCTACACCTAGTTTTGTTGCTGTTTCATTGACCTTTGTGATTTCTTTCTTGATTGAAGGTTCAAGGTCATAATCTACCATAACGGTTGCTGTACTTTCTTCTTCATCAGGTGTTTCCGTACTTGTAACAATTGCTGTATTAGACATCTTATCTGCATTAGCTACATCAAATAATTGTACTTTATAAGATACTGTTAAGATATAACCATCATTAGGTTCTATGGTTGTTGGTACATTTGCTGTATTTAATAAGTTATCATTTACATTGACAGTTGCTTTATTAACATTTTTTGGTGTTCCCATTTCACCATTATCAATAGGTGTCACACTTACAATGTTAACTAGTCTTTCGTCTGTTACATTTACATCATGTAATATTACATTTCCTTCATTTTTTACCACAATGTTGTAAATGATGGTATCTCCATTATTTACTGCTTGTGAATCATATATTGTCTCTGTTCCATTTTCAGTAACTTTATTTTGATCTATAATATTTGGTGTTTGTGTTCCGTTAAGAATAACTTGTTCAGCTGTCTTTTTAATAGTTATGTCTGGTACTTCACGTCTATTGGTTATGTTATAACTATTATCATATATTGATGTATAACCTTCAACTTCATCTTCTAAAACTGTATACTCAATTTCCTCTCCTTTTGAATATTTTGGAACATCTTCAAATGTATATTCCCAATTATCCTCTGCTGTTACATCTTGTGAGTCAACTTCAGCTCCATTTGCTAATAAATTAACTGTTATTGTTGTTTTTCTTATTCCATCTTTATTATTTACATCATCCCAAGTTTTTTGACCATGTATATCGATTGTTTCTGGAGTATATGTATTAATCAAATTATATTTGTTGTTTACATCCACTGTTGTGGTATATCCGCTAACTGGTACTTCTGCAATTTGATATTCAATTTCTACTCCATTTTCATATTTTGGTACATTTTCAAAACTGTATTTCCATTCGCCATTTTTGTCTGCTTTTACGGTTGTTCTAGTATATTCTGTAAATTCTCCTTCTGTTCCAACTCTATAATTTAAAATAACTGTAATTTCAGTAG
>CAMLYR010000060.1 GCA_946491915.1 uncultured Clostridium sp.
AATACAGTGGTGTAACTAAGTAAAATATAAATTTAGTTGACACTACCTATTTAATATAAGGAGGTAAAAAATGAATTTAGGAATTGATATAGATGATACAATAGCCAATACATATGATGTGTTATTCAAGTATGTACAAGAGTATACCATGGATGATATTGTAACTGACAGAGAAAAGACCAATAGAGATATGATAGTGCAAATGTATCGTACGAATTTTCGTAATGGAGATAAGAAACAAGATAAAGAATTTTTTAATAGATATTATGAAAAAACTGTATTGAAAGTTAAACCTAAGATAGATGTGGTAGAAAACATAAAAAAATTAAAAGAAGAAGGAAATCAGATTTTTTTGATAACAGCAAGATTTCCATCTGAAAAATTTAATATAGAAGAATTGACCAAAGATTGGCTGAAAAAATATGATATACCATATGATAAATTAATATTAAATTCTGAAAATAAAGTCATTACAGCAAAAGAACATTGTATAGATATATTTGTAGATGATAATATCAAAAATTGTACAGAAATGGCAAAAGCCGGAATTAAAACATATATAATGGATACGATTGTGAATAAGGATTTTATAGATGAAAATATAGAGAGAGTTTATTCTTGGTCACAGCTATATCAAAAAATAGAAGATTATAAAAAAAGTAAGAAATAAAAAGAGGAGGCGTATTGCATGGAAATTACAGAATTAACAGTTCATGAATTACAAGAAAAGTTAAAAAGTAAAGAATTAACAATAAAAGATATTACAAAAGCATACACAGATAGAATTGCTGAAAAAGAAAAAGATGTACAAGCTTTTGTAACAGTATTGACAGATGATGCTACTAAAAAAGCAGAAGAAATGCAAGAAAAAATAGAAAAAGGTGAAGTAAAGGGAGCTTTTGCGGGAATTCCAATCGGAATTAAAGATAATATTTGTACAAAAGGTGTGAAAACAACTTGCAGTTCAAAGATGTTAGAAAATTTTGTATCACCATATGATGCAACAGTCATGGAAAAAGTAAATCAAGAAGGCATGATTAATCTTGGAAAATTAAATATGGATGAATTTGCTATGGGAGGTTCAACAGAATATTCATATTTTTATCCAACAAAAAATCCATGGAATTTAAATAAAGTACCAGGAGGATCTTCAGGAGGAAGTGCAGCAGCTGTTGCAAGTAATATGGTACCATGGGCATTAGGTAGTGATACAGGAGGATCTATCAGAGAACCAGCAAGTTTTTGTGGTGTTGTAGGATTAAAACCAACTTATGGTTTAGTATCAAGATATGGATTAGTTGCCTTTGCTTCATCATTAGATCAAATTGGTCCAATTACAAAAGATGTTAGAGATGCAGCTATGTTATTAAATATCATTGCAGGTCATGATAAAAAAGATACTACATCAGTAGACATAGAGAAAAAAGATTATACAGCATGTTTAAAAGGTGATGTAAAAGGATTAAAAATTGGTGTTCCAAAAGAATTTTATGCAGAAGGAATTAATGAAGAAGTAAAAGAAAAATTATATGAAGCAATTGATAGATATAAAACATTAGGAGCAGAAATTGAAGAATTTTCATTAGATATTGCAAAATATTCTTTAGCATCTTATTACATTATTGCCTGTGCTGAAGCTAGTTCAAACTTAGGAAGATTTGATGGAATCAGATATACTTATAGAACAGGAGAATTTAAAAACTTAAAAGAATTATATAAAAAATCAAGAAGTGAAGGATTTGGACCAGAGGTTAAAAGAAGAATCATTCTTGGAACTTATGTGTTATCATCAGGATATTATGATGCTTATTATAAAAAAGCTCAACAAGTACGTACATTAGTTATGAATGAATTTAATAAAGCTTTTGAAAAATATGATGTCATTTTAATCCCAACATCACCAACAGTCGCATTTGATATTGGTTCTAAATCAAATAATCCATTAGAAATGTATTTAGCAGACATTTGTACAGTATCTATTAATATTGCAGGACTTCCAGGTATATCTATTCCATGTGGTGTGGATAAAGAAGGTATGCCAGTCGGAATGCAATTAATCGGAAATAAATTCTGTGAGGAAACGATCTTAAATGCAGCTTATACATTTGAACAAGATTTGAAATTTAGAGAGAATCATCAACCAGAATTTAAGAAATAATGGAGAATGAAAATTTTATAAAACTAACTGGATATATTCATTCGTCATTATAATTGAAGGAATTATTGTTTTAATAGCAAGTAATATATTAAACTTAAAAAATAAACAGAAAATGATAAAGGAGGAACAAGAATGATAAGAGATAACTATGAAGTAATTATTGGACTAGAAGTGCATGCAGAGCTTTCTACAAAAACAAAAATATTTTGTTCATGTCCAACAAAATTTGGAGCAGCGCCTAATACACAAACTTGTCCAATATGCATGGGAATGCCAGGAACATTACCAGTATTAAATGAGAAAGTAGTAGAATACGCTGTAAAAGCAGGATTAGCAACAAATTGTGAGATATCTAGAAATAGTAAAAATGATAGAAAAAACTATTTCTATCCTGATTTACCAAAAGCATATCAAATTTCACAATATGATAAACCATTATGTGAGCATGGATATGTAGAAATTGATACAAAAGAAGGTAAGAAAAAAATTAGATTAACGAGAATTCATATAGAAGAAGATGCAGGAAAATTAAATCATGATGAATTTGCCGGAGGAAGCTTAGTAGATTTAAACAGAGCAGGTGTACCTCTAATTGAAATTGTTTCAGAACCAGATTTAAGAAGTAGTGAAGAAGTAGAAGAATATTTAAGAAGACTAAAATCTATATTAGAATATATTGAAGTATCAGATTGTAAAATGCAAGAAGGATCTTTTAGAGCTGATGTCAATGTATCAGTGAGAAAAAAAGGAGATTCAAAGTTAGGAACTCGTACAGAAATGAAAAACATGAACTCTTTTAGAAGTATCACAAGAGCCATTGAATATGAAGTAGATAGACAAATTGATGTCATTGAAGATGGCGGAGAAGTAGAACAAGAAACATTAAGATGGGATGATGTATCAGGCAAAACATTCCCAATGAGAGATAAAGAAGATGCACAAGATTACAGATACTTCCCAGATCCAGACTTAGTAGCAATTAAATTATCAGAAGAATATATTGAAAATATCAAAAAATCATTACCAGAATTGCCAGAAAGCAGAAAAGAAAGATATTTAAAAGAATATGGATTATCAGAAAAAGATGCCAATATCATTACAGCATCAAAATACCTATCAGATTTATTTGAAGGTGCAATCAAAGTATGTAATAATCCAAAAGCAGTTAATAACTGGATTATATCTGATATATCAAGAATCTTAAACGAAACAGAAATGGAACCAATCGAAATCCCATTTGATAGTAATCAATTAGGAAAATTAATCATCTTAATTGATAAAGGAACCATTAGCTCAAGTATTGCCAAAAAAGTATTAGTAGAAATGTTTGAACATCCAAGAGATCCAGAAGACATCATCGATGAAAAAGGATGGGTACAAATTTCTGATGAAGGAGCTATCAAAGAAGTTGTTTTAAAAGTATTAGAAGCAAATCCACAATCAGTAGCAGATTATAAAGGTGGAAAAGATAAAGCATTAGGATTCTTAGTTGGACAAGCTATGAAAGAAACCAGAGGAAAAGCAAATCCACAAATGTTAAATCAAATGTTCTTAGAAGAATTGAAAAAATAAAGGGAGAACAAGGGGATGAAAAAAAGTAATAAGATTTTATTAATTAGTCTACTAGTAGCATTAGTAATATTGATATTTTTAGTAATAATCGTAATGAATGTTTTAAAAGATAACGAAAAAACAGAGCAAGAAAATGAAACATTATATGAATTTATTCCTACAGGATATTTTAAGATAGAGGATGATTTGAATAAAGCAAAGGAAGATAAAGTATTAGCGATTAGTGATAATGAAAAAGATAAAGGTATGCTTGCAGAAGAGGTGTATGGAAACCAATTTATATGGATTTCAGTAGAAAACTTAGAGAAATATACCATACAAGAATATTCTAGATATGCAGGATATCAACATGTGCCAATAGAATTGGAAGAAGCAGCAAGGCAAAGCATAGTAAGTGATGCAGATGTGGAAATTTATAAAAAGATGTGCGAAAGTGTGAAGGCATATGGTGGATTTTATATTAGTCGATATAAAGCTGGAGAAGAAAAAGGAAAAGTAGTAGTAAAGAAGGGGGCAACAATCTATCATGATACAGACTGGAAAACTGCAAAACAAATAGCTAGACAATTTAGTACAGAAAATAAAATGATAGGTTATACATCTTCTTTGTGTTATGAAAAACAATATGAAGATATTATAAATCAAAGCCAGAAATCTATGTGGAATTTGGAAGAAGAGAATACATTTGATGAGTGGATAATCGGAAATAGAAATCAAAGAGTAACAACAATGAATATAGAATCAAAAAATTTATCAAGTAGACCCGCATTGGAAACAGAGCCAAGTATAGGATTTAGAATAATGATGTTTAAAAATATAGAATAGAATAATTTAAACAAAGAAATGTTGAAAAATGACAGACTTTGTAATAGTCTGTTATTTTTTTAAAATAATGTTTTAATAGAAATACTAGTAATAAATAAATTTTAGTAAACCAATTGCAAAAAACAGAAACTTGTGATATAAAAGATACAAGTATATTTATATGAATTTTTTCTATATTCTTAGGAAAGTCATCCCATGAAATGGGTGAGTTTCCTTAGAAGATAGTTATGCAAGAGTTAGATTTTCTTGTGCGACTTTGTCGCTTAGAAAATCTTGGTCATGCTTTTATGAAAACAAAAGGAAAACGAGGTGAAAACATGATAAAGGCTTATGCAAAATCCGATATAGGTAAAGTAAGAGACATTAATCAAGATTACTATTATATATCGAATTCCTTAGATGAAGTTCAGCTATATATGTTAGCTGATGGTATGGGAGGATATAAAGGTGGAGAGATTGCCAGTAAACTTGCCATTCAGTCAGCAAAAAGTTATATAGAAAATAATTTCAAAGAAATTCCAAAAGATAAAGAAAGTATTATCCAACTAGTAGGAAGTAGTATGGAATATGCCAATATGGTAGTATACGAAAAGTCAAAAGAAGATCCTGAATTAGAAGGAATGGGTACTACTTTAGAAGTTTGTTTAATATATAATAATAGAGCCTTTATCGGTCATGTTGGAGATAGTAGAATATATAGAATTAGAAAAGATTTTATGAGAAAATTAACACAAGACCATAGTTATGTACAAAAATTAGTAAAGGATGGAACAATTACACAAGAGCAAGCAGAACATCATCCACAAAAAAATATGTTAATGAAAGCTTTAGGTTGTAATGCTTTTGTAGAACCAGATGTTATGGTAAAAGGATTTTTAAAAGATGATATATTAATCATGAATTCAGATGGATTGACAAATCTGGTTTCACAAGAAGAAATTTTTAAATGGGCTAAAAAGGATATTGAGCAAGCCCCAAAAGAATTGGTGAAATTAGCAAATGATAATGGTGGCTATGACAATATTACAGTTATTGTTATCAAAAATATATAATAATCAAAAAGCAATCTACATAGTAAACATATTAAGGAGAGATAAATATGATTTTAGAAGGAAAAATATTAGGAAATAGGTACGAAATTATCGAAAAAGTTGGTAATGGAGGGATGGCTACAGTTTATAAAGCTGAGGATAAAGTATTAAAAAGAAATGTAGCTGTAAAGGTTTTAAAAGATGAATTTACAACAGATGAGGAGTTTATTAAACGTTTTGAAATAGAAGCACAATCAGCAGCAAGACTAACACATCCAAATATCGTATCTATTTATGATGTTGGTTCAGAGGATAATCTATATTATATCGTCATGGAATTGATAAGAGGAAAGACGCTTAAGGAAATTATTGTAGAAGAAAGAGGACCACTTCCATGGAAATGGTCAGTAAACGTGGCAATTCAAATTGCTTCTGCATTAGAGATGGCACATAAAAATAATATTATTCATAGAGATATTAAACCACATAATATTATCATAACAGAAGATGGTATTGCAAAGGTTACAGATTTTGGAATTGCAAAAGCAGTTTCAAATTCAACGATTACAGCTTTTGGTACAACCATTGGATCTGTACACTATTTTTCACCAGAGCATGCAAGAGGTGGATTTACAGATGCCAAATCAGATTTATATTCTTTAGGTGTGGTTATGTATGAAATGGTAACAGGAAGAGTTCCATTTGATGCAGACACACCAGTTTCTGTTGCATTAAAACATATGCAAGAAGAACCAGAAGAGCCAATAGAATTAAATCCAAATTTACCATCAGCAGTCAATAGAATTATTATGAAAGCATTGAAAAAAGATACGACTCTAAGATATCAATCAGCAACAGATATGTTAGCAGATTTAAGGCAAGCATTAAAAAATCCTAATGGTGATTTTGTAGATGATAGAGATTATGATGCAACAGCCAAAACACAGAAAATTAATACAGATTTATATGGTGATGTAGCGGAAGAAGACAACAAGAAAAGAGGAGAGACAGATAATAAATTTATAGCATTTATTAAAAGACATAAAGTATTAAGTGCATTCATTGGATTGATATTGTTATTTGCTATTACTTTTGGAGGAACGTTAGCATATTTAAATATTACGAATCCAGCAGAAGTAGAGCTTCCAGATGTAGTAGGAATGTCAAAAGAAGAAGCACAAAAAACAGTGGAAGATTTAAAATTGGTATTTGAAGTGTCTAGTGAAGAATTTAACAAAGATGTTCCAGAAGGATATGTTATCTCTCAAGACCCTACTTATATTGCAGACTATCATGTAAAGGAAGGAAGCTCTGTCAAAGTAGTCATTAGTAAAGGCCAAGAAAAAACAACAGTACCTAATGTTGAAGGAGAAGAAAGAAGTGAAGCAATAAAAATGCTAGAAGATGCAAAATTAAAAGCGGAAGTAGTGGAAGAAACGAGTAAAACAGTGAAAGAGGGATATGTCATTTCTCAAGAGACAGAAGCAGATTCTGAAGCATATGCAGGAGACACGGTTAAAATTCATGTAAGTACAGGAACAGGAATCAAACAAGTGAATGTTATTAGTGTAATAGGTCAAGATGAAGCAACGGCTAAAACAAATTTATCTAATTTAGGGCTAAAAGTAAATGTGTCTTATGAACAAGATGATTCAAAAGATAATGGTGTTGTTTTAAAACAAAGTATCGATAGTGGAAAAACAGTAGATGAAGGAACTACCATTACCATTACAGTTAATAAAAAAGATGAACTAAAACAAGGAACTGTAACTGTAAATGTAAAATCATTGTTAGCTTATACGCCTACAAAAGATGAAGATGGAAAGGATGTAGTAGAAAAAGGTACTGTGAAGATAAGAGTAGGGGAAGATACAATATATGAAAAAGAAGTACCAAAAACAACAACTAATATTAGTCAAGGATTTAGTGCAAAAGGAACTGTAACAATTAGGGTTTATGTAGATGATATATTAGAAGGAACAAAAGAAATTAATATGAATACAACAACTACATGCACGTTTGAATAGTATATTTTTAGATAAAAAGTTCAATTCAATAATTGCGAATTGGACTTTTTTCGTATATAATGGTAAAGGAAAGGGAAAAATGTCCCAAATGGATCTGATCCTAATGGACCCATGTCCCAAATGGATCTGATCCTAATGGACCCATGTCCCAAATGGATCTGATCCCAATGGACCCAAAAGGACAAAAATGGAGGAAATATGCGAGGATTAATTGTAGAAAATATATCGAATCTATATCAAGTAAAAGTAGAAGATGAAATATATGAAACAACAGCAAGAGGAAAATTTAAGAAAGAAGAAATTACACCAGTTGTTGGTGATATAGTGGATATAACGATTACAGATGAAAAAGAGAAAAAAGCTGTTATTGAGAATATATATGAAAGAAAAGTATATATAAAAAGACCGAAACTTGCTAATATCACACAAATTATATTTGTGGTTTCGAGTAAAGACCCAAAACCAGATTTATTAATGCTAGATAAGCAATTAGCTTTTGCAGAATTTGTGGGAGTTAACAGTATTATTGTATTAAATAAAACAGATTTAGACCAAAAAGAAGATTTTAGAAATATAAAACAAATATATAGTAAAATAGGATATACCGTTATATTGACAGATGCAAAACAAAGAAAAGGAATTGACAAATTAAAAGAATTATTAAAAAATAATATCAATGCATTTTCAGGAAATTCTGGGGTTGGAAAATCTACCTTAATTAATGGTATATTTGATAGAGATATCACACAAGAAGGAGAAATTAGTAAGAAAAATAAAAGAGGAAAAAATACAACAACAGCTATTAAATTATATGAAATAGATGAAGATACTTATATAGCAGATACACCAGGTTTTTCAACTTTTGATATATCAGAAATAGAAAGTAAAGAGTTATACCAGTATTTCAAAGAATTTGGACAATTTGAAGAGAATTGTGAATTTATAGGTTGTACACATATAAAAGAAGAAAACTGTGGAATCAAAAAAGCAGTAGAAAATGGAGAGATTGAT
>CAMLYR010000061.1 GCA_946491915.1 uncultured Clostridium sp.
TTACTTCTCTTAACATTTCTTTTAAGTCTGATTCTGTAATTCTTGCTTTTCCTCTGATTTTTCTTGTAATTTCTTGTAATCTAGAAGATAATCCTTCAAAAGCCATATATTTCAACTCCATTCATTATTTTTAAACTAAACAATTTAATTCTTTCTTAATATGTTCTAATACAACAGCTACTTGCTCATCTGAAGATTCTTTTTGAATCTTTGTTAATTCTGATAAAACTTGTTCAATCTTTTTTTCTTGCTTTAACATCCTTTTCATAAACAATAGCTTTTCTTCATATTCAAAAAGCTTCTTTTCCCCCTTTTTGATGATATCTCTAACAGCTTGTCTTGTGATGTCATTATTTTCTGCAATTTCTGATAAAGACAAGTCATTATTATAGTAGTCATTTATGAATTCAAATTGTTTTTCAGTTAATAATTTTCCATATAAATCACATAAAATACTGATTTCTACATTTTTCTCCATAAATAACGACTCCTTTAAAATGTAATGCTAATATACTTTACACTATTTTTTTTAATTTGTCAATAGTTTTAAAAGAAAAAAAGCCAAAAAAGGAATTTTTCCATTTGGCTTTTCTTTTAATAATAATTATATCCTCCATATCCATTATTCATAAAGTTATTAATTCTTCTATTAGATATCGTAACAAATTTTATGGAATAAATATCGCAATAGGTAATTGTATCACTTTCTAATGCACGCAATAAAATATAACTGGCTCCCACATCTTCTAAAATGCCAACTCTATCCACTAAATTATTGGTTCCAATTAAAAACTCTACTCTCATTAATTTTCCAATTTGCTCTCGTAAAAAAGCTGGTGTATAAATAGAATTTGTTAAAATTTCTGGTGAATCTTGATTAATGGTTACATTCCTATTCTCTCTTTTTTCTTGTCTCTCATCTGCCATGTTAAACCTCCTCATACAATAAATTTGCTATCTTTTTATATTTTCATTAACTATAATGACATTAGATTCTCTAGTACTTTTTATAAAGCTCTTATGTACTTGCATATTGACTTGTTGGACGATAAAAACAATGTTCTCCCAGTCTTGTATGAAATGTTCCAGAACCATTTCTTGGAAATGTCGCATCACAACTAGGTTTAAACGGATTTAAATACCACAAGCATTCTCCAATTTCATTTAATCGATTTCCTGCTAATGCCCAATCCGCTATGTAATAGTGTTCTTCTGTTGGATTCATATTATAGATGTTTTGCGGATTATATCGATTAAATAATCTTTCTGTTGCACAATCAAATTGCCCTGGTTGAAAAATAATATTTCTAACACTGCCACCTTGTGATATTCTTGCATATTCCCCTACTGTGCTATTTACTCTATTTAAAATTATACTTGCTACTGCCTTCATTCCATTATCCCCTTCTCCTCCGTGCCTCACATTGAACAATTCTTGCAATCAACTCTCTATCTGAATATGCCATTTTCTTCACCTCTAATAATAAAATATATGCAATATTTTTAAAGAAGTTCCTATTTTTATAATATCAAAAAAGAAAATTTGAGTCTGTTCTCAAATTTTCTTTTTTTCTCTAAATTCTATTTTCTTAATTCTGCACCTACTGTTTTTTCCAATTCCGTAATAATATTTTCCATTGTAACATTTACTTCTTCATCACTTAATGTTTTGTTCTTATCTCTGAATGTTAAAGCATATGCCACACTCTTTTTATTCTCTCCTAGTTTTTCATTTCTATAAATGTCAAATAATTTTAATCCTTCTAATAATTTCTTAGCTTTCTTTGTAATAATTTTTTCGATTTGTCCAACCTCAACACTTTCATCAACAATAATGGCAATGTCTCTTTCTACTGCTGGGAATTTTGGAACTTCTACATATTTTTTGTTATTTCTTGAATATTTTTCTAGTTTACTAATATTAATTTCTGCTAAATATACTCTTTTTTCAATATCATAATTATTTAAAACAACTGGATGTACTTCACCTAAAGTGGCAATGACATCTCTTCCCACTGTGATATTTGCACATCTTCCTGGATGATATGATTTATTATTTGTTTCTCTTTCTACTTCATAATGATTAATATATGTTGCTTCTAATACATTTTCTACGATTCCTTTTAATATATAGAAATCAACATCATCTCCATACATACCAATAGTTAAAATATTTTCTTGTAAAGGTACTTCTCCTTTTTCTACTTCACCATGCATGTTTTTATAATTTCTTGAAATATCAAATAATTTTACATTTTGATTTTTCTTGTTGGCATTATTGGCTAATATTTGTAACATACTTGGTATGGTTGATGGTCTCATCAATTTATATTCATCACTTAATGGATTTTGAATAGTAATTGCTGTTTTCTTTAATGTATCACTAATATTTGATTTTTCTAAATCTTTTTCACTTAAAAATCCATAAGTATATATTTCTGATAAACCACTATTAACAAGAACTTCTTGTATTTTCTTCTCTATTTTTTGTTCTTTATTTCTCATACCTAATGTCGTATCAGATTTAATTAATGTCGTTTCTAATTTGTCATATCCATAAAATCTTAATACTTCTTCTGCTAAATCTGCTAATTGTTCTACATCCATTCTAAAATATGGTGCAGTGGCAATATCATTTTCAACCTTTATGTCTAACTTATTTAAAATATCAATCATTTCTTCTTTAGAAATATGTGTTCCTAATAATTGATTAATTCTATCACTATCTAATTTGATTTGATGTACTTTTTGTTTTGTTGGATATACATCTACTTTTCCATCTACCACTTCTCCTGCATGTAAAATTTCTACCAATTCTACTGCACGATTTACTGCTCTTAATGCATTTTCTGGTGATAATCCTTTTTCGAAACGAGAAGATGCTTCTGTTCTTAATCCTACTTTTTTAGCTGTTTTTCTAACAGCTCCACCATAAAATACGGCTGATTCAAATACAACTGTTTCTGTATCATTTTCAATTTCTGAATTTAGTCCTCCCATAACACCTGCAATAGCTACCGCTTTTTTATCATCTGCGATGACTAAATCATTTTCATCTAATATTCTTTCTTGTTCATCTAGCGTGATGATTTTTTCATTATTTTTTGCTCTTCTTACTGTAATATGTTTTCCTTCAATTGAATTAATATCAAATGCATGCATTGGTTGACCCATTTCTAGCATGACATAGTTGGTAATATCAACAATATTATTGATACTTCTGACACCACAAGCATTTAATCTTCTAACCATCCATTTAGGTGATGGACCAATCTTTACATTTTTTACGACTCTTGCAATATATCTGTAACATAAGTCAGGTGCTGTAATATCGACTTTTAATCCTTCGATTTCTTTTTTATCTTCTACTTTTAATTCATCAATATTTTTTCTAGGATTTTTAAATGGTTTTCCTAAAGATACTGCTGTTTCTCTTCCTAATCCTTCAATTGACAAACAATCTGGTCTGTTTGGTGTGATTTCAAAATCAATGATATCTTCTTTTAATTCTAATACATCTACTAAATCTTTTCCTAAATCTTTTTCGTATTTGTCATCTAAAATAAAGATACCATCTACCACTTTATCTGGATAACTTGCTGGATCAATTTCTAGTTCTTCCATTCCACACATCATACCTTGTGATTCTACACCACGTAATTTTCCTGTATGAATTGTTACACCTTTTGGTAACTCTGCTCCATCTTTTGCTACTGGTACAATTTGTCCAGTTTCTCCTACTTTAATATTAGGTGCTGCTGTTACAATTTGAAGAATTTCTCCGTTTCCAACATCTATTTTGGTTACTACTAATTTATCAGCATCTGGATGTTTTGTAACTTCTAAAATTTTTCCAACAACAACATTTTTTATGTTGTTCCCTTTTTGTTCTATGGTTTCAACCTTAGAACCTGTCATTGTTAAGATGTCTCCTAACTCTACTGTATCAACATCTATATCACTATATTCTTCTAACCATTCTCTACTTGCTTTCATTTTATTTCATTCCTTTCTCTAGGTGCAAATTTGGTTGGAAAAGAATTCATTTTTCAACCTTCTATTCCCTTCTTATGTTAATTTTACCATCTACCATAATCTCCATATTTCTTTTGATAATCTTTGGTCGATTGATAATCATTATATCTAGGTCTTTCCTCTTTTCTTGAGCCATGATTCTGACTAATGCTATCTGTTCTTTTTCTACATTCCTCGTCTACAGCAATTTGGCTCATCAAATTTCTTCTTTTCGCTCTAAAAGGTGTTTCTACATCAGGTACTTGTTTTAATACTGTTTCATCTGACTTTAACAAATATTTTCCTGATTTTGTAGATTCCACTCTATAATGTTCATTGCCTTTCTTTGTTAATATTGTCATAATCTGGTCAAATGTATATTCTTTGTTTTTTCTTTGAAATAACCCCATTTTTACTCTCCTTAATCAATTAAATTTTTAATTAATTTTTGTTTATTTGTTAATTTACATATTATACAATTAACAATCTATTTTTATTTTTTATTTTATAGTTATAGGTCCTGTCCCTTTTGTCCATTTTTTGAACATTGGGGACAGGTCAAATCGTTCATTTTTTGAACGATTTGGCACGTCCCTATCGTTCAACCTAAAATTGTTTTAAGAAACGAATATCATTTTCAAATAATAATCTCATGTCTTCGATTCCATATTTGGCCATGGCGATTCTTTCTACACCAAATCCAAATGCAAATCCTGAATAGATATCTGGATCAATTCCACAATTTCTTAAAACATTTGGATGAACTTCTCCACATCCTAATAATTCTATCCATCCTTCTCCTTTACATACTTTACAACCTTTTCCACCACATACAAAGCATGATACATCTGCTTCTGCTGATGGTTCTGTAAATGGAAAGTGATGTGGTCTAAATCTAATTTTCGTATTTTCTCCTAAACATTTTTTAGCAAACATCTCTAATGTTCCTTTTAAATCTGCCATAGAAATATTTTTGTCAACCACTAACCCTTCTACTTGATGGAACACTGGTGAATGTGTTGCATCTACACTATCTGATCTATATACAGCTCCTGGGCATATGATTTTAATTGGTGGTTTTTGATTTTCCATAACCCTTGCTTGAACAGGTGATGTTTGACTTCTTAATACGATATCATCTGTAATATAGAATGTGTCTTGAACATCTCTTGCCGGATGATCTGGTGGTGTATTTAATTTGTCAAAATTATATGTTGCCTTTTCTACTTCTGGACCATCAGCAATTTCATATCCCATTCCTAAGAATATTTCTTCTACTTCTTGTATAATTTTGGTAATTGGATGTAAAGATCCTAAAACAACTTTTTTGCTTGGTTCTGTAACGTCAATTGTCTCATTTTCTAATCTTTTTAAAAGTTCTTGATTTTTAAATTCTTTTTCTTTACTTTGAATTAAATTTTCAATTTCTTCTCTTAATTCATTTACTAAACTTCCTATAACTGGTCTTTCTTCTGGAGATAATCCTCCCATGCCTCTTAAAATAAGGGTTAGTTCCCCTTTTTTTCCTAAGTATTTTACTCTTAACTCATTTAATTCTTTTAAATCCTTTGAATCTGAAATTTCTTTAATAGATTTTTCTTTGATATTTGCAATTTGCTCTTTCATCTCGTCCATTCCTTTCTTTATAGTGGCTTATACTCTCCCGTTTTTTTGTATTGCCCATATTTTCTGTTTAAAAATGATGTTCTTTTTTCACTAATCTTTCTATTTTTTTCTGTAAGAAGTAATACCTTTTTATTTTTTCTTTTTTCTTTAAAATTGCCAACATACTCTATTTTATCTGTAAAATGGATTTTTAGAATATATACGCCCCATTCATTTAAAAATAAATTTGGTTCTATCTTCTTATTGGGAAATTCTAGTTTTGCTTCTTCAATATTTTTGATTAGTTGTTCTTTTGTAAAGGTTTTTGAATCAAAATAATATTCAATACATTTTCCTTCATTATTCATATCTATCAACATCCTTTATTAAATTTTACTTAAAATTTAAATCCATGTCATCAAAAAAACCATCTCTTCCTAGTTTCTATTAGGACGAAATGGTTATTTTCCGTGGTACCACCTAAATTTATTAGTATGTTTTATACTAACCTCGTTATAGTTTTAACGGTCCAACCGCCTTTTCCTACTATCATTTCAAAAAAGGACCTAAAAAGTGAATTTTCTATATACGATATTTAATGGTTTCCAGCCAATGACCATTTTCTCTTGTAAATATTTGAAATATATATACTTTGCTTTTTAATTGGTTTTGCTCTATTTTTCTTACAGATAATATTGTATCATAAAAAAGCTTGAAAAACAAGCCTTTTTTAGAAAATATTTCTATTTTTCTACTTTTCATGTACAAAAACTCCCATATTATTGTGGATATACATCTAGACCATGGTCTGTGTAATAGTATATAAAAAATGTTCACAAAGTAAATTAAAGTACACTTAGTGAACTTTTATTTTTTCAGGAAACTCATTTATAGCATAAAACTAAAGGCTCATATTAACCTAGTTTTGTTCTTTTAATAATATTTCTTTCATTTCAATTATATTGTAAAAGGGAATGTTAATACCTTTTTTAGCAAGTTTTATAACATCTATTGATGTTTGTATTATTTTTCTTTTCAATGTTTCAGTTATTTCTACATCTTGCTTTTCCGTTTTCTACTTTCATTATTACCTCATTTCTAAAAGAAAATCTACCTCCGAAAAGGTAGATTTTTATTACATTTGTCCACCTACACATTTATTTGTCGCAAGTAGGGTTGCGAGTAACATTTGCTCACCTGTACATTTATATTTCGCCAACAGGGTGGCGGTTCACATTTGATTTGGACAAAGATACTTCAAAAGTATCTTTACTAGTATATTCATTATAACGTATTTTATTTACAAAATCAATATTTTTTCTAAATTTTCACAAAATCCAAGTACACTAAGTGAATTAATTAATATACTCTATTTTTTTATTTGCTATCTATTTAATAATGAATATCCACCATCTGGTGTTACTATTGAACCTGTAAATATCTTAGATGTTGCTAGCATTAAATATACTTCTGCAATTTCTTTTGGTTCTATAAATTTATTAATTGGTATATTTTTAAGCCAAGCTTGTTTCATTTCATCTGTTACTGTATCCATATAGTTTGTATATACAAATCCTGGTGCAACTGCATTTACATATATTTTAGGGGCTAATTCCATTGCTAAAGTCTTTGTGAAGCTATTTATACCTGCTTTTGCAGAGCAATATCCAATAATACCTGCTCTACCAGAATAATCTATACCTCTAATTGAAGATGTGTTAACAATCCAACCTTCATCATTCATTAATTCTACTGCATATTTCGAACATAAAATTGCAGATGTTAAATTGGTATTAATATCTCTTGTAATTGTTTCTTCTGTTACTTCTTTAAACGGAATATTAAAAGTTCTTCCTGCATTGTTAATTAATATATCTAGTTTTCCATACTTTTCCTTTATTTTATTAAACATATTCTTTATATCAGCTTCTTTTGTTACATCAGCTTGTACATAAATTGCATCAGAACCTTTTTTTATTACTTCTTCTAATACTTTGTTTCCTTCTTCACTTGAAGTATTAGAACTTATTATTACATCTGCTCCCTCCTCTGCAAATAATAATGCTATAGCTTTACCTATTCCAGAAGAAGAACCTGTAATTAATGCTACTTTACCTTTTAATTTCATTATTTAATCCACCTTTCTATTTTGTAAATCTCCATTGTTTGAAATATGAACATAATCCTATTTCATATTTTCCTTTTAATAAAATAATTACAACCTTTTCATTTTTCATTATAATATCATAAAATATGTTTTATTCATAGTATTTTTTACAATATTCACACATAATATTTATCTTTATTAAATTTCATGATATCTGCAATAAAATATTTTTATATTATTAAAAACTCCCATATTTTCAAAATATAGGAGTTTCTTTTTAATTACAACCACAATTATTATTATGATTCATATAATACTTTTTCTCTGCTAATTTGTCTTGAACACCTCTTAATGCTTCTCCAAATCTTTGGAAGTGTACGATTTCTCTTTCTCTTAAATATCTTAATGGATCTAAGACATCTGGATTGTCTCTACATAAATCAATTAATTTTTCATAAGTTGCTCTTGCTTTTTGTTCTGCAGCTAAGTCTTCTTGCAAGTTCGCAATTGGGTCTCCTTTACAAGCAAGTACTCCTGCATTAAATGGAAATCCTGCTGCTGCCTGTGGATATACATCTACACCATGTGGTGTGTGTTTGTTATCTATCCTAAAAAGAAATTTTTTAGGTAACTAGTCATTTTGCATTTTCCATATATTGTATTTTTAAATATGGAAGTTATTGAAATTTTCAAAGGTTAATTTTACGACATTTTCTACTACCTTATAAAATGACTGATATCTTAATAAAATTTAGTGTTTTTTTAATGTTAAAAACGACAGTTTCTTGTGTGGTAGTTAGGTTAGTGATAGCCATATCGCCAACCCAGCTGGGTACACTTACGGATTAATTATTAAAAAAATTATTTGATTTATTATAGTTTGAT
>CAMLYR010000062.1 GCA_946491915.1 uncultured Clostridium sp.
CTTTCTTTTGCACTTCTTTTTTTATAATTTTCAAATTCTGCTAAAATTCTTTTATATCTATCATCTAGTTCATCATATTCTGACTTTGGTACAATTTCTTGCTCTTTTTTTGCTTTTTTATTTTCTACTTTTTCTTCTTTTTTTACGTCATTTTCTAACTCTTCTTTTTTCTCTGCCATTCTTTACCCTACCTTTCTCAAATTTATTCTATTTCTTTTAACTTTTTATTAATATATTTCATAACAGAAATTACTTTTGAATAATCCATTCTTTTAGGTCCAATAATACCAATTGTTCCTAAATCTTTTCCATTGACTTTATGTTTAAAAGTAACAACACTAAAATCTTTTAATTCTTCTTTCTGATTTTCCTCTCCTATATATACATGAATATCATCTGCAATTCCTGAATCTAACATATCTGTTACTAATTCTTTTGTATCTAGTATATTAACAAAGTTTTTAGCAACTTCTAAGCTATTAAATTCTGGTAAATCAAATGACTTATTAGCGCCTTCTAAATATACATTTTCTTCTTCTAATACTTTTTTAATCTGCTCAATAATTGGCTTAATCACATTGACACTATATGTCATTTCATCATACAAATAATCTTCTAAAGGTCTATCAATTGTCTCAATTGGCTGTCCTTTTAATTTCTTATTAAACATATAATTAATGGTTTCTACTTGTTTTTCTGTCACATCTTCATCAAATTTGATAATGGTTTCTTTTACCAATCCGCTATCTGTTAAGATAACTGCCATCATCATTCTAGAACCTAATAATACAAACTTGATTTCTTCTATAATCTGACTGTTTGCTTTTGGTCCTATGGACACGGTTGTATAATGTGTTACTTCTGATATCGTATTTGCTGCAATTTTTGTTAAATCTTCAATTTCATTTACCTTTGTTTCTAATTTGTCACTAATATATTTGATTTCCTCAAGACTAATATCATCATCTTTTAACAATTCATCCACATAATACCTGTATCCCTTTTCAGAAGGTACTCTACCACTTGATGTATGGGTTTTATCCAAATAACCTGCCTTTTCCAAATCTGCCATTTCATTTCGAATGGTTGCACTACTATAATCTAAGCCATGATTTGTTGTTAACGCATTTGAACTGACTGGTTCTGCTGTATTAATATATTCTTCTACAATTGCTTGTAGCACTTTCTTTTTTCTATCATCTAACAATTTTCTCACCTCTTTAGTTTTAATTGTTAGTAATTATTATGTCGTAAAAACCAATTTTTCTTATGCCAAACGATATATTGCTATACAGAAAAATTATTATTTTACTTTTTATTCTTTGTTTTAGCACTCTTATTGTTTGTTTGCTAACTTCATATATATTATACCCGATTTTAGCACTTGTCAATACTTTCTGCTAAAATATTTTGTGAATTTTGTGTGAACGAAAAATATGATGTGTTTTTTATTCTACACATCATATTTTAGCCATATATTTTTTGCTGTTTTCATTAACTTTATACTATTTTTGTGTCGCATTTAACTCTCTTAAATTACTATTATATATATGACTATACCAATTGCCTGTATAATAAATAAATTTAGCATATTAGATGTCAATAGATTATTTGTTGCCTCAATGACTCCTAATAATTTCTTATCTTCTTCCTTTTTATAATGTTTTTGTGCTTCAAAAAAAGTAACCAATTCAGGAATACTGGTTATCAATCCTAATAAAATACCCAAAATCCATTCTGCAATTCCAAAACTTTCTGATAAGCTTTCCAATACATTTCCCAATACATCTCCTATAAAATATAGTAAGATACCTGCTATGAAAATATATCCTATATATATAAATGATTGTTTATTCTTATTGTTTTCTTTTTCTTCTTCATTTTCTTCAATTTTCATTTCTTCAAATTGCTTCTCTACATTAATTAAGTATCTTTCATGCATTTTTTTGGAAATCCAGTAAAAAATAACATACATCACAACTAATATACCTGCTATTACTATATTTAATGTATTTTCTAACTTTAATAAGATGATGGGAAAAATAATCGTTAAAATTACCAACACATTTTGAATGATAATTCCTTCGTTTTTTATTTCTTTATTATTCTTATTTATTATTAATGAAATTGTATATTGAATAAAATTAATCACATTAGAGCTAATAATATTATATAAACTGGTTCCCATTAATCCTCTAAAACTAGATACAGTTACAGTTAGTAATTCAGGAATCGAAGTGGCCATACCTGCGATATTTCCTATTGTCCTTGGTTTTAGTTTTAAGTTTTCTGCTAACTTTCGTAAAGCTTTTACTAGTATATATTTTGATATCACGACAATTAATATAGCATATATAAAAAATTTTATCATTTCAAAAATCATTTTTATACCTCTTTCTATTTCGGCTTTTGCCATAGTTTAATCATACACATATTTATATTATAAAAAATACTGGGTAGAGATTAAACGACGATTATATTGGTTATTTTGCCCAATTTTATTGCCATTTATGAAAAAATATTATATAATGACTTCGTATTGTAAAGGAGCGTGTGTTTATGAAAGAAGTAAAAATTGGACAAGTTTATCGTCACTTTAAAGGAAACTATTACTTTGTTGAAAATGTGGCATATAACTCGGAAACCAAAGAGAGAATGGTGGTATATAAACCTTTATACCCTAGAGACGATGGCCGCTCCTTATGGGTTAGACCTGAGAAAATGTTTTTAGAAGAAATTCCAGAAAGACCAGACAATATCACTGGTCAAAAAACAAGATTTGCGTTAGCAACAGATTTAGAAAAAGATTATACTAAGAAATAAAATGTCGCATAGACAAACGATCTCAATGAGACAATGTCGCATAGACAAACGAACTTAATGCGACATAAGAAAAAAGGAGGATTTTTTATGATAGATATTAAATTTTTAAGAGAACATCCTGACATCGTAAAAGAAAATATCAAGAAAAAATTTCAAGACCATAAATTGGTTATGGTTGATGAAGTGATTGAATTGGATAAGAAAAATAGAGAGGCTCAACTTATTGGTGATAATTTAAGAGCTGAAAGAAAAAGCTTAAGCTCTCACATTGGAGAATTGATGAAAGCTGGTAAAAAGGATGAGGCTGAAAAGATTAAAGCACAAGTCCAAGAAATCAATGCTAAACTTGAAGAAAATGAAAAACTAGAAAATGAATATGCTGAAGAGATTAAAACTAGAATGATGAAAATACCAAACATTATGCATGAATCTGTTCCTATTGGAAAAGATGATTCTGAAAATGTAGAGGTTGAAAAATTTGGAGAACCTATTGTTCCTGACTATGAAATTCCTTTTCATGGTGAAATATTAGAAAACTTAGGCGGTCTAGATTTAGATAGCGCTAGACGTGTTTCTGGTAATGGTTTTTATTATTTAATGGGTGATGTTGCAAGATTACATTCTGCTGTTTTAACTTATGCTAGAGATTTTATGATTAATAAAGGTTTTACCTATTGTATCCCACCTTTTATGATAAGAAGTGATGTTGTAACTGGTGTTATGAGTTTTGAAGAAATGGATGCTATGATGTATAAAATTGAAGGAGAAGATTTATATTTAATTGGTACTTCTGAACATTCTATGATTGGTAAATTTAAAGATCAAATTTTAAGAAAAGAAGATATGCCATATACCATGACTTCATACTCTCCTTGTTTCAGAAAAGAAAAAGGTGCTCATGGAATAGAAGAACGTGGTGTATATAGAATTCACCAATTCGAAAAACAGGAAATGATTGTTGTTTGTGAACCTGAAGATAGTTGGAATTGGTATGATAAAATGTGGTCATATACTGTTGAATTTTTTAGAAGTATGAATATTCCAGTAAGAACCTTAGAATGTTGTAGTGGAGATTTAGCTGATTTAAAAGCAAAATCTTGTGATGTCGAAGCATGGTCTCCTAGACAAAAGAAATATTTTGAAGTAGGAAGTTGTTCAAACTTAACAGATGCACAAGCAAGACGTTTAGGTATTCGTATTAAAGGTGAAAAAGGAAATTATTTTGCACATACTTTAAACAATACGGTTGTTGCCCCACCTCGTATGTTAATTGCGATTATGGAAAACAACTATCAACCAGATGGTAGTGTCATTGTTCCAGAAGTATTAAGACCATATATGGGTGGACTAGAAAAAATTGAACCTAAAAAATCAAAGTAAAAGGAGAAGAAGAAAATGAATAAAAATGTAACAATAATAGTTGGCGCTAAATGGGGCGATGAAGGAAAAGGAAAAATAGCTGCAATAGAAGCACAAAATGCAAAGTTAGTTATTAGAGCAACTGGTGGAAGTAATGCTGGACATACTGTCATTTATAAAGGACAAAAATTACCATTACACTTAGTACCAGGAGGAATTGCTTATCCTCAAACTACTTGTATTATTGGACCTGGCGTTGTTCTTGATTCAGAAGTATTATTTGAAGAAATTGCATTTTTAAAGAAATGTGGTATTCCAGATATTGAATCAAGATTAAAAATTAGTGGACGTACACATGTCACACTTCCTTATCATAAAGAATTAGACGGTTTATATGAATCTTTAAAAAACAAACCTGTTGGAACAACCAAAAGAGGAATTGGTCCAACTTATGCAGACAAGAGTAATCGTATTGGTATTAGAATGTATGACCTACTTCTTCCAGAAGATGAATTAACTCATAAAATTGAAGAAGCTACAAAAGTTCATAACCAAGTTTTTAAAGCAAATAATATGGAAGATTGTATTGTAGATAGCAAAAAATTAGGAAAACAATATCATGAATATGGAGAAAAATTAAAAAATTATATTACAGATATTGAGCCTATCATCTTCAATAGTATTAAACATAATGAAAAAATCGTTGTAGAAGGTGCTCAAGCTTTCCGTTTAGACTTAGACCATGGAGATTACCCAATGGTTACAAGCTCTCACCCAGTTGTTTCAGGAACACTTTGTGGAGCAGCTTTACCAGCACAAGCTTTAAATGTGGTTATTGGTGTTGATAAAGCATATAACAGTAGAGTTGGTAATGGCCCATTCCCTACTGAATTACCAGCTTCAATTGATGAAAATGGAAATGTTATAAAAGATGCCACTCCTTTAGAAGGAGATATTGTTCGTGACACAGGACATGAATATGGCACAACAACAGGTCGTCCTCGTAGATGTGGATGGATGGATTGCCCTATTCTTTGCTCTGCTAAATATACATCTGGTATTGATTATTTATGTTTAAATCATTTAGATACTTTAGGAGAAATTGGTAAAAAATTAGGATATGTTAAAGTTTGTACAAGTTACATGTATAAAGGTGAAAAAATCCATCATTATCCTGATGATATCATGGTAACAGGTGAAATTCCTCAACCTATTTATGAAACTTTAGAAGGTGGTTGGACAATTGATTCTTCTTGTAAAAAATATGAAGACCTTCCAGAGCTTGCAAGAAAATTTGTTGAAATTGTAGAAAAGGCTTCTGGTATTCCTGTTAAATATATAGGAACTGGTCCTGCTAGTGATGATTTAATTGTAAGAGATATTTAATCATATGGAAAAGAGCATTATGAAGTTGTTCAGTAGACATTTCATTATGCTCTCTTTTCTTATTGTATAGGAAAAATCGACTTTTATCTTGACCACATATAAGATTTTTCCGTATACAACAAGGTTAGGCTTCTTATATTCGTGAAGTACTGCGAAGCAGTCTTCACATGTGTGCGTCGAAATCTTTGATTTCGTTAACGCACGCCTTTCTTATTTGAAAAAAACGAAAAAATATGTTAAAATATGAAAATATAAAAAACAAAAAAGGAGAATTTTAATAATGAATATAAAAAATCCCCAATTTGAAATATCCGCAGTTGGTCCCAAACAATATCCTAATAACCACTTGCCTGAAATAGTTTTGGTTGGAAAATCAAATGTTGGAAAATCTAGTTTTATTAATACCATGATAAACAGAAAAAAATTAGCAAGAACCAGTAGTGAACCTGGAAAAACCCGTCAAATCAATTTCTATAATATGGATAATCTTTTCTATTTCGTAGATTTGCCTGGATATGGATATAGTAAAATGTCTAAAAAAGAACAAGAACAAGTAGGAAAATTTATAGAACAATATCTATTCCATAGAAAAGAAATTGCACTCATTATCTTTTTAATAGATATTCGTCATTCCCCTACTGCAAATGATAGACTGATGTATAACTATATCATTTCATCTGGATTACCATGTTTGATTTTGGCAAATAAGGCTGATAAAATTGCTATTACAAAAGTAGATGATACTGTAAAAGCATTACAAAAAGAATTAAATCCTATTGGAGATATCCCTACCCTACCTTTCTCATCTGAAAGAAAAATCTATAAGGAAGATGTTTGGGAGTTTATCGAAAATCATTTCAACAATGAAGTTTTAATTTAATATTTAATTTTAAAAAATACTTATTGTGGTGACGAATTATTTTAGCAGTTAATTTATTTTGATGACGAATTATTTTTCATTATTTTTAAGAGGATATTCTATTATGAATACCCTCTTCTTTATATCATTCATTTTATTTAAAAATTCAACTATATATGTTTTTTTAATAACAACTTTTACATTTCTTTTTAATCATTATTCTTCTATATTTGATATATTACTATCCTGTTCTTTTCTCTCTTCCAGTTTTGTTATGACTTTTAAAGCTTTCTCTCTTGGAATTGTCACAACATGTCCACAACCCTCACACTTTAACTTAAAATCAACTCCTATCCTTGTGATTTCCCACAATTTGCTTCCACAAGGATGTACTTTTTTTGTTCTTACAATATCTCCTATTTGATACTCCATGATACTCCCCTTCTTTGGCTAATTGGAAACATAACCAACTGGTCTAAAAATTCTTTTTTGTTATGTTACTTGTTTCTAAAAAGGGAAAAATGAGTCCGTCCCCAAAATCCCTTTTTTATTTCTTTGCTGCTTCAAATCTTTTTTTGATGCTTTCTTTTCCTAGTACTTGCATGATTTCATACATGTCTGGTGTATTGGTTCTTCCTGTTAATGCTACTCTTAATACTGTACTAACATCTCCTACATGTGCTTTATAGGCGTCTGGATTTGCTTTATATTCTTTTACTTCTTTTGCATATCCAAGTTCTCCTGCAAGTTCTTTTATCCTGTCAAACCATTGTTGTTTATCATCATTTTCATCATAGTATTTTTCCATATATAAGTCTAATATGTTGTCAACATCTTCTTTTTCATTGATTACTTGATATGGATATTCTTGTTCTTTTGCAAAGAATTTGTCATCATACATATATTCTATGTTTTCTTTGACATCTGACCATTTTGCAATATCTTTTCTAGGCTTTTTATTTCCTCTTTCAATTCCAAATACTTTTAAAGCATATTCCTTATCTTGAAGCATGTCCTCTAATTCTTTGTCATATGTTTTTGCCCAATTTAATGCATTTTCATACACTTCTTCTGCTGTAAATTTAGAGATTACTGTTTTTCCTACATCTAACAATTTTATCATGTCAAATAAAGCGCCACTTACACTCATTTTATTTAATTGTAATTCAAATTCATCAATAGACTTATCTTTATTGGCTCTTCTCCAGTTTTCAAAATTAGAATTGGCAATATTTAATAAATATTCATTAACAGCTTCTTTTGGAATTCCCATTTCATCATAATATGATACTGCAGCTTCTGGATCTTTTCTTTTACTTAATTTTCTCTTATTTCCATTATCATTTTTCATGATTGGTGCGATATGTGCATATTTAGGCGCTTTAAATCCTAATTCATGGAATAATTGTAAATGTAATGGCACAGATGATAACCATTCATCTCCCCTAATAACATGTGTTGTTCTCATCAAATGATCATCTACTGCATGTGCAAAGTGATATGTTGGTAATCCATCTGCTTTTATAATAACAATATCTTGGTCATTCTCTGGAAAATCTACATTTCCTTTTATCACATCATGATGCTTAATTTTTCTATCTTCACGTCCAGATGATTTAAAACGAACAATGTACTTTTCTCCATTATTTATTTTTTCAATGGCTTCTTCTACTGTTATATTTCTGCATTTTGCCCAAACACCATAATAGCCAGGTCTAATTTTGGCATTTTCTTGTTTTTCTCTCATTTCTTCTAATTCTTCTGGTGTACAGAAACAAGGATATGCTTTTCCTTGTTCAACTAAGTATTTTGCATAACTTTGATAAATCTCTTTTCTCATAGATTGTCTATATGGTCCATAATTTCCTTTTCCTTCTGTCTCTGAAATCATTCCCTCATCAGGTTCTATTCCAAATCTATCCAAAGATTGAACAATATCGGTTATTCCATTTTCTACTTCTCTTTTTTGGTCTGTATCTTCAATTCTTAATAAAAATAC
>CAMLYR010000063.1 GCA_946491915.1 uncultured Clostridium sp.
TTCGCTAATAAAATAAAGCTATTTTTTAGTGAAATATTCAAAAATTATTGACAGGTGAATTTTAGAAAATAACAATCATCCGTTTAATCGTCACCCCATGTACAGCAGGCAATATATCTTATAAAGAAATGAATCGATTTTGCGTATCTAAATTTGAAGTTAGAAATACTCAAAAAAAGTATGAGGAATGTTCACGGTACTCACGTAGTGAGGGTCTGAGTGAAAGAGGCTCATACTTTTTTTGTAGAATTTCTACGAAAATTTAGCTTATACAAAATCGTGAATGGATTTATAAGATATATTGCCTGCTGTACATGGGGTGACGATAGTTACTATTTTTTTATTCTGTTCTTAATGCTTCTACTGGATCTCTTTTACTTGCCATTCTTGCTGGAATTAATCCTGCGATAATGGTTAATACCATGCTAATCAATACAAGGATAATTCCTTCAACTACTGGAAGTGATACAGTAACACTGACACCTGTTACAGCATAAATAATGTTTGTGATTGGTATATTTAATAATACAGTTACACCAATTCCCAATAATCCAGCAATTAGTCCTACAATAAAGGTTTCTGCATTAAATACTCTTGATATATCTTTTTTAGATGCTCCTATTGCTCTTAAAATTCCAATTTCTTTTGTTCTTTCTAACACAGATATATAGGTAATAATTCCTATCATAATAGATGAAACGACTAACGAAATCGCAACAAATGCAATTAATACATAACTAATGGTATCAATGATTTGACTAACAGAGCTCATCATAATACCAATTAAATCTGTATAGTTAATAACATTTTCTTCTTTTCCATCATCTCTTTGTTTTTGGTTATAATTATCAATTTCTTGGGTTATGACATCTTTTGCATCAAAGTCTCTTGGATAAATACTGATTGATGATGGTTTATTAAGGTCGACAGCCCCTAATAATTCTAAATTTCCATCATAACTAGCATTGACATTATTGCTATAGGTTTCCATAACTTCTGCCAATTGTTCTGCACTTAGCATTGCAAGCTGTGCTCTTTGTTCATCACTTAATTGACTATAATCAAATGTTTTAGAATCTTCATCTGGGAATGCCAATCCTGTAAATACATTAATGTCTGGATGATCTTTTTGCTCTTTTACAATTTCTGCTTCATTGGTTTTATTGATAACATATTCTTTTAAATCCTTTGTATATCCAATACCACCACTCATTCCTGTTGCTACACTTTGTTCATTTTGTTTGATAATTCCAACGACTTTTATGTTTTCACAGTTGTTAAGCAATTCCTTCATATAGTCTTCATCTTCACTTTTATCTACCCATAATCCGTTTTCTTTTTCATAATAATCAGAATTTAGTACCAATTTAAAAGATAAATTTAATAATTCATCATAAGTATATGATGTTGATTCTGATTCTTCTACTTCTTCTCCATTTTGAACTTTATTCCATTTTTCTTCTAATTCCTTTTGATCTTTTAATCCTAAGGCATATAAGGTATAATCACTAATTTCATTATTTTCATTCACAATTAAAACCACTTCATTATAATTTTTAGGCCAGTTTCCTGCTACTAAATCATATTGAGAATGTAATAATTCTTCATTATCTAACATTTCTTCCCAGACATCTGTATTAGACATACTTGTCATACTAGAACCAAACATAGAACTCATCGGAGAGCTTTCTTGTGCTTCCATCATATCTTCCATTCCAAATGCATTCATAACTGTACTTGGATTTACTCGAACAACTCCGTTGGAAGTATCTTCTTTATATAAGTTAATGTTTAAATTATAATTATATTTAATCGCACTTGCATTATCTTTTATTGTACTATTTTCATTTTCGATATAATTTTTTAATGCCTCTAAATTGTTGTTTGAAACCTTACTTGAAAGTGTAGATATCATATCATTCATAATATCTCTAGAATAGATTTTTCCATCTTCATGAGTTTCTGTATTTTCTTCTGTCTCTCCCATTAGCCCTTCCATCATACTAGAGATGTCTACTGTTGATTCATCGATAGTAACTGGGTAAGAAGATAATGTGTCTTCTTCTACTCGATTAATATAACTTTGTACACCATTTGAAATTGATAAAATTAAGGCAATACCAATAATTCCTATACTTCCTGCAAATGATGTTAATAATGTTCTTCCTTTTTTGGTCATCAAATTATTTAAACTAAGTCTTAAAGCTGTAAAGAATTTCATGGCGGTTCTTCCATCTTTTGCTTTTGCATCTTTTTCCTTTTCTCTGTCTTCTTCTGTAAACGGTTTTGAATCATCTGTGATGACACCATCTAAAATTCTGACAATTCTAGTAGAATATTTTTCTGCCAATTCTGGGTTATGAGTAACCATAACAATTAGCTTATCTTTTGAAATTTCTTTTAAAATTTCCATAATTTGGACACTTGTTTTGGTGTCTAATGCACCTGTTGGTTCATCTGCCAAGATAATATCTGGGTTATTTACCAAAGCCCTTGCAATAGCAACTCTTTGCATTTGTCCACCTGATAATTGATTTGGCTTTTTATGAATTTGTTCTTTTAATCCAACATCTTCTAATGCTTTGATTGCTCTTTCTTTTCTTTCTTCTCTAGATACGCCTGATATGGTAAGCGCTAATTCTACATTTGAAAGAACCGTTTGATGTGGGATTAAATTATAGTTTTGGAAAACAAATCCTACAGAATAATTTCTGTAAGCATCCCAATCTTTATCTTTAAATTTTTTCGTTGATTTTCCATTAATCACTAAATCTCCTGATGTATATCTATCTAATCCTCCAATAATATTTAACAATGTTGTCTTTCCACAACCACTTTGTCCTAAGATAGATACAAATTCGCTTTTTCGAAATTCAATACTAATTCCTTTTAATGCTTGAACCGTTGAATCTCCTGAGACATAGTCTTTTGTAATATTTTTTAATTCTAACATATTTTTCTCCTTTATTTAAAATTAACCTTAAAATTGTATTTTTAATAAAAGCTAGATTCCATATAAACTTGCTACAAACTTAAATTACCCAATAAGCAAGTGATGCATCTGGAAATTTCGCTTTTCAAAAACTTTTCTCTACTTTCTAATCCAAAATAAACCTTTAAATTCTCAAAAAGTCAAAAAATGACAACTAGTCATGTATAGTTTTAACATGACTAGTTAATTTATTCAATATCTTTCACAGAAAATTTACAAATGTTTTTAATCAAAATTTACATTCGTATTTGTATATTTCGTTTCTAATGTTATTTTTGCATTTCCATTTCCAATTGTTTCATTTTCAGATGATATTTCTTGGCCTGCAATAGATGTTCTTCCTTCCTGTTTCTTATGCATAATTTGATAATCTTCCTGCTTTCCAATCAATTTTATTTCTGCATTTGCATGCTCTAAATCAAATTCTGCATTTTCAAGTACCTTAATCGCTACGTTTTCATCTCCTAAATCTGCTTCTAATTGGAATCTGGTTACCTCTCCTGTAGATAAATCTATATCTGCTGATTCAATATTCATTTCCACATTATCTGCTACCAATTCACTAATTTTACAAGTATTATTTTGTAAATCTAAATTAAATTTAGTAGAATTGATTTTTTCAATATTCACAGAAGCATACTGTACTTCTATATCTATTTCGTCCAATTTTTGATCTTCTGGCATATAGACTACTAGCTTCGTATTTTCATTAATATATCCTGATGGAATATGCTCATCATCAATTTTTATATTATCTCCATTTTCTTGAATTTGTATGTTATCTGACAAATTCATTCCTTCTATTTTAAAGCTATCACCTTTTTTTATTTCTAAATTGACATTTTCTAAGTCAATTTCTAATTTTTGAATATTTTCATAACTTTTTGAAAAACTTGGTGTATTGCTTTCTTCTGTATTTTCTATTATCTCATTTTGTCCATTTTCTATTCTTTCTTCTATTCTTTGTTCGAATTTTCCATTTCCTATATGTGAAATGCCTACAAATGTTCCTGCAATTCCTAACAATATAAACACAATTGTAATAGAAAGATAGATTCCGAATGCGATGGCAGCATATTTAATAAATTTTTGAAATCCTGTCATTTAATATCGACACCTCCAAACATGCAAAAACTATCTACATATATGGTTGGTAATTTTTCGTCATATTTTCTACCTGTTTTGTTTGAAGTTGCTCCAAAAATTGGTATTGATTTTACTTTTATATTTACATTTTCTGGTGCTAATATCTCAATTCCACCAAACACGGCACATGTCTTTATTAATTTATCTTCACTAATAATGGCCTTTCTTAAATCTAAATCAACACTTCCAAATATAGCATTAATATTTGCCCCATTAAATTCTTGATTATTAAAATCTGCTTTAATCTCACCAAATGTTGCCCCATATTCTTCTAAATTTTGTCCTTTTTCTTTTAATTCTTTACTCTTCTTCTCCATTTTTCTATCAATTTTATCTTTGAATATAAGATTGATTCCAATTAAAATCAATAACACTGGAATTGTCAATTTCCAAATTAAATCAAAATCTAAAATGTCTCTGCAAGCTAATAGTAATAAAATACCAATAATTAACCATACAGCACTCCAAAATTTGTTTTCTCTTGCGATCAATTCTATAGCACTTGGGATGATAATGAATAATGTCCACCAACCCTCAAAAAAGATATTGATGTTTGTAATTTCTAAAGCATTTAACGTAAGAATGACACCAATTACCACTAATACAATTCCCCATAAAGTATTTGCTAATTTTCTCATAACTACCTCCTATTTATATATATGAATTTTCAATTTTAGGTACTGCATAATATTTATCATTTACACTATGTATTTTTTGTTGAACTATACTTTTTAATTCTTCATGATTGATATTACTATCTGATGAAATAACTAAATCAAATATTAAATTGATTCTATCCCCACCATCTGTCATTCTAAAATCATGAATCGAAAACTCTGGATTGATTTCTTTTACAATCTCCTCCGTTTTCTTTCTCATTTCATTAATTTCTTCATCATCTGTTACAATTGGATCCATATGAATGGTTGTAATACAATTAAATTTATCATAAATATCTTGTTCCATTTGGTCTATGACATCATGTGCTTTGCAAATATCACAGTTTGCAGGAACTTCTGCATGGAAAGATACAATCTTTCTTCCTGGTCCATAATCATGTACCATGATATCATGAATACCTGATATCATTTCATATTTTTTAGTAAATGCCTCTAGTTTCTTTACAAATTCTGTATCTGGTTTCATTCCTAGTAATAAATCTATGGTTTCTTTTAAAGCTTTAAATCCAGTAAATAAAATGAATATAGCAACTAAGATACTGGCATAACCATCAATAGAGATTCCAAATATTTTAGCAACAATAGCAGATAATAATACAACAAAAGTTGATATAGAATCTGAAATACTGTCATACGCATTTCCTTTAATTGCTGCAGAATCTATTGTTTTTGCAATTTTGTTGTAAAAGATAAATAACCATAGTTTTGTTAAAACGGCAATCACTAAAATCACAATGGTAACAGTACTAATATCTGGTAATTCTGGGTGAATAATCTTGTCAAAAGAACTTTTGAATAGTTCTACACCTACTAATACAATTAAGATATCTACGATAAATGCTGTAATATATTCCATTCTGCCATGTCCCCATGGATGGTCTTTGTCTATTTTTTTCTGTGAAACTTTAAACCCAATCATGGTAACAATAGATGAACCTGCATCTGTCACATTGTTTAATGCATCTGAAATGATAGAAATGGAATTGGCAAATATTCCAATGATTAATTTTACTGCTGATAATAGGATATTCACAACAATTCCTGTTACACTTGAAAGCATTCCATATTTTGCTCTTGTTTCTGGCTTTTCTACATTTTTATCTTTTATAAATAGTTTTATTAATAAGTTTGTCATGTTTACCCACTTTCCTTTTCTAAGGCACAAATCTGGTTAAAAAATTTGTAATTATTTTTCAACCTCTCCCCTTCTTTTTATTTAATTGTTATATCACATTTTATGAAATAATACAATCTTTTATTAATTATATTTTTCGATGTATAATCAGCTTCAATATAGCATGCTAACCCATTATTATGCTATATCAAATCTCCACATTTTTTCTTTTTCACCATTTTAAATAATTCTTTATCCTTTTTCGTTACAATCATATCTTCTATCTTACCATCATGACATACCTTTAATGTAATTTTTCCTTTTTCAATCATAGGATGTCTTAGGATTCTGCTTCCTGAATTATCATATTTTTCTTTAGATATAGCTATATATGAAAATTTCTCATCTTCATATGGCAAATCTGCATTTTTTAATACTTTATGTACTTTTGTTCTTTCCATTCGAACAATGGAATGACACCAATCTTCATCTGGCAATGGACATACCCCTTGAAAGGTACATGGTGCAATCATATGAAGATTATTTTCAATCGCTATCTTTTGTACTTCTTTAATATTTTTAAATCCTTCTGGTGTTCCCGGTTCTATGATTAATGTAATTTGGTTTGAACTGTTTATTAGTTTATTAATGACATCTTTTCTGTTTTCTGGTTTGATTTCATTTAACATATAACTTGCAACTACCAAATCTGCTTTGACATCTAACTTATCTTTTACGATGTCCGTATATTGCCATGAAATATCTTTTAGATTTGGATTTTGACTCATAAAAGACTTTCCTAATTGTAACATAACTGGTTCTCTTTCAAAACATCGTATGTTTTTTGTATCCAACAACTCGCTAATGGCCCAAGTCGCTGCTCCTGTTCCTGCTCCTATATCAAATACAGATTGTATATTACCATCTATTCTTTCTAATGTTTGTTTTAAAGCTGTATACACTGCTCCATAGGTTGCTGGCATTCTCATAATAGAATAGGCTAATGCTTCTATTTCTGTATTTAATAATGTATTTCCTGTTCTTTCTTGATACATATATTTTTCACTTAACTGACTCGCATATTGTTTTAATTCTGTTAATTTTACACGATTTAATTTTTCTTCTATTGCATTTTCTAGTAATTCTGGTATTTTCATATTGACTCCTCATTTTTACAATTTTTACAAAACATTTTATTTCTCGTATTCTTTTAATTTTTCTTCTAATAATTTAAAGTTACAACATACTTTTTTTAGAAACTTATTTTTTTGACTTCTATTATATGTTTCTAGTGCTTTTATTTGTATTTCCTTAATATGTTTATTACAAAAATGATATTGACTTATTAAAATTTGTTTATACTTTTGGTTTTCTTCACTTATATCAAAATTTATAAGTTCTGCATCATTTACTGGTATCATATTATTAAAACCTAACATACCATATTTACCTTTATGTATTTTAAAAATAAAAATATTATTTTTAATTTTTTGGTGTGCAGGTCTAGGATGTTCCAGTGGTACAAAATAATTATAATCACCTACTTGTAATACAATACCTAAATATACTCTTCTCTTAGTATATTCATCCTCTCTTTGTGCATTGTATTGTACTCTTTTATCAAATTGATATAAAAATTTTATATAATTTATATCAATTCTATATAGTTTCAATTTATTCAATAAGTTTCTCCTTTAAAAAATAAAATATAGAGTAGAAGCTTTTGCCCCTACTCTTTTACATACCCTACTTTATAGCTATTATTAGCACTGGCTAGGGATTTCCTCTTTGAACATACCCTACTTCAATACTGTTCGTCAGTATTAGGCTAGGGGTTTCCTCTTCACTTTACCCTACTTGTTAGGCTAGGAATTTCCTCTTGTAATATTTCGCAATATTACTTCTTCAGTATATTCATTATACAATATTTTTATACTAAAGTCAATTAATAAAATGCTAATTTTTTACATATTAAAATTCTCTAATAATATCTTTAACAAACTCCCAACGATTTTTAATAAATTGACCATTTTGATATATCTCTTCTATTTCTTCATAAGTTGCCCATTTTACTTCACTAACCTCTTCTTTTTGCATAATAATTTGGCTCAAATCTATATCTTGTTTTAGAAAATAGGTATCTACCCAAACATTTCCTGTTCTAAAACGGGTTAATCTTTTTGCATCTTTGATGTTTAATTTCACACCTATTTCTTCAAACGTTTCTCTTTCAATCGTTTCTATAGTTGTTTCACCTTTTATAACAGAACCACCTGTCATTGCCCATACATTAGGAGATAACATTTTTTGCGGAGAACGTTTTTGAATTAAAATCTTGTTTTCAGAATTTTTTATCCAGTCATCTGCTCCTAAATGATAGAATCCTGCTCGCAGCTTCACGACTCTTTAACCAATTGTTGTTTTTGATTTCATCCAATGCTTTATTTATTAAGTATGGTTTCCAAAACCAAAGTCCATTCCCG
>CAMLYR010000064.1 GCA_946491915.1 uncultured Clostridium sp.
TATAATTCAATTATATTTTAGACGCAGATTTCACATTTGTCAAGTGTTTCAACGGATTATCCTAATCTGATGATAAAAATCAAGTGTTCAACTTATATGGAAATAACGCTTTTTAAGCCTGTTCCAGAGCATTTTCAGCACAGAAAAAGGGCTTACCCCATTATCGGGGTAAGCCCTAAAAACACAATATCTTGTGGTACAATTTAGTTAAACCACTATATATGTTTACCTCGGACGTTTAATATTTGCTTGTATCGTTGGTATAGGTTGAGGGTCACCGCGAAATCGGTCAAAATACCACTTTTGAAGCAAAAAATACCACTTTTGAGCCCAATTTTAAGAAAAATACCACTCTTTATTAATTCGAATAGAAACAGACCACTAATTATGATTAAGCAATGTCCCGCTTATTTATTTTATATCATGAACATGTAAGATAAGTATTTTTTCATAAAGATTATATTATAGACTTTTAGAAACTTGCTTATCATAAAGTTGGTCATTGAGAAGTTTAAAGGCATCCTCAACAGTCTTGACCGGCTTATCATCATCTTTTAACGGAAGACCATTGTCATAGAATTGACCGTCGTGGTATTCAATATCCACATCATTCCCATTGACTGCCTTAAGGAACGCGCGGGAACTGTCCTCCGTCAGGTACCCACGGCCACAATTATATTCAACATCTAAACCGTTATTTTTCAGTCGACAATATAGTGCATAACTCATTGCTTCTACGTATTCTGCACTCAGTCTTTCTCTCTGATATAAGAGCACACGCTTATGCTTCCCCATGTCGATATTAAAACGATTTTTCCACATATACTCAAACAAACCGTTAATATGAACAAGATTATATAAAAGTTCACCAGTCCCCTCCTGTAAGCCGTAAAAATCGAAATCAGTTTGCCTTTGATAAGCATCAATGCAATCATTCAGCCATTTTTCCGTCTGCCCCCCTATAGAAACACCGCTTTTCTGATACTCTTTGAAAAACATTTTAAACACATCAAAGGACTTCTGCTCCCTCAAAAGCCTTCTCCATGTAAAGTATTGGTTTCCACCCTCAAAGAAGAAAGTATAACTTGAATTTGCCAAAATGGAATAGTCACCGAAAGTAAGCAATGCCCTCTTAAGAAGGTCGTCATTTTCAGCTATCATATTTTTATTTAAAAGCAGCTGGATCGTCTCCCAATTTTTTACAAATGTTTGAACAGCATCTTTATGCGCCGTTTCATCAAGCGGAAGCGAGTCGTTATTAATTCCCTGTAATCGAAGTGCAAAACCTATCTGTCCATCAAAATATGTATCTCCCTCGGCTTGCTTGAGCGTCGGCTCCCAATCAGAACAATACTTTATTAGTTTGGCTTTCAGGATTTCTTCACTCACTTGATACCCATCAAAGAATTTTATTGTGGGCACTGCGGCAAAATAACCGACTGTGTCTTTGCAGCACTCTCTTGCGATGGCTTCGACAGCATTGCATGAATTGCAAAACTTCTCATCTGTATCAATCTCCGTGTTCCTTACAAGCTTTGTAATAATGTTAATCCAACGGTCGAATGAAAGCAAATCATATTGCTCCATAACGACCGCATATGCGGTGACTGCATACAAAATGACGCGTTCTTTACGTTCTGATTTTACTGCTTTATCAAAAACGGTGTCAAATAAGTTTTTGAGTCTGTCCCTATTGCTTTTATAGAGCCAAAGCATAAAATTAAATGTCGACTCTATCTTTCTTATGGATCCAGCGCCTGATACATTCAAGGTTTTGTCTTCGAAAATTTCGCGATAATTATGAAAATTATAGAAGTCGCTGTTATTTAACACTTTTTCAATTTTAGCGTCAGTTTTTCTATTAGCTGACGACTGAGCAGGTAAAATACAATTAAGTAACAACTGATGAAGCAACTTCAAATAATAATCGTCACACCTATCAGCAGGGTTTCCAAACGCTTCGGAACAGGAACACATGTTCCAGATAAGCGACATCCATTCCGTATCAGCCTGAAGCTCAAACTGCCCACAGAATTCCATATTAAAAATTTTATTGTGTTCGGGTTTCACAAGTGACTCGACATAGTCGAAGAGATCAGACTTAAAAATTTCAAATTCGGTCAGCGGCTTTCCTCGCGCATTCATCTTTATATAGAGATCGTTTTCATTCCCCATATCATTGATGCTTAGCCCCATATATGTAATCGGACAATCGTCTGCCATAAGCTTGTCTGCGATAGTATTATTTTTAAATAAATTATCAATCTTTTCAAGTACAACCAAGAATGAGGCAACTGACGGGTCACGTTCCCATGACGACACAAACCAAGCGGCATCTATGATAAAACTACTCAACTTATCATTACCATTTTCAAAATACTCAGGCAAATGATCTATAAGTTGCGCCAAAAAACGACGAGTTGTCTCTCGAGTATTATATTTAAAACAATGGAGTCGTTTTAGCTCTGCACTCTTTCCTTCTGCTGCAAACGCATATATATGTAATAACAGAAGAAGCGTCAATCTCTGTTGCCCGTCAATTGGAATAAACTTATTATTATCAAGTTTTCCATATACATAGTTAAGATCAAGGATTTCCATAGTGTCCAAAGCATTGGAAATATCATTAAGCAAACGATTGAGTGTAAATTCAATCTTTTCATCTCTCCTACCTTGAACATAATCTCGTTGAATAGCTGGTATATCAATTTCATTAACGCCCGACTGTGTAATAAAACGCCAAAAGCTTACTTTACTTCCGTTTGACATACTCGAGCCTCCTTAATCAACACTCGTTTAATCTCATCCAAATAACATTCCGCATCAACGGTGTCCCAACGTTGCATGTTCTTTAATCCTACCTCATCGGAATACATTTTTAGGAATACATTTTTTGTGCAGACAGGAATAAAGACCTCCCCCTTATCCCTCTCAATAATCGTCTTCCGTTTGACCGCAAACAAAGCATTCTTATATGAGCGATTTGTCTCTGCATCCAAAAGGGCAAGATTCCCCAGCCCGTTTTCATTGAATTGACCGCACCTGTCGCATAATTTATTATACTCTTTAATAAATTCATCTGGTTTAATTCCAGTCGGACATTGTGTCATAAGCTTATCAATTTTGTCAACACCGTCATTATAACCAACAAATAAAAACTGCTCTTTAAGCTCACTTAGTATTTCCTTTTGAATGTCAGGCGTAGCGTTTATAAGTTCTTCGTCTTCTGCGCGCGCATGAATGTGCTCCACGTCCCAGCCTCGACTTTTCTTTTTATTGCCGACAGATGACGAAGTGGCGTTACCGCTACATACAAGAGTTGGATTCTTATACTCATGAAAGGAAAATCGATTACTTGTCTGGCTATTTATCATTGTATAGATATTAAAAAAAAGTAGAACTATGCGGATATACTTTCTGTCCCCTGATTTATTATAATTAAGTTTATCCAAATCAACGCCCTTGAATACATCTTTAATCTTACTATCAATACTTTTTAATATCTCTGACTTGCTCTTTGTCTGCGCTTCAGCAATCAACGGTTGAATTACATCGAATGGATTTGACGTTATAGCAATCAAAAAACCGATTTTATGATAGTACAAATTATTTTCATACCAAGAATGAAGCGTATCATGAATGCGCACAAGTTCCTCCCAAATTTCCGCTGCCTTAACTTGTGCTATCTGTGTGTTTTCGTTATTATTTTTACCATTTTCCTTAGCCTGATCGATAATTGCACTCACGACTAAAAACGAGAAAAGTCTGTCGCTTTTTATTAGTTTCTTCCCCTGTACTGCCGAGTTATTTACATTGGTAAGAGCAAAAAGTTTAAGAAGATAGTCTATTCGCGTCTCTAATGATGAATCCTCATTAGATATAAAATACCAGAAATTATCATCATGTAACGATTGTTCGACAAAGTCCCACTCGACAGCAATCTTATCTCTCTGTGATTCACCAGAGTTATTGTTACACTGAGCCACGTCCGAACTCAAAAGAAGCGCCTTAAACAGTTCTGCATTTGTCAAAGGTATTTTACCCATATTCAGCTTAGTAAAGATCTCATTCGACTTTGCTCCGTCAGGAACCTGATACCAGATAAATTGTATGTAGGAGTGAATTTTTCGTTGCAATTCATAACGTACATCGTCTGCCCTAAGCTCATCAAACCGTTTAAACCATTCCCGAATAGTCTCTTTCGCCCTGTCAATATAATAATCGTCTATTTCACTACGATTGTTCGCATAGACGATGTCGTAAGGCAATTTATTGCTTTTGCCTTCATAACAAGCAGCCAGAATAAGAAGAACAGTCGTCAATCGCTGCTGTCCGTCAATCAGTTCCCAGACAGTATCTTCTTCACCAGTTGCATATGTTTGGCAGCTTAATTTTTTGCTTAACCTATTTCCGTCGTTCAATGGCGCACACTTTTTTACGACAAGGGGCTGAAGGCAATATCTCAAAACGTTGTTCTGGGTATCAAATTCATAAATATCTTCCAACAAGGCAACAACTTGGGCAGGTTCCCATCGGTATCCTCGCTGATACTCTTTAACAATAAACGTATTCCTTTGTAAAAATTTTGTCCCCGTACCAGAATCAATAACGACTCTGATCTCAATTTCAGATTCAGACATGATTTCAATTATCTCCTTCTTCAGTATTTTATCTATTTAAACCTGAAACAATCTTTTAAGCTCATGAAAAGATATAATTTCAAAGCTTACCGATTTTATATCTGCATAAAACACTTTATTTGTAACCATATAATTTTTGATAGTGTATTTTTCGGCATTACAAATACCAAATGCCTTTAAAATACAAGGTAAATGGTCTTCAAGATATGAAATCCTCCTAGCAAACTTCTCCCCTTTTTTGTTAGAAATAAAAAATGAATATTGATGATTATAATATTCTCTTAATGACCCAACCAAATTAAGAAATTTACATTCCAGGTTCCAAACTATATTATTAATACTATCAATAGCTAATACATCATAGTCACCCAAATCTGTAGGATGACCGGCTTTTTTGTCAAACTTGTGAAGTTGTAAATTTCTTCTAACTATATAACCTTGCTCTTTCATAAAAGTCTCAAGATCGACTTCCATTCGTCTTTCGCATTCAGACTTCCATTTTTCAAGAAATTTTTTTAGATTTCCTAAACCATACTCATACGGCAAATAGAAATTTATTATACCAAATTCCCACATCGTTTTTAATTCATATATAACAGCAGGAGAGAAAATTAATTTTTCACCTACTCTTACTACAGGTCGTACAATAAATTGGTTATCTCTACCTTCCCGTTGCCATATTGGAATAAAGTCTTCCTTCTTTCCATTAACAGTTTTAATTTTTAACTCATCAATTACTAAAAAACTTAGAGCATTTAATATTTCTTCTATCTCAACATCTGACAAATTACTTTTATCCGTTAACCAGTTCCTTATATCCTCCCTTATCTCTGCCGTAGACAAACTAAACACATCTGGAAATTCTTCCGTTTTAAATGTAAAATTGAATTCTTTACTTAAATAATCTAATATAATAAATAACTTATCAAGCTTTATACCTGTATCAGAATAAAAGCATTTCATAGCCTGGTTAAACATATCCTTATCGTCCTTTAAATTAGGACGATAATCATCATTATCGTATGTCCTTCTATGCCTTTCTTTACTCAACCGTTGCTGCTCTTCCGATACAATCGTAGAAACTCTGAAATCATCTTCAATTTCAATCTTGACCTCAGCTAAATTGTAATGAGCATTATCCGAACCATCTTGCAATACCATTAACCAATGTGAATAAGCAATCAAATACTTCATATCTTCTAAAGTCACCATTTTATTCCCATTGTGAGTAACTGCTAAGTTCGTTTCTATTAAATATAGAAGATCACGGATATTATCTTTATTCCGCTCTCTTATGTTAATTATATTTTTACCTGTTACCTCCTTAGCCATATCACTCATATTATTGTCGTTATTTATAGAATATCGTTTATAATTTAAATTTTTGTTATGAATATTGTAAGCCAATTCAGATAAAAGCAACTTATGTAAATCATATTTACTATATTCTGACACTGCACTTTCAAAACGTGGAATTACAACCTGTTGTAACTTTCTAATTACATCTGTAGCTTCCTGAGCAGAATATGTTTTGCTCTCAATGTAAGCTTCTTTACAATCCTGTGCTATTAATTTTCTGACCTTTGCATAATACTCATCATTAATAATTATCCCACTATTATTTAGTGAATAATAGTATTTTAACTCAAATTGCAAAGCAGCAATATCTTTTTTATCTTTTCGATGAGCATAGATAGTTTGCTTTAAATTGTTAAAATCAATAAGATCAGTTTTTTCCATGCATGACAGCAATTCGACAACACATTCACATTCCACCGATTTATCCTTAACTGAAAGCAGATCATTGAAGAGTTGACTTTCATTTACTGCATATCTTATAAATAAAATACCCTCATTAATAGTGTAATCACTATAAATATATTTTCTGTTTTGGCGAAGAAAGCCCGTATTATCAACTGTTTCAGCATATTTTATAGGCATATACATTATACGAACGCCATTAAAATCATATAATCCACACTTAATCAAAGCATCTTCAAATAATACAAAATTACGACAATTTATGTCTTCAATCATTCTTATAGCTTCATGCCTTGCATCATATTTCTCGTTAATATCTTCAAATATTAAATTGAAAGTAAAAAATATATATGAATTAGCAACATTCCTATAATACCCTCCAAACCCCAAAACTGCGTCATTAGCTAAAGTCTTAAAATATCCCTTATCATCATTCACAACACTCCAACAAAACGGATTATCAAATATTTTTTCGTAATGAGTAAATGGATACCATTTATTTAAATCCAAATAATCTTCGAACACATCCCATTCAACCATATATGGTTCTGGAATTAGTATTGTTGCATCTAACGCCCCAGGAAACAGTTCCTTATTCTGTTTTATCCAGGCTTCAAATAGTACCGACAGCCCACCGAATAAAGGCTGTTCCCAATTGGACTTCCTAAATGATTGTATGAAATCGCATATATCTCTAACACATTTAGCCCTATATAAAATTGTTATCAAATCAAACATATATAGAGATGGTAAATTATTCACTTTTGATTTGAATACATTTTCCAAAATAATATGATTATCATAAACTATTATGCTAATACCATCACATAATGAATAATCCCATACTCGACATTTACCAGTACTACTGAATTCAACTAATTTTAATTGCTTTTTAGACACAATATCGTCAATGGTTTTAATAAGAGTATCGATATTTTTATTTTTTAATCTATCTTCATTTATAAAAAGAAGCGCCTTATCTCTATTACGTAATAAAAAATCAAATAAGACCTCTTCGACTATCTTATGTTTTTCCAAATCAGAAACTACTCCTACTTGGATAAGCAAATTATCAGATTTGGGATTTAAATCAAAATTACTACATAATGTTTGATACAAAACATAATCAGCAATCTGACTCTGTTTTTCTTGAGAGATTTCAACACCACGATACAAAATATGGAAAGCATCAATTATAATGCTAGGATTGAATAGCGGATACAGTTTTTCCTTTACTAAAATGAAATGCGTCTCTTCAATTTTTTCTCTATTGGCGCATGATAAAAAATTAAGCTTAGAATCTAGTGTTAAATCACAAATCATATACCATTGTCTGCAATCATTAAAAAAAGCTTCAGTAGGTTTATGTAATGTAAATATATCTTTGGGGCCTTCGTATAAATTTGTATCCTTCAACTGTTCCACCATATTTTTTACATACAGTAAAACATTTTTCATCGAATCTATTATGTTTAACGATTTTGATAGAGCATATAGACTCTGCATAATAGGGAATACAAAGCCATGTCCAGTTCCTAAAAACACAGGAAAAAATTCTTCATCAAATGATATTTTAATATCTCCAAAATCTGGAGTAATTTCATCATTATATACAGAATTTAATTTAGGTTTCAGACTTTCAAAAAAAATACAAAATTCACCATATGACTTAATGAGTTTAGTACCACCTTTGCCACATATTTTTAAAGCATAATTTAGTGAAAGATAAAATTCCAAATGAGCTCTATTATATCTCCACGCATTAATACAAAAAATTGCATTACACAAATCAAAATAGTCATATTCAGAAAAGCAAACTGCAAGTTCTTTTGACAGCTCAACATCATACAATATATCTTCAGAATAATTATTTTTTTGCGAATCCATTAAATTCATAGAAATCCTCTCATCTATTATTAAAAATAAACTGCAACTGTTAAATCACTCCACTGGTTTTCGCGAAGCATTTCTTTGCGCTTTTTGCGAAAAGCTA
>CAMLYR010000065.1 GCA_946491915.1 uncultured Clostridium sp.
ACTACTATGTTCATTTCCTATGTCAGTTAGTATAGCATACAATTTACAATAAAACTATACAAAAAACAAATTTTCGCAAAAAAGATTTTTATTAAGTTACTTGATTTTTTATTAAATAATCTGGTAATCTATATATAACTTGATTGATATTTGTATCAATCATTATGAGAGCCAAAAAAGTTGTAGATATCTAGCATTCTGAGAAATTTTGTTTACATATGTTAAATAAAATGGTACAAAGTACATACAAGAGAAAAATATATGTTAGATAAAAAAATGGAGGAATTTAATTTGAAATATGAGTATGGATCAGTTAGAACTGATAAAGTTGCTGAAAATATAAATGAATATATCGTTCCCGAATGTCAACAAGCATGTAAAAGCTTTTGGTCCAAAAATATTATGACCTTTATGTGCAATAATTACAATGAACCAGATGATACAAAATATGTATTGATAGGTAGTGATTTATCAGAAGAAAATAAAAAAATATTGGATAGATTATTAGAAGAAGATCCAGAACATTATTATTATAGTAAATATCGAAATGCCTATGGAATACGATTACAGGGAAATGATTTACAAATCGTGTCTCAGAAACTTGCAAATTTGACTGACCCCTTTAAAATGCAAGATATACATGAAGGAAAAATGACACGAGAGGAATTTTTAATGGATATTGTAGGATTGGTAAAATATCAGGAAAATCCAGAATTTGACAAATATCACAAAGATAATCCTAGACCTAAAATGGAAGATTTTCAAAATCCAATGGATTATTGGGATGCTCTTGATAGATATGATGAATTGGAGCCTCCAATGAGGATTAGGCTATTAGATGATAAAGGGATGACAAAAAGCTTTGAAGAATATCTTAAAGAATATGGATATCAAGACTTATACGATTCAAAGAACGATATAATATTTGTAAGTGATTTTTACAAAAATGCTCACTTACGATATTTAAAATATAAAGCTGAAATAGAAAATAGACCTTGTGAAACTGGACTTAGTCCTGAAAGAATTGAAGAAGGCAAAGATTCAATTAACCCACGTGATTTAGAAACACCTGAAATTACGAATAGTCCAATTCAAGAATAAATAAAATAGGAGAATTATATATGATATCACCAAATACATATGAAGAAGTATATGAAATATTAGGTTTGATGGATAAAATGGCTGTTATGAAAATTCCGGAAGAAACATTAAAGTTTATAAAAGAAAAAAGAAATCCTGGATATAAAACCAAAATTGATAAAAATGATATTTTTAATGAACAAAATGTTAGTAAAGAAGCAATAGACTTACTATGCTATTTTGACTATCATTATTGGATAGATGAAAATAAAAAACGTGAAGTTGATAGAATACATAAATTGAAAATCCAAAAAATTGAAAATGAGAAAACTAAAAAATATAATCCTGATGACATATTTAAATGTAAACAAAATAATTCTAATGATATAATATTAAGAGGGCAAGAAGAAAAAATAGAAATGATTGACTACAAAGAACAGAAATGGTATAAAAAATTATTTGCAAAAATTTTAAAGATATTTAGGAAAAAATGAGATAACTTTATTATTCAATATTTAACTTACATAAGGAGTTAGAGTTAAACGAGAAAAAGGAGAAGAGACATGAAATGGGTAGAAGATAAGGCTAGAAAATAGGAAGAAGTAGATATGAATGATAGAATGTTTAGACACGAGATGAAAACCGTAAACCAGAAAAAGAAATCATAACAGAAGGATAAGGAGATTGCAATGCAGCTATAGCAGAACAATCTCCTGTCTTTTTGCAATTTTATGTGAAGTGTAGTATAATAAAAGATAGCATAACCTAAAGAGGTTTTGCGTAGCAACTGATAACAGCCCCAATTGGGAAAGGAGTGACAGAAATGCCTTATATTGACACAGAGGAATATGAAAAGGCAAAAGCGGAAAGGGTGCGAGAATGCAATGCCAGGAAAACCACAAGACCTGAATGCAGGTATGGTGAACAGGCTTGTATAACATGTAGACGTCGGAAAGAATGTAAACATGATGAAAGCAAATTTCTTGCATCTCTGGGGCGCTAAGTGAGGGGAGGGCATTTTTAGAAATGCCCTCTCTTTCTCTATTATATAGACTTGTAACTTTAAACAAAATATTGTAAAATAATAAAGATAGGACTTGAAAACTTGTAAAAGTAGGAGGAAAAGATATGGAAATTGGATTTTATGCAGGAAGTTTTGACCCATTTACCAATGGACATTTACATGTTGTGGAGAAATCAGCCAAACTATTTGATAAAGTCATCATAGGAATTGGTGTGAATCCAGATAAAAAAAGAAGATACGATAAAGAAATTATGAAAAATGCAATAGAAAAAATCCTTGAAAATAGAAATCTTACCAATGTATCTGTGGTTTGTTATGATAACCTATCTGTTGATGCAGCATTAGAACATCATGCAACACTTTTAGTAAGAGGGGTTAGAAATGGTATGGATTATCAATATGAAGAAACCCTGGCATCTATTAACGAAGAAATTTCAGGATTAGATACAATGTATATTAGAGCAGGAAGTTTAGGAAATATTAGTTCAAGTATGGTAATGGAATTGTTACAATACGGAAAAGATGTTTCAAAATATTTACCAGAAGAGATTATGGAGATTATTAAAGAGTAGATTAATTGATTTAAGGTGGATGAAAAAATGGAAAAACAAGATGAAAAAGAAGTAGAATTGTTTTCAAGCATAATAGAAGATGAAGTAAAGCAAGTGTGTTCTTTATTAAAAGATAATCAAATTCCCTTTGTTAGAAGAGATTATGGAAGTGGTTCATATATGAATTTGTACTATGGACAATCATTTCAGGGAAAGAAAATTTTTGTAAATGAAACAGATTATGATAAAGCATTAGAAATTATATCAAGTGTATATAATTGCGAAACACTTGAAGATAGTCATGATGAAATGAAAAAAGAAGAGAATAATGAAGAAATAAAAGAAGAGAATGATGACGAGAAGTATTATAAAATTAAGGATTTATTTAGAGCTTATATATTAGGAATGATTTTTATACCACTTATTGTCGCTTTAATAGTATGTATTATGCAGATTTTTTAAAAACATATTTTATATTTTGAAAGTAAAAAACAGATATAAGATTTTTCCGTCTTATATCTATTTTTTTACAATTTATTTAGTTGTTTTTATTCGTTATATTTTTATATATTGTTTCAACAAAAGCATCCATACTTTCCTTTGTATAGTCATTATTAAAAGTAAAGTCAAAAGACAATTTAGAATAATCTAAAGTAGCAGATTCTCTTTTTTCAAGATATTCTTCAGAAATATGGTCTCTTTCCAATATTCTTTTTTTTCTCATTGTATCATCAGAAGTAACTAATATTTTGAAATCACACATATCCCAGAATTTCACCTTAGGAAGCAAAGCCCAATCAAAAACAAAATATTGTTGCTTTTGCAACAAAATCCTATCTAATTCTTGTTCCATATATTCCCATGTGATATCTGTTAAAATTTGCATCTTATCTGTATCACTAAACACAATATTACCTAATTTTTTGCTATCAACATTTCCATTATTATCTAGTAATCCATTGCCAAATATATTACAAAGCTTTTCTGTAATAATAGGGTCTGAAGTTGCTTGATGTCCAATTTTATCAATGTCAACATATTGACCATCTAATTTTTGAGCAAGTGTTGTTGCAATGGTAGATTTTCCTGTTCCTGTTTTACCTGTAATTCCAATCAATTTCATATTGAAATCCTCCTTAATATTCGAAAAAATTATACCATTTCAGATAGAATAATGCAAATGTCGCATCAACAAACGAACCCAATGCGACAAAAAATGTCGCACCAACAAACGAACCTAATGCGACATTTTATCAAATTTTCGCTAAAAACCTTGTAAAAAGTTAAAAAATATAGTATTATATTAGGGTAGAATATGAAAGGAGAAAACCGATGGAAAAAAGTTTTAGTGAAAGTTATAAAGAAGCGGGCGTAGATGTAACAGCAGGATATAAAGCAGTAGAGCTAATGAAGAAAAGTGTGCAAGAAACATATACAAAAGGAGTTATGTCAGACCTTGGAGGATTTGGGGGTCTTTTTAAGTTAAGTTTAAGTGAAATGAAGGAGCCTATTTTAGTATCAGGAACAGATGGTGTGGGAACGAAACTAAAATTGGCTTTTTTGCTTGATAAACATGATACCATAGGACAAGATTGTGTAGCAATGTGTGTAAATGATATTGTTTGCTGTGGTGCAAAACCATTATTTTTCTTAGACTATATATCATTATGGAAAAACATTCCTGAAATGGTAGCAAGCATTGTAAAAGGTGTAGCAGATGGATGTAAAAAAGCAGGATGTGCATTAGTTGGTGGAGAAACAGCAGAAATGCCAGGACTATATTCTGATAATGAATATGATTTAGCAGGATTTAGTGTTGGTGTTGTGGATAAAGCCAAAATAATTAATCCTGATAATATTCAAGAAGGAGATGTAGTGATTGGTCTAACATCTTCAGGAGTTCATTCAAATGGATTTTCTTTAGTTAGAAAAATATTTCATGTGAATGAAGAAAATTTAAGAGAATATAGAGAAGAATTAGGAATGACATTAGGAGAAGCATTATTGACACCAACCAAAATCTATGTAAAACCAGTTTTAAAATTAATAGATGAAGTAACTGTAAAAGGAATTTCTCATATAACAGGTGGTGGATTCTATGAGAATATGCCAAGAATGTTAAATGACAATGTTTCATTAGAAATTCAAAAAGATACATATCCAGTACCAGAAATCTTTAAATTAATACAAAAAGAAGGAAATATCCCAGAAAGAGATATGTATAATACCTTTAATATGGGAATTGGTATGGCAATCATTGTTCCAGAAAGTGATAAAGAAAAAGCATTAAAAGTATTAGAACAAGAAGGTGAAAAAGCGTATGTCATTGGAAAAGTGGTTAAAGGAAACAAGGAAATAAAAGTGCTATAAAATAAAATGATTATAATAAAAAATTGAATATGTTATGTAAATGTGATATAATATCTATCAAGAAACTTCGTAAACTTATACATCGCCCTGTAGGGCAAGGAGGAGACAGATGGATAGAGATTTGTTATATGTAATCTATGAAGATCGGGAAGGATGGCAGATAATTCTTAATCAGAATTATACTGATGAAGAATTGAGAGAGAAACTCTCGGATTTATTAGATTATGTAAAATCAGATTTTCATGAGAAAGAGTGGATTGAATTTATTCTTGCGAAGGGTGTAAGAATACCTGTAGGAGAACAAATGAAATTCAAGGTTAAAGACTGTGCAATTATTAAGACGCAGTATAAAGGATTGATTTGGAAACCAATCGGGAGATCCAAGGTGATTTTCTATCCGGATTTAAAGTTTGATATTATCAATCCTATTGATATTAGGATCATCAAAAGAGTATCAGAAGATATGGACGTCTTGATAAAACAGCCATTCAAGAAAAGCTGTGAAAAAATCAAAAATTTTTTTTCTGACCCCGGAGACCAGAAGAAAAGAGAAAAAGAACGTTGATGTGCGAGAAGACAGGTAGATATTATATAGGCGTTTATTGTCAAATAATATCTGCCTGTTTTCACGTTAAAGAGGTGATATGTATAATTTGGTAAAAATAATTGGTTTTATAAAAGCAAATTTGAAAGGAGATTATTATGAAAAATGTAATAATTACAGGTTCAGCAAATGGAGTGGGAAAGGCAATAGCTAAAATACTCAAAGACGAAAACTTAATTTTACTTGATGTAGATGAAAATAATTTAGAAAAAATAGCTATAGAAACCAATTCTGAATATTATGTTTGCGATGTTTCAGAAGAAGAACAAATAGATAAATTTGTTAATGATATTAAAAAGAAGTATGAAAAAATAGATTGCTTAATAAATTGTGCAGGAATGTGGATTTCAGGAGATATGTCAAAAGTAGACGAAGAGGCTTACAAAGGCATGAATGATTTAAGTAGAATTAAAAAAGTTATTGATACAAATATATATGGAACAATAGCAATGATAAGGTCAATATTTCCAATAATGAAAAAACAAGGATTTGGGCAAATCATTAATATTAATTCTCAAAGTGGAGTTATGTGTGAACCACCATATCCTATATATAATGCTACCAAAACAGGAGCAAATGCATTCAGAAAAGCAATACAAACAGACTTAGCACAAAATAATATAAAGATAACAGATGTATGTCCAGGTCTAATTCAAACTGATTTTTATAAAAGAGCAAATGATCCATTACCTGAAAATATAATGAAAAAAGGTTTAACAGCAGAAGATGTAGCAAATACTGTAAAATTCGTATTTGAATTACCACATGAAATAACAATACCATGCATAGAAGTAAGAAATATAAAAAATTATTAATAAAAATTACCAAAATAAAGGAGGAATTATTAAATGGTAAGAAGAATTTATGTTCAAAAAAAACCAGGATTTGATGTAGAAGCAAAAGGAATCCTAGAGGATTTAAAAGAAAACTTACAGATAAAAGGACTAGAGCAAGTGGTTATCTTAAACAGATATGATGTATCTGGAGTGGATGAAGAAAGTTACAACAAAGCAAAAACAACTGTATTTTCTGAGCCACAAGTAGATGACTATTTTGATGAAAGCTATACATTTGATAAAAATGATAAAGTATTTGCAGTAGAATATTTACCAGGACAATTTGACCAAAGAGCAAACTCATTAGAAGAATGTTTACAAATCATCAGTGGAGGAGAAAGACCAACTTGTAAATCTGCCAAAGTATATATCTTAAAAGGAAATCTTTCAGATGAAGAAGTAAAAACTATTAAAAACTATTTAATCAATTCAGTAGATGCCAGAGAAGCAAGTTTAGAAAAAACAGAAACATTAGAAGATAAATTGGCAGAGCCAGAAGATGTACAAGTAGTAGATGGATTTATTCATATGACAGATGATGATACAGAAAAATTCTATGAAAAATATGGTTTTGCAATGGATATTGCAGACTTAAAATTCTGTCAAGAATATTTTAGAGATACAGAAAAAAGAGATCCAACAATGACAGAAATGAAAATGATTGACACATATTGGTCAGATCATTGTAGACATACAACTTTTCTTACCAGATTAGAAGAAATTGACATTGAATGGGATTTATTAAAAGACATATATGGAAAATATATAGAATCTAGAAAATTTGTATATCAAGATAGAAAAAAAGATATTTCTTTAATGGATGTTGCAACCATTGTTGCAAAAGAATTAAAGAAAAGAGGTGTTTTAAAAAATCTTGACGAATCAGAAGAAATTAATGCTTGTAGTATTAAAGCCAATATCATGGTAGATGGAAAAGAAGAAGAATATTTAATCATGTTCAAAAATGAGACACATAACCATCCAACAGAAATCGAACCATTTGGTGGAGCTGCTACTTGTTTAGGAGGAGCGATTCGTGACCCGTTATCAGGACGTGTGTATGTATATCAAGCAATGCGTGTAACAGGTTGTGGAGATCCAAGACAAACCATTGAAGAAACATTACCACATAAATTACCACAAAGAAAATTAACAAATGAAGCTGCAAGAGGATACAGCTCTTATGGAAACCAAATTGGTTTGGCTACTGGACAAGTTGCCGAAATCTATCATCCAGGATATGTAGCAAAACGTATGGAAATTGGAGCTTTAGTAGGTGCGGCACCATCTAAAAATGTTATTAGATTAAGACCAGAGCCAGGAGATAAAGTTATTCTACTTGGTGGAAGAACTGGTAGAGATGGTTGTGGAGGAGCAACAGGTTCATCTAAAGCACATAATAGTGAATCATTAACAAGCTGTGGTGCAGAAGTACAAAAAGGAAATGCACCAGAAGAAAGAAAAATTCAAAGATTATTTAGAGACCCAGAAGTAA
>CAMLYR010000066.1 GCA_946491915.1 uncultured Clostridium sp.
ATAAAATATCTTCTATATTGTTAAAATCCCAATAAGGAATAACAATCAAATGTATATCATTGTCTCTGCAATAATTAAACTTAATCAAATCCCGTTCTCGATTTTCAATAAGATTTTTATTGGCTTCTTCTTCAGATATTCCACCAAACTGAACACTTTGATAATGCTGTTTCCCTTGAAATTCAATACAAACTTTTTTATTTGGAATATAAAAATCGAAAGGTAATGGTTTTTTACTTCTACAATCATCAAATCTGAATTGTGGAATATACTCTATCTTGTTTTTATTTAAAATGGAAATTATCATTCGTTCACCTCTCGACGTAACATCGGCACAAATTGGACATCCAGATCCATTTAACAAATTTAATGGATAAGGATTCCATTCAAATCCGCATCTTTTACATTTGTGAGAAGTTGGTTTATTTACTGAGATATAAGTATCATTTAGATCAATATAAGGATGTATTTTATGCAATTCTTCAATATATTCATCTTCTGATTTCCTTTTCGCATCCCCAATCTTATCTAACTTGCATTGATGACATCCATGTCCTCTTAACGCATGGGCTGGATCAATAAGAAATTTAATTTTATGTATTTTACAGTAATGCATAATTTTGTTATTAAAATGATTGAATTCTTCAATACATTCAATATCGGGATTGACTTTAAACAATTCTTTTTTATAAATTTCTGTATCCCAATATCTTGCAAATGTTCTTTCTCCGTCCTTTAACATTTGTGAAATCTTCATTTTGTACAATATTTTTTCGTTATCATTTTTAAATACAAACAAAATAGAATCTTTTCTAGTTCTAATCGTATCGGTTAGTATATCTATATTGGGATATTTATTTAGAATTTCATTTCTCAGTAATGAATTATCAACATTAGAATTTTTCTTATTTTTAACACAGTTAGGACAATCTCTCCATTTTCCGTCTCTATAAAACTGATTCGGTGAGCGTTTCCACTTATAACCACATTTACCACATTCACATTCCATATTTTGAGCGGAACGAACATAGCCACTATATTTAATATGAGGTAAGGCTTTATCCATTCCGTTCTCAAAATTCTCTTTTGCAAGTTTATTAATCTCTTTTTGCCTCATTAAAACCTCCAAACTATTTTTCCAAACTAAATATTTCTTATCTTTTATTTCTCCATTTATAAAGAAGATTTGTTATTTTATTACTTGATTTAAATACCCAAAATTTCTTTTTCGTTTTATCGTGAACGGAAGAAAGGATAATACGCTCTCCATTAGAAACAAGAAATTCTTTTAATGGGTAACTGTAACAATAAAAATATTTTTCCAAACTATGACTCCTTTTTATTTATACCTGCAACAATAATTCCAGTTTGATTAAATAATACTTCCGCCAATTCTTTCTGATTAGCTATATCATTAAGAGGAATACAATCCTCTAATGTGTAAATACCCAAATCTATAACTTCACCATTTGGTAGTTCGTATTTCATTCTGTCACCCTCGTTTGGTTGTAATCTTGATCATATTCAACCTTTACATCATTTACAGAATTTCCATCATTCGTAGTTCCAGAAGGTCTTCCAACTGTAGTATCTCCGCTATCTCCCGAACTGTTATAGGAGGTGGGATGGACAGTCAATATATCCTCGTACCCAAGTGCTTTTTCTTTCTTTCGTTTTTCTATTTCATCTTTTACATTGATTCCGACTAATTCATAAGCTGTTTCGTATGAGCAATTAAACTTGGAATAAAGTAATTCTGATAGGTCTTTTCTCATGTCGAATTCAAGAAGTTCAGCATCTAAAATATGTGGAGTAGGGCAGTATTCTAAAGGTATTCCGTTTTCCTCAAGAATAATAGAATACCAACGAGATAAAATAACCTCCTCTTGTTCAGCAATTTTATTTATAGTTTTCATTAACTGTTTTATGGAAATATTTGCAGTACTAACGGTCTGATTGCCGTCAGTGTTTAGAAATGATATCCCGAGCGCAGAAGTAACACGAGAACGATATTGATTGATTGTGTCAGTGTCCGTGGTTTCAACTTTCGGCTCTACATAGACAATCTTTTCTACGCAAGGCGGAGAAGTATAAAGGACAGTTGGATTTCTCCAGGCAGCAGCCAAATTTTCATGCGCATAAGCCATTTCTTCCAATCCCTTTTTCTCGTATGTTTGCCCCATAACTTCCTTGCGCAAAATTTGATGTATGATTTTTTTTGATTTAGCCTTTGCATTAACAGCATCGGCTTTGTCAAATGTATCTAACATAAGACTTGGTTTTAAAGCTTTAAATACCGGCGTCAATCCGTACTTACGATTCATATTATTAAATCGATTCACCCCAGTACGTCTAATATCAAGTTTTGCATAATGCTCTTTATTGATATAAGCTTGGTATACCTCATCTGGATAATTATTCTTTATTTCTTCTGTTAGACTACCAAAGAAAAGTGGTCTATTCCGTTTACCCTTAATTGTTGTCTTTTGCAAACGATTTGTAAGTTCACGAATATCGATTAGCACGTAAGGCAAACCATTTAAAGAATAATCACTTACGATGGCAACCCCTAGCGGATATGTGTCTACAACGTAATGACCGTTTTTTGATCTTAAATACTTAATACAATTACCTTCTATATAAACCATTGGGATTGATGCAGATAAAATTTGATTAAGATTAGTTTCTTTATGGAACTGTTTTATTAACAATTCTGCCTGCTCTTTAGTTTTCTTTTTATATTTTGGAGGTAGATCGTCAAAAGATATTCGTATATTAGCATTTAGATTTGAGATAACAGCCTCATAAACTTTGCCAATAATATCATCTTCATTTATGACCTGGCGTACTATCGAATTGACTTTTAGAATTTTACGAAGATCGCTTTGAGCACCTTTGGATAATTCTTTAAGCTCTTTTAAATTTGTTGCTGTATTTCCTGCGGATGATTCCTCGTTAAGATATACCGAAAACTGTCTATTAGATGGATCGAATCCTTCCAGCGCTTTCCGCATCCAATTATTAGCAACTTCTTCTGAAGTTAGTATGACGGTTTCTTCGCCATCTACATTTTCTTTTGTTGCAAATGTTACACTAAAATCTTCTTCAAAATCAGAAGAAAAGTTATTTTGATGTTCTAATTTTGTATCTTCAGGCAAATAATCACCGCCTTTCTTTAAAATGATATAGATGACACACATCTTGGAGCAGAAACAAATGAAAATTTTTCTTCTTCTTTATCTTTGTTGCAAAATTCCATTATATAGAAAATAGCATACGATGTAGCAGAAAATTTATCTTTATCAATTTTTCTTACTACCTTTTCCACAGAAAGATTATTACCACTCATTACTTTAAGTTTTAAATTTGATATTTCGATAAATAATAATTCCGTATTCATAAATGGTAAAACATTCTTATCAAAAAATTCTCTTTCTTTATCATTAAAATCTTGCTGCTGTTTACGCACAAGCATTTGCAACATTCCACTATCCACAACATTGATAAAGTGAGATATTATTTTCGTCTGATATCCTTGTGCTTTCATATCAAATACACATTTGTCTGCATTAGGTGCCTGTGGTTGATTATCTGTATTTATAGTGTCAAAACATCCCAAATATTCTCCAGTAGTCTTGTCATATGACGGTTTTAGCAACTCATCTACGCAACCACTTCCCAAGCCGTTTCCATCAACAATAACCATTTTTGCTTTATAAGCACGTTTATATTTTTTGATTAAACAAGCCTGCTCCGTAAAATTCATTTTATTTGATACGCCGACAACATTTACAACCTGTAAATTTAGAATTCGTTTCGTATTTGGATTCCTTATAACCTTAATAACAGAAATTGCGGATTGGTTATTATTAGTATTCTCACTACGCGCAACATCAAAACCAATATAATATTCTTCGCCTTCATTTTCTATTTCGTGAATGGGCCTGTCCAACACTCTTGTAGCCATTAGTTTATTAATATCAACTAAAGCCCCATCCGAACACCCAACCCATTTTTGCTCATAATTTTGTGCGAAATAGATAGGATTGGATCTGGCTTTCTTTTTTAAAATTTGACTTTTGGTACTTCCACGCCCATAATAACAAGGAAGCATCCAACCAGATCCCAATACAATATCTCCGCTACAATTCCTCATCCCATTAACCATGTGAACGCTACGAGCATATTCATCTGAACCACGAAATCCACTTGTTGTAAAATAATGAATCTGAAAGTTCATTTCTTCGGGGTCTATAATTGCCAAGCTACTTGCAGTTGTACGAGGAACCTCAACAATAGGTTCCAAAGCGTCCTCATAGAGTGCATTATTTAACAATGCTGATTCCTCAATTTTAATTCGATGTCTACGACGCCCCTTACTAGACTGAGCATTTGCAAGATTTGTAATAGTAGATTTATTTTTAAACTTAATCAAAGCATCGTTCTTAGAAAAACGATACTTTTCAATTTCATTTGATAGTAATGGAAAATCTTCTATTATTTCATTGAATTTATCTTCAAGAAGAGAAGCACTGTTTTCGCGTGTTTGAGCCGTTACAGATAGTGTAATGCCAGGGAAAAGTATTGCGGCAATAAAATCATCTAAGACTTCTGTATATGTTTTGGCATAACCTCTGGAAAAAGTCCCATACATACTCATGAAACGTAAATCACACCGCATAAAAACACGCTGATCAAAATGTAATTGTCTATTGCTATCTTTACTTTTAAAAATTTCTACGAATAAGTCCGGATAAAATCTTGCCCAACTTATAAACTGATAATAGTTCCAAAGATTTTTTCCAAAAACACTATCATCTTGAATGTTCATAATACGATTACGTTCAGATTCAGTTAGCTGTGATATATATGCATCAGTCATCGTTGCTATCACCTGCTAAATCCTCATAATTATCTGGCAATTTGATAAATGTTTTTACCGTCTCTCGATTTTTTTCAGTTGGATCATTTGAGAAAATGCCATATGGATCTCCATTTTGTTCAATATACTCTTGTTTCTTTTTGTCATAAAAAGAATATACGTCCTCATATGGAACTGATGGCTGATCGTTTAGCTTCCTTTCGTAATCAATGTAACAATAAATGGTAAAGTCAACGACATCATTAGGTCTATATTTAAATTTTGGTAGAATTTTAATTACATCTACTGCTTGTTCCAGTGCCTTTGTTAATTCTGATACACTATTAACTCCGCTATCTAAGTCAGCCTTTGTTAATTGCTTTGGTGTTAACTTTCCATTTTCAGCAGCACTCTGAGCAGCATCATACCATTTTTTAGCTTCAGTAACGTCCCCCCTTGCCGTAGCATCCTCTTCCTTGACCTTAAATCGCACATATGTTGCAAGAGCCTCCTGGTGCAAATTTGTTTGAAGAGTATAATTTAATTTTAATTTTTCATACTTATTAAACATTTTGCGATATTCATTTTTGGTGTACCCTTCTCCAAAAAGCCCAATAATATCTGGCGTCATTTCAAATCCGTCCTGATTAATCCGAATTTCCTTATCTTCATGCGGAGCTATATCAGATATTGTTATAGGAATATCGTTTTCGGATACTTCACCATTAAATAATCTCAAATATTTTTCATATATTTTTTTTAATTCATCTTTGCTTTTATTGCTATTTGTGTGTATATGATTTTCTGATTTAGAATCACTATATGAGATACCTCTGTCCTGTCTCATTGACACAAGACGAAAATAACGAGATATAATATCTGATCCATGCAAAGCAACTTCTTCATCTGTTAAAAAACTCATTTCATTTTTAACGCCATTCTCAGCGACTTGCATTGAATCATAATATAATGGCTTGTCTATATGAGATAACAATTCTTTAAATTTAGGATAATTAATTGAACCATCAGAATTGAGTGAATAATGTTTACAACATTCTTTACAGATAGGAACTCTTTGATCTAACGAATACATAGGACTATAACTTAAATAATAATCCGTTAGATTCTTTTCTTTGTGACAACATGTACAGACCTTTTTCCCCTTTTGTTTATTCGCTGGCAATTGTTCGTTGCCATTTTTATTTGTTGTTTTATTTCTTGACAAATGAAATTGCCACCTCCATTTATTATGCTATATTTTTATCATCTATATCGTAATAAGTCCAATTTTTATTCCCAACTGGAAGTGTTACATTTCCTTTTAAATAACTAGATAGATAACCACGCTTTATATTATATTTACGCTCTGCATCTCGTAAAGAATCAAAAATTTCTCCAGTATCTAAACATTTAACTTTAATGCGATTACTGCGAGTGTGGTCATAGGTACATATCCCAATATCATTTGCTTTTATTAGATAGTGTCTAATAGTACCTTTACCTAAGCCCATTAGAGAACTAATTTGCATTACATGGAACCCATTATTCCACATCTCTGCAACTTTATATATATCAGACATAAGAGATTTTCTATAGCATTCTATCCAGTCAACATGTGAAAAATCGTATATTTTACACAAATCACTATTCAATATTTTTTGCTTTAACTGATGGAATCCACTTTCCTCAGAATCTATCTGAATATAATAATCAATTCCTAAAGAAAGAGCGTAATTTCTTTTTTCAACATCATTGTTTATTTCTTCATCTAAGGTTCTTCCACCGCATGTTTCAAAGGATTTCGTTTTATGCTGTTTCCCTTGAATCTCGCAAATCCATTTTACGCCGTCTATTTCGCCATAAAAATCGTATCTATAGGAATAATTACAATCTAAATTTTTTTCTACTTCCACGTTTTCATCGACTGATTTAATTATCTGATAAAAATATTTTTCACCAAGGCTATTTCCATCTTGGCACTTACATTTCAAACCCATTCGATTTACTTTTTCAATTGTTTTATTACGTATAATATTTCCACATGATGGACATATAAAATCAACTTTTGCACGACTATGAATTGTATATTTATCAGCATCACTTTTGTTTTTTAAACAATCGTACAAAACAGGATTTACACTCCGAATATCATTAATTCCATATTTAATATTTTCTTTACCTTGATCGCATATCTTGCATTGAAATGTACCATCTAAAAATTGTTGTACTCTACCTCTGGAATGATAACCGCATTTTTTGCAAGTATAAGATATCAACATTAATCCTTTATGATAAGTACCTGTAATTGATATGTTTGGATATTTCTTTTTGACAATATTACAAAATTCTTCATGAGATATATCAGGATAAACAAATTTTTGTTCATTATGAAAGCATCTCAAACATTTCTTTTTATAAATTAAGTTTCTTGCAGTCGTAATCCACTCATAACCACATTTCTTGCATTTACATCTGATTTTACTATCTCCATTTTTATATGTACCAGACAATTCAATGTGTGGATTAATACTATAAACCTCTTGGTAGAATTCATCATTTGTTTTTCTTTTTGCCATAAAATATTTAACCTCTTTCTCTAACCTCTTTAAATCACATAAAAAAGAGTAGAAGAGTGGTGAGGTTAGAACCACATCACAAGGCTCGCGACTTCCCCGTGTCCTCTACTCTAAACTGACTACTCACGATTGACCGCAAACGATTCTCTCATAGCCAGCAATAATATATTCTTTTTATGTACAAAGAAAATTTGATATAAAAAGAGGGCAGTAGTACCCGCCCCCTCGAAAAATCCACTAATTCTCAGATTCCACAATCCATTTTTTATAATCCCCAATTTCACCACAGTGATTCTGTTCCCAAATAGCCACTTCTTTATGACCATCTGTCTCATATTCAGAATATTTTAATTCCCAATCATAATCTCTAATAAGTGAGAGAGTATCCTTAAGTAATCTCAAACAATCTATCGATCCTTTGATATCGTTCTTCTCTTGTAAAGTATGAAATTTTTTCTGCAATGAGAAAGAATCTTCCTTAAGCGTTTTAACTACTTCTTCAAATACATTTTT
>CAMLYR010000067.1 GCA_946491915.1 uncultured Clostridium sp.
GAGTAGCAGGTGCAGGAAAAGATACCATAAAAAAAGAATTAATTAAAAGAATGGAAAATGTAGAATCACTTCCTTCATATACTTCAAGACCAATCCGTGAGGGAGATGTAGAAGGAGGAACCTATCATTTTGTGACAAGAGAAGAATTTGAAAAAATGATAGAAAATGAAGAATTTTATGAATATGATATCCATCATAATCAATATTATGGCACTTCTAGAAAATTATTAAATGATAAAATAAAAGGTGGAAAAATTATTGTCAAAGATATTGATGTTAATGGAACAGAGCATTTAAAAGATTTATTAGGTAATGACACAAAAGTGGTTACCATATTTTTACGTGTTCCAAAAGAAGAATTAAAACATCGATTAGAAAATAGAATAGACAAGCCAAGTCCACAAGAAATCATATTACGCTTAAATCGTTTTGATTATGAAGAATCTAGAATTAATTTATATGATTATGTATTAAAAAATAATGATTTGGAAAAAACAGTACAAATTATTATGACAATTATAGAAAATGAAATGAGATTGGAACAAGAACAATAGTAGAAGTGCAACAAAATCTAAATTAGACAATCCTATTATAAATATACAAAAAATAAGCATGAATAGAAATATTTGTGTTTATTTTTTTGCTAAAAATTTTCAAAAGGTAAAAAAAGTGAATGAGAAAAGAATTCTTTAAAATCAAACACAAAAGTTGACATAATTTTTAATTGTGATATAATAAAACAGGTAACCAAAAATGGAAGTCTCAAGTTGAGGGATACCTTAACGGAAAGGAGAAAAAATGAAACTCGTAATTTATCATCCATCAGAATTTGCAAAAATGTGCCTTGAAGATGCAGGAGACAGTTATGGCCTGCCATATGGAGAAAATGATAATGAGGCATGGGTAGAAAGTGATGATATGGATCTGCTTGAGGCTGTCAGGAGTGACGTAGACATGGAAATAGGAGACGATGACGGCACTCTTGATATTGAGTAGTACTTGAGAGTTTCAGATGGAAAAGCAAACAACTTAAAGGAGAGTTGTTTGCTTTTTCTTTTAAGTGATTATTAAGGGTACTTTAAAAACAATTTTTAATTCTAAATTATAAAATCAACCAAACTCTTGTTTTTGTTACAAAAATATAGTATAATGTGACTGAAACTTTACAAAAATTAAGAAATAAATATAAAATCAAATTATGGAGGAATTTTCATGAATGACAAAATTATCATAAAGGGTGCAAAAGAACATAATTTAAAAAATATAAATTTAGAAATACCAAGAGATAAATTAGTAGTTATTACAGGACTATCTGGATCAGGAAAATCTAGTTTAGCATTTGATACCTTATATGCAGAAGGGCAAAGAAGATATGTAGAAAGTTTGTCATCTTATGCTAGACAATTCTTAGGACTAATGGAAAAACCAGATGTAGAAAGTATAGAAGGGTTGTCACCAGCGATTTCCATAGACCAAAAAACAACTTCAAAAAATCCTCGTTCTACAGTGGGAACGGTTACAGAAATCTATGATTATATTCGTTTGTTATATGCCAGAATTGGTGTACCATATTGTCCAAATTGTGGAAAGAAAATAGAAAAACAAACAATAGATCAAATTGTAGATAATATCATGGGGTTAGAAGAAGGAACAAGAATTCAAGTATTAGCACCAGTGGTTAGAGGTAGAAAAGGAGAATATACAAAACAATTAGAAGAATTCCAAAAAGAAGGATTTGTCAGAGTTAGAATAGATGGAGAGATGTACGAACTTTCTGATGACATCGCATTAGATAGAAAGAAAAAACATGATATTGAATTAGTTGTTGATAGATTGGTAATTAAACCAGAAATTTTAAGTAGATTAACAGAGTCAGTAGAAGTTGCCTTAAAACATGCCAATCAATTGGTATTAATTGATGTTGTAGGAAAAGGAGAAAAGTTATATAGTTGCAATTATGCTTGTCCTGATTGTGGATTTAGTTTTCCAGAATTAACACCTAGAATGTTTTCATTTAATAATCCAATGGGAGCTTGTCCAACTTGTACGGGGATTGGATATTTAATGAAAATGGATGAAGATTTAATCATTCCAGATAAAAACAAAACTTTATATGATGGTGTAAAAGCCTTTGGTTCAAGTACCATGAAAAAAGGAGACACCATGGCAAAAATGTATTTTGAAAGTATCGGAAAACATTATGGAATTGATATCAGAGGAAAGAAAATCAAAGAATTGCCTAGAAGTTTTATGGAAAAAATCTTGTATGGTACAGGTGATGAAGAAATTGACTTTGAATATGCATCACCAGCAGGAATCAGAAGATTTAGAGCACCTTTTGAAGGTGTACTTCCAACTTTAGATAGACGTCATAATGAAACAAAATCACAAGGAATGCGTGATTTCTATGAAATGTATATGACAAATTCTCCATGTTATGCATGCCATGGAGCAAGATTAAAACCCGAAATCTTGTCTATAAAAGTGGGAGATAAAAATATCAATGAATTAACAGCAATGTCAATTAATCAAATAAAAGACTATTTGGACAATTTACAATTAAATAAAACAGAAGCGATGATTTCAGATTTGATTTTAAAAGAAATCCATCAAAGATTACAATTTTTAATTGATGTTGGACTAGAATATTTAACACTATCTAGAAGTGCAGGAACCTTATCAGGAGGAGAAGCACAAAGAATTCGTTTAGCAACACAAATTGGATCTGGTCTAACAGGTGTACTATATATCTTAGATGAACCAAGTATTGGATTACACCAAAGAGACAATGATAGATTATTAGCAACATTAAAGAAATTAAGAGACTTAGGAAATACTTTATTAGTGGTAGAACATGATGAAGATACGATGTATGCAGCAGATCAAGTTATTGACATAGGACCAGGAGCAGGAACACATGGGGGACAAGTGATGGCTCAGCGGAACTGCTGAAGAAATTAAGCAAGTAGAAAACTCTATTACGGGAAAATATTTAAGTGGAAGATTAAAAATTCCAGTACCGAAAAAAAGAAGAAAACATACAAAGTCAAAAGTGATTGAAGTACAAGGCGCTACAGAGAATAACTTAAAAAATATTAGTGTTAAATTCCCATTAGGTGTATTTACTTGTGTTACAGGTGTATCAGGTTCAGGAAAGTCTACATTGGTTAATGAAGTACTATATAAAACAATTGCCAAAGAATTAAATGGATCTAATGAAAAACCAGGAAAATGTAAAGGGATTAAAGGAATTAACCAGATTGACAAAATTATTAATATAGACCAGTCACCAATTGGAAGAACACCACGTTCAAATCCAGCAACATATACAGGTGTATTTGATTTAATTAGAGATATTTTTGCTGAAACAGAAGAAGCAAAATTGAGAGGATATCAAAAAGGAAGATTTAGCTTTAATGTTGAAGGGGGAAGATGCGAAAGTTGTAAAGGTGATGGTGTTCATAGAATTGAAATGCATTTCTTACCAGATATCTATGTACCTTGTGAAGTATGTAAAGGAAAAAGATATAATAGAGAAACCTTAGAGGTAAAATATAAAGGGAAAACCATTGCAGATGTTTTAGATATGACTGTTGAAGAAGCTTTACAATTTTTTGATAAAATTCCAAGAATTAAACAAAAAATTCAGACTTTATATGATGTTGGATTAGGCTATATCAAATTAGGACAACCATCAACAACTCTATCAGGAGGAGAAGCACAAAGAGTAAAATTGGCAACAGAATTATCTAAAAAGGCAACAGGAAAAACATTATATATTTTAGATGAACCAACAACAGGACTTCATATTGCAGATGTCCATAAATTAGTCGACATTTTACAAAGATTAGTCGATACAGGAAATACAATTATTGTTATCGAACATAATTTAGATTTAATCAAAACTTGTGACCATATTATTGACTTAGGTCCAGAAGGTGGAGACAATGGTGGAGAAGTCGTTGCTGTAGGAACACCTGAACAAGTTTGTTTAAATGAGAAAAGTTATACAGGGAAATTTTTGAAGAAATATTTAGAATAGAAAGGAAAATTGAGGACGAACGAAAAGGGATTTTGGGGACGGACTCAATTTTCCCTTTTTTTCTTTAAGAATTTCTAGTTTCAAATTTAGATACGCAAAATCGTTTCATTTTTTTATTCTATATTTTTTTCTTTTTCTAGCATAAAAAAGGGGAAAAATGAGTCCGTCCCCAAAATCCCTTTTGATGATAAAATTTTAGAAATAAATTTAAAATTTAGTTAAATAGGAAAAGAGGTGAATAGAGTGCCTATTTATAAAAATATTTCCAATTATTAAGTCATAAGTTAAAAATACGAATAAAAATAAAGTTTTTTACAAATACTAAAAATACGATAAATAGTAAAAATGTCCCAAACAGAAACGTCCCCAAATGGACATTTTAATAGAAAGGAGAAGTTTATGTTTAATTTTAGAACAGATTTAGCAGCAGAAAGGCGAGAGATATATAGAACAGCCAACAAATTAGAAAATGAAATTAATGGTATAGAAAGTGAAGAACAGCAAATAGACGAAAATATAAAAGTCGATAGAGTAAAAATAACGAATGAAGAGGGTGAAAAAGCAATTGGAAAGCCCAAAGGTGTGTATGTCACGATTGATATTAAAAATTTAAAAATTGCAGGAGAAGAAGAAATCCAAAAGTCAGCAGATACAGTGGCAGATGAATTAAGAAAAATTGTAGATAGTCATGTTGACAAAAATGGAGAAATATTAGTGGTAGGGCTTGGAAATATTTATGTAACACCAGATGCATTAGGCCCAAAAGTGATAAATGATATAGAAGTGACAAGGCATATGATTAAATATTTGCCACAATATGTAAAAGAAGGTGCTAGAAATGTGAGTGCCATATCTCCAGGTGTATTAGGAACAACAGGAATTGAAACTGTAGAAATTTTAAAAGGAATTGTAGAAAATACACATCCTAAATTGCTAATTGTGATTGATGCGTTAGCTTCTAGAAGTATAGAAAGAATTAGTAGTACAGTACAAATATCAGATACAGGAATTGTACCAGGTGCAGGTGTTGGAAATACAAGAAAAGAAATTAGTCAAAACACATTAGGAATTCCAGTCGTGGCCATAGGAATTCCAACAGTTGTTGAAACAGCAGTTTTAGTAAATGATTCATTAGATTTATTTATTACAAAATTACAAGATGAAGCAAAATCTAATGATTATCTTAATCAATTAAAAGAAGAGGATAATTATGAAGAAATCAAGGAGGCTTTGGTTCCACAAGATTATAATTTAATTGTAACGCCAAAGGAAATTGATGGATTGATTGATAATATGAGTAAAATTGTGGCAACAGGAATTAATCAGGCAGTATAGAAAAAAAGGTTGCAGTTCATAGCAAAAAAATTGCTGTATAAAATGTTGATATATAAATATTTTTAAAGATTCTCGGCTACCCTACATTCCCATTTAACAAATTCTTAAGATAAAGCCACAACAATACCCGGAAACAGGACCCTTTGTGGCTTTATCTTAAGGATTTGTAAAATGATTTTGGTCGCATTCGAATTCTTTAAAAAATATTTATATATCAACAGTATTATTGATGATATTCGTTTATAGAAAGAAATGTAACCAAAAAAGTACAAATTTGCAGAAATTGTAGAAAAATAGTTGAAAAAAATTTCTTATTAATATATAATTTTTATAGAATAATAAGAAAAGAGGGATTTCTATGGATAAAGAAGAAAATGTAGATAAGACAAAAAAAGTAGAAGATGTGAAAGAAGAAAAAAAAGAAAAAGTAGAAGAACCAAAATTTAGTAAAGTATCTGGAAAAGATTTAAAAAAAGAAACAGACATGAATCATATAGAAAATAAAAAAGAAAAAAAGCAAAATAAAGAGAAAAAGGAAAGTAAAGAAAAAGGAAGTAAAAAAGTTGGATATTGGGTTGGTGGAATTATACTATTAGTAGTTGTACTAGTCATAGTAACTGCGTTGCTATTATTACCAGCAACACCAGAAAAAACTGTGGAAGGAATGTTGAACAGTTTAAAAAATGCAGATTTTGAAAGTGTTAACAAATATGTAAATTACGAAGAAATTGTAAACGAATCAGAAATGTTACAAAATTCAGAAATGGATGAAGAAACACAAAGTTTACTTTTTGATAAATTAACATGGAAAATTTTAAACATTTCAAAAGAAGAAAATACAGCAAGTGTTGAAATAGAAATTACGAATAAAGATTTTGATCAAATTATATCTAATTATACAAAAGAAGCATTAAAAATAGCGTTTAATGGAGAATCGTTTACACAGGAAGAACAAAATAATAAATTAAAAGAACAATTAAAAAATGAAGAAATTGGAACAAAAACAGTAACAACAACGATACAGTTAACAAAGAATGAAGGAGAATGGAAAGTGCAACCTGATGAAAGTTTAGTAAATGCACTATTACCAGGATTACACGAAGCTGTCAATTCTTTGAATGAAATTATCAATGGATAGTATCTAAAATACTATAGAGGAGATGCACCTATTAATATTAAATAATATATTTAATATTTTAGGTGCATTTTACTCTATACTATTTTGTTATGTCATATCATATTTATTATTGTATAGGAGAAATGGACGTTTATCTTGATTCTATATAAATTTTTTCGTATACAACAAGGCTACTTCTCATTTCTTAGTAAGTGCTTTTTTATGATAGCGATATAAATTACAAATTTCACAATTCAAACAGATAGACACACGATGTTCAAAAATTAATTGTAATGTATTAATAAATTCATCAATTTGGTTATCAATTAGATGAATATAAATTTTTTTTGGAAGCAAATTCAAAAGTGAATTTAATGTATAATCATTTGATGAAAAAGAGATATCACTTAAATATTTCGCATTAAAGATTTCTTCTGAATTTAAAATTACATTTTTATTTTCATCTAACAAAATAGATTCAGAGGTGGTATAAATTAAATGTACAATATTAGAATTGCTTTTTTGTGAATTAATATATAATTTTAGCATAGAAATAAATTCCATATATTCTTTTTCAATAATATAGTTATTAACACTTTCAGATACAATGTCATCTAAAATAGCAGTATAGGCTTGAAGTCTAAAATTTATAAAACCGTCTAATAGTAAAACTTTATTATTAGAGATAAAAGAATATAGAGAATTGTAAAGTGCATCAAATTTTTTATCAAACCATGCATAATATTCATCAGATAAAATATTATAACAATTTTTTAAAATTTTATTTCTCTCAAGAGCATCAAAATAGAAATAATTTTTATTGATAATTCTTTGCATAAGCATATCTTCAAATTCATCCATTATTATAAAAGATAAAAGACTACTGATTTTAGAAAAAAAGTAAGGGTAATCATTGTTGGAAAGATAATGTATGATAATATTTTTGTAATTTTTAAATTTGTTTTCAGTAAAACATATATGTTCTATTTCAGAATATTTTAATTCATTTAGTAGATAATCTAGTATTTTAGAATTATTTGTTTTTATACATAAAGATTTCATATACAAAAATACCCCTTTCTCATTAAAACTAGTATCTACCAAATTTAAAAAACTTATACATTATTATATGATGAGAAAAAAATTAGGTGAATGTGATAAAAGGGGGACGGACTTGAGGGATTTTGGGGACGGACTCATTTTTCCCCTTTTTCTAATTTAAGAAATAAAAAATATAGAATATAAAAAATGAAACGATTTTGCGTATCTAAATTTGAAACTAGAAATTCTTAAAGAAAAAAATGAGGAATGTTCATGGGCAATCCAGTGATATATTCATTTCTTATAAATGTCTCGGCTCAAT
>CAMLYR010000068.1 GCA_946491915.1 uncultured Clostridium sp.
TATAAAACCCGAATCCTGAAGTTTTCTATTTACACAAAATGGTGGACAGTGCCTTATAAGATAAATCATTCTTTCACTGGTCTAATTGCCATTTTAACCATACTTGCATTCCAACTGCCATTATAATAATAACTTGTCGAATTATAATAGAAAACATAGCCAAAGCGCCCGTAGGTATCACTATAAGATTCTCCAGTCCAATAATATCCACTGCTTTTGTCCATGATTTGCGTCGTTCCTATCGGACCACTTGCTGGAAGTTCATAGCCTGTAGAAGGCAGAAAGATACTATTTCCATTACCTCCTGTTACTTTCATACCGCTTACCCCGTTTACAGTCGCTCTTGTCCATGTACATTTCTTTATCAAGTCTATCTGCTCAGCCTTATTCGGTAATCTCCATGTCCCTCCCCAGGTTGCACGCACTATATCATACTTAGTCCCACAAATATTATCAATATTCGGAGCTACATAATTGGGCATAATTCCACTATTAGCAACATCTCCCCACAGATAATATCCACCTTGTTCTGAAGATGCTGTAGCTCCCAAATTGAATGAAGCCCATTTCACACTAAGCCCTAAATTCACGGCTCTATATGGCGATTGTTCTCCCAAAGGAATAACTATTTCTGTTCCATCTTTAAGTACAATTCTTAATTCATCTTCTGTTACTTCTACAGACTCAAAAAACGAATCACCATCTTTTCCAGAAGCCTTTATTGCCTTTCCATTTTCATCAAGCAATTTGGAATAAGTATAGCCATTATCATAACTTATAATCCAATATCCATCAGAATCTGCCTTCAAGAGTGGAGTAACAGCATCCATTCCTGATGCAGGAATCTTATTTCCATTAACATCATTAAGCCATGTTGTTTCACCATTAATAGTCTGTACCCAATAGTATCTACCATTGTAATAGCGTACATTGATTACTGGAGCATCCTTACCATCTACTCCATCCTTTCCATCAGAAATTATTACCCGTGAACCATCTGAAAATGTGAGTACATAATCCTCCCCAGATGCAGTAACATTGGTTAAATACAACCTACTTTGAAGTACCCCTACAATAGCACTGATTGATGTGATATCATCGTTCAATGCTTTCAATTGCTTTTCAATAGAGGTAACCCTATCATCTAAAGAATTAACTTTATCCCATAACTCGCCATCATCGTATTCGCTACACGCCGTTGTGCAAATTAACAATAACACTAACTGGCTAATAAATTTAAACGCTTTCATTTTTATCAATAATCAAAACAATATAATCATTAAAACAAACTCTCAATAAACTTCATCAAGATATTAATACAAAATTTCACCTACAGCTAAAAGACAAGAACCCATAGAAAATCAATTATATAAATTAATAATATTATGTCATACACCTTCAGACAATAGATTATTATTCTTCAATTATATTCTCAAAATCTTTCCACTCATATGTATTTTGATAAATAAATGAGGAATTTTGAGGAACATATAAAATACATTCTTTTTTATCTACATTCCTAAATACCCATTGTCCCAATTTAGGAGGATTTGGTCCTTTTTTGCAATGTATCTCTTTTAATCCAACACAAAAAGAAAATGCTTGATTACCTATCAACATTAAACTACTTGGCAAAGTAATTGTTGCCAATTTTGCACACCTAGAAAAAGCTCCATTATCTATTTCGATAACACTCTCAGGAATTTCAACAGAGGATAAATTATTATAATAATAATTTGTACTAAATGCGCCTCCATCAATAAATGTTACCCCATAAGGTATAGAATACATCAAAGATTTACCTTCTGGAAATTTCCAGAGCTTGGTCATATCTCTACTAAACAAAACACCATCAACTGTCGCCAAATATATATTATCTTTAGAGACATTTATTTCTTTCATTTTTTTACAGTCTTCAAATGGTTGACCACCAATATTAGTTAAATTTCCTGTAATAGATATTCTAGTCAAATAATCACAACGATCAAAGGCATACCCCTCTAATTTTATAATACTTTCTGGCAATACTATAGATTCTAAAGAATTACATTTGTGAAACATTTCAGAAGATATTATATTATTTTGAGTAAGATATGCTTTGACATCTGCACTATTAGCATTCCCTGCATAATAAAAATCTCCTCCATTTACAATTGTAGCTTTTTTTATATCCAAAACAGCTAAATTTCCATCCGTTACATTACCAAAAGCATCATTCCCCATCATTTCTCGTAAAAAGCGAATATCAGTTCCATTTAAATTTCCACTTAGAGTAAGCTCTTTTATTTCATACTTATCTATCTCATTTATTAAAGATGGTAAACTTCCGGCTATCTCCACATGTAATGTTAATGGTTGCATTTCTCTTTTTTGTTTTATTTCAATAGTTTCAGATAATGAATTGTCATTATTCCGAATACAAATCCACCCCAATCTACTTGCATCACTTATATTTTCATCTATATTAAAATACAATTTAGAAGAAGCCAATCCTCTTGTCGAAATATCACTCACCTGTTTAATCCAATTACATTCGTCTGGAATTACAACATTATATTTCACATTGGAGTTTACTAAAACCTCAACCATTTGTTGCTGACAAGATAACAAATACTCTTTCTGAGAAATTACAATAGCATCTTTTTGAGCTTGAATTACTTTCAGCAACTGTTTAATATTATTGCTTTTATCATAAAATTCAATTTCAGTTTCTCTTTTATCGTATGTATCATTAGGAGAAATAATATAATATAAAGTATGACTTGATGTACTTCTAGCTGTTATAGGCTTAACCCAATCTACCATCGGCATTTTAACCTCAAAATCAAAATTACTTTTTATTTCAACAACTATAGTCTCGCCTTTATCACTGACCAAATATTCATTTTTAGTCAATAATAAAACAGCTTCACCTGTCTGATATACTTTTACCCTTTCAGATAATTTCTCCCCTTGGATAATTATTTCTCCTTCACGTTTATCATATTCTTCACTTGGGGAGATTGCAAAAGAATAAAAGTTAGTAGACAAGCCACGAGCACGTTCAGAAATAACAGGTTCAATCCAAGACCTACTATTTTCAGCAACGGTAATTTTATGATCTATATTCGACTTTACCTGTAAAGTAATAATCCCCCCATCTTTATCAACCTCAAATCTATCCGATGTCAATGTTAAAGCATCTTTTTGTTTCTGATTGATTATGATGTTTTTAGTCAATTCATCAGCGCTAATCTTTAATACCACATTTCTATCATCATATCCTGCATTACTAGTCACTAAAATAGTTAATGTGACATTTCCTGCTTTACCACTTGAAGGAGACACTGTACACCAATGATCTCCACTCTGTGTCTCGGCAAGGGAAACTGACCAATCCTTATTAGTAGAAAAGGAAATAGTTGTTCGTTCACCTTCTGACATGACATTGATTCCTTGACTAAAAGCTGTTTCACATTCAGATGTAGGTACAATTTCGGTTTCTATTTCAACTTCTCTCTTCTCATTTTCTTCACTACATGAAAACAAAAAAATGGAACACGGATACATTAGGAATAATCCTATTCGAAAAATTTTAAATTTATAATTCATAGTTATATTCATTTTTACACATCTAATTATAATTCATACAATTTCTCTATATCATCTAGAACTAGATCATTTAGAAAATCATTAATGGCAGAATACATAGCGCAAGAACCATTTAGGCTTTTAGCCATTTCATTTTCAGGAACAAGTTTGCTACATTTTCTAAGAAATATATTTATCAACTCCAAATCCCATTGAACATAAGGATTTCTTTGAAGAACCAACCAATCAAGATCATCTTGATGTTCAATTATAAATTCTTTTGAAATATTAGGACTATATGAATATAACCTGCTTCCCATTTTCTCGTATCTTTCAATCACTTCATTCAAATCATCTTGTGTTATCACATATTCCATACCCAAAAGATTCTGCAATTTAGTCAATGTTTCTACAATGCTTCCAATACCCATTTGGGCGAAAAAGCCATTATTATTCAATAAATCTTTTAACCAAACACAAGACTTTACATCACCTTTGATTTTACTTACTAGGTCCCAATCCCACTTAGTAAACTCATTCTCAGCCAAGTCACTACAAACTTGAGGAATATTATGAAAATCAATATTATAATTAGAATGGAACAATCTTATTTGACGACTATCCATTTTCAATTCACGTAAATCATCAAGCGACGATATTTCCGAAATTAAAGTAGATGGAATCATATCATAACATTTCACTGTAGTATTATAGCGCTTATAACACACACGATATAATCTATTATCAATAGTAAATTCCTGACCTTTCCGCTTTAAGACAGATAAGTTCGTAATATAATACCATTCACGTGGATCAATTGTAAAACTATTATTTTCGACAATTTTATGTACTCCCGTATAAATACGATTCTCATATTTGACTACTTGTTCGTCACTCAATGGATAGTATTTTCGAATAAGATTACGAAATAAAATTAATCCTGCTACAGGTTCATTCAATATATATTGTCTCAACAAGGCCAAACATGCCATATTTATTTGCAATTGAGCTCCATCTTTTATCCTTTGTATATTATCAATATTCAGTTGAAACTGTTTCAAACTTTGAATATTATAAAGTAAGTCACTTGTACTATTCATCGTCTGTCTTAAATTAAAGCTTAAAAAATTATTGCATAATAATATATTATCTTCCATAATTCAATCATAAAAATAAAAGGTTCCTTTATTAACAATCTCTTCATACAAATAATCCATTATATCATTATGCAATGACCCACCAAATTCTAGAATATCCTTTGTTGAACATAATTCATTGAAATATCCACTTTCTGCAGCGTCTTTTAACCACTGTCCACGCAAAATCATATCATGAGGAAGTTGAGCTACTTTTTCTAGTATTGAAAAATCTTTATATTCCAACAATAAAACAAACTTAACAGCTTTCGGAAAATGTTGCCAATCTTCAAAATTAATATAATTAGACAAGTGTTCATTTCTTACTTTAGCAATTGTCCGGCAAAACAATTGTGCCCCTAAATTCAATATCAAGATTCTTTTATCCAAGGCTCTGATATCAGAAGGATTAAATAGTAAGCCACAAGACAAAAAATAATATCCAAGCGTCGAAAATGTCTGATAATATTTTGGATCATTTACAACATCTAACAAGTTTAAATAAGCCTCTCCTACCGCAACGGCATCTTGTTCTGGTATTTTAGACAAAAAATCATGCTGAGTAAAAGTCAACTCTAAAATCTTACCAAGATATAGTTCTGACTTATTTCTATCAGTACGAAACAATTCATTAGCTATATAGCTATTATGAATTACGATTTCAAGATTTGTCATATTTATAAATTAATTCAATGGCTCTTTTATATCTAATATTTAACCAAATAAGGTTTTTGAATATTTCCTTCTAAACGATACTTCACCACATAAAAACATCTTGACAACGGGAGATTTCCCTTCTGACTAAAGATTTGAATATTCCAACTTTATCATTTAAATCTAATTCTTCATCACTATATGCAGCAACAGCCCCCATTAATTCGACTAAAATGGAGACTGAACGCAGCAAATCAGTATCAATTAAGCGATGATATGTATCAACATGCTTATCTATAAAAATATCAAGTGCAATAAAAAACGTGTCCTCTCCTCTATCATTTGTATTTATAATATCAACAAACGCCTCTAAATCATTACAAAAATCATCTTCACCATATCCAAACATTTCGTTAGTCACCGCTCTAGAATCATAACTAGGAACACCTATAATATGTTGTTTAAATGCTAGAAACTCTTCTACGATTTCTATCCTACCTAAATTTCTCAAAACAACGGATAAAGCTAAATAATCTTTTCCGTTAAATGAACGATATTCTTTTTTCATATTTATTCTTGATAATCTACAACTATTTCCAAAATCTATTTACTGATTCATAATAATCTTCCAAACTAGAAGAATCTTCGAGAAAAGTATCTTGAGCAGATTGGACCTTTTCCATTAGATTTACCCACTCCTGATTAGCATTACTTTGTACAAATTTACCCTGTGTATACGCTTCTTGAAAGTCTTTTTTCAACAGTTCGTAATAATCTAATCTGAAATAGAAATCACAATCATTATCAACCGAATGGGTAGAAACAGAGAATATATCCCCTTTTTGTGGACGGATAAATAACTTCTTGGCAAAAGCCTGAAATAACATTGCTAATTCGCTTCCATTAAATGTTTGTTTTTTAGTTTTCATAAATAAATTTTCTTTATCCTCACGTTCCTCTAAGGTAGTAATAAATAAAAGAAGCGCGGAACTGCGTGCTATCACTTGTTCCAGAAGGTCCTAGCAAAACCCAATACTACAAATGAATAGACAGCAGACCCACGCCTATACGACGTGAGAACCGACTATGCCATTCTTGTAGTATTTTGAAAATTTGCTAGTTTTTCTGAAACAAGAATGAAGCACAACGCTTCTTACAATTTTTTCTAAATAAAATTTTGAGGTCTATCACCATAGACTTCGTTCGCAAAAATATAAAAGATTATTTGCAAACGCAAAAATACACAAAGAAATCTTTCTGTATTTCAGAATTTAATTCTGCATTATTTCATCACTGCTTACCGTTACTTCTCCCCCAATCTATTAACAAATAAATTATTCTTTATTAGAAGTAAACTTGTTTTTATCAAGAAGATAACTTACCTTTGTTCAATACAAATCTATAATTGCAACCTTTGATTATACAAATACAAGTTTTGTTTTTATAAACGCAACTTGCATTTATAAAAACAAAAGCTTCATTTTAAGTTTGGAATAAACCCAAAAGAACTTTTCTATTAGAAGAAAAGAAGTTTACTTCCCATAGAAAGGAACTTATCTATTAGAAGAAAAGAAGTTTACTTCCCATAGAAAGGAACTTATCTATTAATACTTTAAGACTAAAATAGTATGGCACGATACATCATGGAAGAAATGCCCGACATGCAGAAGACGGGCAAAAGAGTGACTTATCCAAAGTTTGCACAGATAGACAACGCAGATATAAAAGAGTTAGCGAAGCGAGTTGGAGATGTCAGCGGATTCAGCGCAGGAGATATAGAGGGCGTACTGCTCCAGACAGCTATAGAAATGGCACATCTGATGGCAGAAGGACGCTCGGTAAAAATAGACGGAATAGGAACATTCACTCCGGCACTTACCCTAGGCCGAGATAAAGAACGGGAAAAAGCGGGAGAAGGTGGGAAACATCGAAATGCACAGAGCATCTTTATAGGCGGCGTGAATTTTCGGGTAGACAGAACAATGCTGAGAAATATCAGCGAAAGATGTCATTTGGAAAGATCCTCTTGGAAACCACAACGCTCCTCACAAAAGTTCACACCCGAACAACGACTTGCATTAGCGGTGAAGTACCTTGATGAGCATCCTTTCCTAACTGTATGGGAATACCGGAAATTAACCGGATTACTACAAACCGCTGCCGCCAATGAACTGAAGCAATGGGCCAGTTTTCCGGACTCAGGTATCGATATCGCCGGAAGAGGTTCGCACAGAATCTATATAAAGAAGCAAGTAATTACCGAAAAATAATTGAATACGATGAGAGATACTCACTAAAACGATGAGAGATACACGCTTCAAAGCATATTTTGCCCAAAAAACAATGTAAGCGTCTCGGCGATGCCGTCTTTTCTTTAATTCTACTTCTTCATATCTTTGC
>CAMLYR010000069.1 GCA_946491915.1 uncultured Clostridium sp.
AGGTCGTCCCACTCGCCCCACCTTCCTGTCCTTATCCGGTTAATCACTTTGCGTAACTCTCCATATCTCAGCCACTCGGCATTGAGTGAAGAGAGATACTTGTCAATAACTGTAATGACTTCTTTTGAAAGTCCCATACTTCGCAGTTCTTGTTCGTATCGGAACACTTCCTCTCTTTCGTTTTGATATTTTGGATTAAAGCGGAACTCCTTTTCTGCTTCTTCCAATCGGAACTGCCTCATACATTCCAGAATTTCCTTCTTTCTTTGTTCCAGTTCATTTTCTCCAGTTTCTGAAATACTCGCAAAAATCAGGGTATTGCTCCAATTCCATTCTTTTCATCTTTTCCGTCGAGTATGTATTGGAGTGCCTGTCAAATACTAAGCAAATATTCCGTCCTACTTAACGGGCTAAAGCCTCATAGCCCAAAAGAATCCGAAGCAATATTTCCTTATGCTCCGGATTCTTCTATATCCCAATTCAAATTTTAATCAATATCTGTTTATGCATAATAACGAAATAGCCTAAAAATTTGATCTATAAGTTCCTCTGTTCTCCCCCCGCTCTTACTTTCCATCTCTGATTCTGCATATATTGTAACATGATCATAATCAGCTATATACTTAGAATATTTATATATTTCTTTCTCGAAACTAATCATTTTTTTGTCTACCGTTCCTGCTTTAGATTTTCTTTCAAACTCTTCTGAACTAATTTCTGAATAGGCAAATACAGTGACAACATGATTTCTAAACCATTTTTTACACATTCCAAAAATATCGATTAAACTTGCCACCAACACACAATGCTTATCTTGATTAATCATATTATTATATCGAAACAGTATCTTTTGTTTATCATCCCCAATATTGCAGACATCAAATGCATATAATGTTTGGTTATTTTCATACATTATCCATCCTTTATTTGCATATTCAATATAGTAAGCTGGCCCTGTCATACCTAATTTTTGATTTCTAATTTTACGATTTATATATTCCTGCTTTTCGTCACGAATTTTTTCTAAATCAATAATATATTTAGGATTGTGCATGTAAAACTTTTCTAGAAAATTTTGTGATATACTTTCTTTAAGTGAAGTTACGTCAATATCCTTAGAATGATAACCTTCTTTTTCATATAACTTCCAAAGATCTTTCTCATTTAATTTCTTTATTTTATCATAACGCAAATCAACTTCTGCGTTTGATTCAACCGAAATTAAGTTTATAAGATTCTGTTCACTTAGATTAGGATTATCAGATAAAAACTGTTCTGGATCTATTTCCTTTTTGTGATATCCCTCTGTTTTATATATATCACACAATTGATCATAATCTTTATTAAATAAATCCAATGAAGACAACTGAAATTTATAATCAGCTTCTTTCAAAATCCTTTGTCTAAGGTCTTCACATTGCTTTTCTTTTTCCTTAGCAATAGCTTCCCAAAACCTTTGATATTCATTTTTAATCTCATGTCTTTCTTTTAAAATTTCTGCTCGTACTTTTACTATTTTTTCTGCATCACATTCTGCCTCTGCTTCCATTTTCTTAAAAGTCTTCTCTTTTTCTCGTAATTCATTATTGTAATCCACTTTGTATTGCTCTAACAAATCACTCCTAGGCACATATTGGCATATCATTTCCTCTCCATCGGTCTCATCTTGCATTCTTGAGGTATATTTGGGCAGTATATGAGCCTGCAATTTACCCATATCATTAACAGCTTGAATAATTTCATCCTTACCAGAAGCAGCATTTCCAGAAATTATAAATAATCTAGGTTTGTTTTTCTTTTTTTTATTTAGCTTTATTTTTCCATTCAACACACCTTTAACTACATTTTCAATTTGAATTTGTGCATAGTCAATTGAATGACCTGAACGATTAGGATTTAAAATCACCCGATCAAATAAAGCAATATTTTCTATAAATGTTCGGTAAATCGCTGTAGCTTTATTATATCTATCTATGGTCTCATCTTTCGAAGTATTTCCCCTATCATTCGCAATTTTTTCAAATGAAGACAACTTTGGAATTTCTCTAAAAAGAAATAATGCTAATACTTGTTGTGGAAAGAATTTCTTTATTTCTTCAACAACTCTCACATCATTAATAATAATAATCGGAGATTCTCCATCATCCAAATGCCTTTTAATCTCTTTAATTGATAAACCGTATTTCTTTCCATATGTCTGATATTTTAACTCACAATCATCTGGTATTTTTTCACAAGATTTAACATCAACTCGTTTTCCTTCTAATATATCGCGTATTTCCTCAATACGATATGGTCTAGTAGTATATTTCGAGATGTTCGCCGGATGAAAAATGATATGATTTTCAACATATAGTTTTTCTTCTAATTCCATTATACGATCAATTATGTACGATTTACCACTCATTGAAGGGCCCGTTAAGGTAATAATAAATGCATTATTTTTATTCTTTTTCTGTTTTAATGCAGTCATAACTTACTCCCGTGTTTCTTACAATATTATTTTCTCGTACATGCAAATGCTTCCTTTACTCTGATTGAAAACTTTGTTATTTCATTATCCCATTCTGGCGAATTGATTATATATTCTAAATCAGGTGTAACCTCAAATGCTCCACACTCTTTATCGCTAACCTCTTTTGGCAATTCCCCTGTTTTTGCAAATTCTTTTATTTTTTGTGGTGGAAGAACTAAATACTTAGAATTCTTAAGTTCTGAAAGGTCAAATTCTTCTGACGTTACAACAAAATACATATCTACAAAACATTTTGCCTTGATGTGAGTTCCATCTGGTAACACTCGCATTGAATCTATCGGTTGAGATGTGAGTCTACTGTCAAAGCTAAAACTATAAAATTCGTCAGATTCCAAACGCAAATTGGTTGCAAAATTAGGATATCTCGCTTCATTCCATTTGCCAAGATAAATAATTTTATCTTTATTAGTGTTAATCCAACTACTATTTTTAGAATGCCCCTGCTCAGCTTCCTCTACTGTATACAATTCTTCCGCAATCTCTCTTGAAGCACCTGAAATAGTGTCCCGATCCGTAATTGCTATATGCCCCCCAACAGATTTATCCCACATTCCTTGATTATCTTTGGCATTAATGCTTCTTTTATGAATAAGAATTTTGCCCTCCCTGTCAAATACTAATGCCCACATAACAAGTTTATAATTTTCGCTTCCATAGAATGAATCTCTAGGCATTTGTCCAATAACTGAATGATCTGACTTATAATTATATATTACTTCTTTTCGATTCCCTTTTTTCGTTTCTTCAGTAAAATATTGAGAATTAACAAAAGCATCGAAATAACTAATATATTCTTCAAACAAATGGAACCGATTTTTATCATCTTCAGAACTTAACGAACTATTTCCTATATATACATACTTATCTACATCATAAGAATGCAATGGATCTAAATTAGCATAATATATATCATCAATTTTAATCATCTGTATTGGAATTGGATGAAAAATATGCTTAATTACAAATCTCTGAGCAAAATTTGGCATACATGAATATTTTTTCAATTGTTCATTTCTTTCTGCATATGCTTCTTTAGATGCATATTCTTTTATTAACTTATAATCTCTTCTTTCATTTTCTTGTAATAGCTCCAAAACACTCTCTAGACAAAATTGTCTCAATTCTTCTGAGGAAAGTTTAAAATCACATTTTAAGTCACTTTTTTTCAATCTATTATTTTCATTTTTCTTTTCATCATTTATTTCGGGCATAAATGGCACAAACATCTTTTCCCTCGTAAAATCCACAAGTTCTTCAATAGTTTGTATTTTGTTTACTTTACCCCCAATCACATCATCAATCCCCTCACAGTATTGACGATTGTACTGGCTTAATTTAAAATAATCTCTCTCATTTATAACATAATTAAATATATTACTTTCATGAAAAACTTTATTAGCTAATTCCTTATATTTATCTTGTATCTTATCGACAATTCCTTTCAGCAGTACTTCTAATTCCATACCTCTAGATACTAATTCTTTACAAATGTTTGATATATACTTTTCTTCATAAATAGCATCCAAGACTTTCCTACATGTATCTTCTGTAGGTTCCATACTCGACATAATATCTTTATTAATGCCCATCTCTGAAAATCTCTCAACAAAATATTCTCTTAACTTAATAGTAGAATTATCTCTAGTTTCAGTTAATATGGCAATCGGATAGCCCATTCCTTCTCCGTTTAATCCAGAAACTAAAGAATTGGAACTTAATGAAGGATCAGACTCAGCAATAATTGAAATTCTATAATCATTTTCCACATATTTCTTGAATAATTTCTCTTTAATCCCCTTTTTGTTCCACGAAATTCCAAAAGCTGTTGTCCCAAGCATTATTAGTTCTTTTTCAGAATTTAAAATCTCAGCTTCAATATCAGCTTTTGTCACAAAATATAATTGATTATTATCAGAACTTAACTGTTCCATATGTATCCCTCCAATGCTTCTATATAACAGCAGTTTACGGATATATTTTACTACACCTTCATATGATATACAATAATTACTGTAACTATATTTACCATATATATTTTATTTCTTGACACACCTTAAATAGCATGTTTATAATTTTTTATAATAGCTTTTTTGCACTCGATAGATTTACAAAAGAGGAAGAACTTCTTATGGATAATAACAGGAAAATATATGATTTATTAGTCAAAATAGATAGTGGGTACACTCCAACAGATAAAGAAAGGGTTAACCTTGATAATACGTTTGAACTAAACTGGGGATCATACGGCATTGAGTATATACCGCACAGTATATCTCAATTAAAAAATTTACGCCAATTAATAGCTTGGGATAACAAAATCTCTATTCTACCTGAAGAAATATGCTCTCTCTCACAAATGACAGATTTAATATTACAAGGAAACCTTTTAGAGTCCCTCCCAAATAGTTTTTCAAATCTAATCAATTTAAAAGTACTATTTCTCGGAGACAACCCTTGGAATACATTCCCCAATCAACTTAGATCTCTAAGAAAATTAAAAACGCTTAGTTTACGTGGATGTAAATTTCAAGAAATCCCCGAATGGATTCTTGATTTTAATTTACCTTTTTCATTTTCTGACCATGATAACGGAATTATTTTAACAGATACCAATATAATCACGCCAAAACCTTCTCTGTTCTATCAATCCAGAGAAAGTATCCAGAAATACTATCAACGTTTACGCGAAAACAGTCAGATAATTCGAGAAACCAAAACAATTTTTCTTGGTGATGGCGGTGTCGGTAAAACTTATACTATTGACCGCATAATTAATAGGGAACAACAACTTAAAGCAGGATATAAAACAGACGTAACAAAGGGAATTTCCATTACACATAAAGATTTCAAAGTGGACAATAATGTAATTACAATCCATTTTTGGGATTTTGGCGGACAACAAATCATGCATTCTATGCATCGCTGCTTTTTAACAAATAATACAATTTATGTCATTGTCTTATCAGGTAGAACCGAAGATATGCAACGTCGACTAGACTATTGGATGACTGGTCTAAACACATTCACAGATGGAAATTGTCCTGTAATCATTTTTGAAAATTGTTTTTCCGGAAAATCAACACAAAGCATTAACGCAGAGCAAGCAAAACGTAGATATCCAAATATATATAGTGTTTTATCTTTCTCATCAAAAGATGCCTCTGATTATGAATTCAAACTTTTATTGGACACAATAGTTCAGCTCGCAATATCTAAAAGTCGTTATGGTGAAAGGATGGGAAAACTCTGGGCAGATATTAAAACTTATCTAGAAAACTCAAGTGCTCCCTATCTTACAGAAAGGCAATATATTTCAATATGTTCTCCAGAAATAGATGCTACAGAACGCCTAAATATACTTACTTGGTTCAATGATTTAGGTATTTCATTCAGCTATCACACAGACCAAGAGCATATTGTCTTACATGACTATGTTGTATTAAATCCCGAGTGGGCAACAAATGCTATATACGCAATTATTACAAATGGACAAGAGTGGACACAAAATGGAATGTTAACTCACTCACAAATCGAAAATATACTAAAACAAACACAACTATTTGTTAATACGAAGCGCGAAGACATTCCGTTGCAATATATTGGTACAGAAATAACATATATTCTTGCTTTAATGGAAAAATTCCGTATTTCATATGCAACTGCAAAAGGAAAAGAGTTTATTCCTAGTTTGTGTCCAAATAATGAACCTCCAAATATAGATATATTCATGCGTAACTGTGATTTGCATTACGAATTACAATATTCTTATCTTCCAATTAATATATTGCATGGGCTTATGATTGATTTATATCCAGATTTAGAGGCCGGAGAAAATTGGTGGTATAGCGGGGCTTTCTTTTACTCACAAGCATATAGGTGCCAGGCCTTAATTGTCCAAGAAGAAAGTCAAAATTCAGATAAAATTTCTATATACGTTAAACAAGAAAAAACTGGTGAAGCTTGGCGATATTTGCAAGTAATACGTCAGCACCTTTTAAAATCTGGCGAACGTTTAAATATTTCTGCAGAAGATTATTTAATATACCGTGAGGATTTTAAAGAAGAGTCTATTAGCCTAAATAATATACTAAATAGTATCAAGTGTGGTTGGTCAGGTCATAGAAGCACACTATTTAAGAAAGAAATTTCTTACTCAGATATTTTAAAAACTGTTACTGCCCCTGATATTGCAAATGCAATTGCGAAAGGTGGCTTATTAATAGATATAATTATCGCAGCTTGCCTTACTATGCAAAAACGTGCAGCCTGGTTACCTTACGAAGAAAATCCACGTAATGATTATTTATGTGATATTTTAAGAAGTGCTGGTATATATGTTTTAGATCAAACTCACTCTGGTATAGCAAATACGAAAGCTGGAAACTTAGATTTTATTATTCAAGATAACAGCTATCGAGACTATGCTATCATTGAAGCCATGAATTTAACCAATATAAATAAACACTATATCCAAACACATATTACCAAACTTATGTCTTTGGATAGATATAATGTAAATGGATTAAAAGAATTATATCTTCTCATTTATGTTACAGTATCTGATTTTAACAATTTTGTAAATACATATGAAAAGTTTTTGAAAACTGAAGCGGTCTATCCTTCAGAACAACAATTAAAAAATCTAAGTACTATTGACCAAGCGGTAAATAACATTCATGTTTGGCAGGCTACTCACGAAAACGATACTATTGTAAATCATATATGTGCCAGAATCCCTAAAAATTAATTAATTTTCAAGAGGTAAACTGGTAGCGTAACATATTTTGTGTGAACTTCTTAGATGATAAAAACTCTTAGTCTTAATTGCATTTATCATAGCCCGATATATCATTTGTGAATAATACATTGTTAAGCAGAAAGATTCTCCTTGATTTTAACCTTCTAAAATTACCAATGGAATCGGTTGTCTTACTTTATCAAATCACTCTTCAACGGCTTCCAACTAAGATTACCTAGAAGCCGTTGAAAAGTGATTACTCATTACTTACAAAACTAAAATGCAGTAAGTAGGTAATATTTTTTACCTCTGTATTATAAGCCAAATAAAATATAATACATACTCTAAATTATTAGCATGATTATTCCGGAAGGTTTTGAGCCATCTGTCCGGATTTTGAGAGCCACCGTTC
>CAMLYR010000070.1 GCA_946491915.1 uncultured Clostridium sp.
CAACGAAAAATGGCTATGGTGTATGTAGAAACATGGCAAGTGATATGGCTAAAAAATTAAATCAAATTAATCCGAAATACAATGCAAGAACTATGAATGCAACAATTGTAGAAGAAGGAAATTACTATTTAGCAGATATAGAATTCAAAGGTGTTGAATTCAATGAAAATTTAGAAGAAGATGATATAGGGCTGAATCAAACTTTAAATGGAAACATTGGTCAAGAGAAAGAAAAATCAATTTTAGAAGTGATTGGAGAGGCGATGGCAGAAGGAGTAAAAAACATAACAGGAAATCATGTGGTTACATTAATCGATATTCCAAAAGAAGACGTTATATTAGTTGCTGATCCTACTAATCCTTCAATAGGACTATATAAAAATGGAAAAATAAAGATGTTTAATTCTGATAAAGAATATGTGACAAATGAAGGAAGCACCATGCTATTTAATGGTTATGAGGGACTAGAAATAGTAGAAGACTTTATAGATAGTTTTACAAAGGATTCATCTTACGAAAAACTAAAAAAGAAATATGGATTAGAACAGCAAAATGAAGCATTAGAATATATTAGAAATTTAAAAAATAAAGAAAAAGAATATAAACAGTCATTAAAAGTAGATTATGAACCTAAAGTAGGAGTAAAGCCATCACAAGGTGAGAATATAGAAAAACAACAAACAATAGATGATGATGTGCAATTGTAAAACTTAAAAAAATATAAATATTGTGAAAATAGTTGTAAAATTCATAAAAAATTGATATACTTATATGGAAAAATAAGTATATCTTTTTTCTTTTTTAAAATTAGAAAAAGTATATAGGTTTTTCAAAAAGCGAGATTTGTTCGTATAAAAAATTGAACAAGGAGGAATGGATATGGAAGAAGAAAATAAAAACGAAGAAAAAGGGGAAGTTGTAGAATTAGATGAAGAAATAAAAACAGAAAATGAAGGAATTCAAATATCAAGTGATGTTGTAGCTGTCATAGCAGGTGTGGCTGTTTCAGAAGTACAAGGAGTATCTGGAATGTCTGGAGGTTTTGCAGGAGGAATTACAGAAGTATTAAGTGGAAAGAAAAATCTAGCGAAAGGAATTAAAGTAGATATTGAGGAAGATACAGCTAAGATAGATGTGAACATTATTGTAGAATATGGTTCAAGAATACCTGATGTTGCTTTTGAAATACAAAATAGAGTAAAAAAATCAGTAGAAAATATGACAGGATTAAAAGTACAAGAAGTCAATGTACATGTTCAAGGAGTTAATACAGATGCAGTTATGAATGAAAAAGAAGAGGAAACGAAACAAGAAGAAACAACAGAAGATAATGTGAATGAAAATTAGAGATATATGTAAAATAAGAAATATTTAAAAGATAAATAATAATATATATAAATTTAAAGATAAGAATTAAAGGAGAAGAAGAAAAATGAAAATTTTAGAAAAAGTCACATTAGTTATATATTCATATGTCATGTTAATATTTGCTATTTTAGCATGTCTATTAGTATTTAGATGGTTAGATTTAGAATTAGTTGGACAAATTGTAAATAGTGCCGTTACAAGTGATGTATGGAGCAAAGTTATATTAGGGGTTAGTGTTGTATTCATACTACTTTCTATTAAATGTATATTCTTTGGATCAAGCTCAAAAGAACAAACAAAAGAAAGACAAGGTGTTTTATTAGAAAACGAAAGTGGTAAATTAATGATTTCTAAAGAAACCATTGAAAATTTAGTAAATTCAGTAGCAAAAGGATTTGAGAGTACAGAAGAGGTTACAACAAGAGTAGAGCTAGATAAAGAAAATAATGTAAAAGTATATGCAAATCTAGTTGTAAGCTCAGAAGCAGTAATTAAAGATTTATCTGCAAAACTTCAAACAAGTATTAAAGATAAAATTAAAAAGGCAACAGATTTAGAAGTAAATGAAGTGAATATAACAGTAAAAAAAGTTGCAGACAAACCACAAGAGGCTTAAGATAATGATTATCAGTTTGCGGTAGAAAGGTTGTGAAAGCATGGATAATTTTAAAGATTTTTGGAATCAATTTAAGGGAATCATTATTGGTGTTGTCATAGCAGTTTTGATTTTGATTACAGGACTAGACAAACTAATATTAGCAATTGTTGTAATAGCATTAGGAGCATTTATTGGAAATTATGTGCAAAGAAATAAAGAAGATGTGAAAACAAAATTAAAAAATTTTATAGATAAAATGTAGAAGGGAATGGATATGAATAGAACAGCTATGAGAGAAAGCACTTTTAAATTAATCTATAGTTTAGAAATACAAAAACAAGATAATTTAAAAGAACAAATCGATGTGTATTTTGAAAGTGAAAATATAGAAGATAAAGCGGCAAAAGAATATATAGAAGATGCCGTTTTAGGAATTGAAAATCATAAAGAAGCGATTATAGGATTAATTGAAAAAAACTTAAAATCAGATTGGAAAATTGATAGAATTTCTAAAATTGATTTAGCTATATTAAAATTAGCTATTTATGAAATTCAATATAAAGACATACCATTTAAAGTGGTTATTAATGAAGCAGTAGAAATGGCTAAGAAATATGGTGAAGATTCGTCAAAAAACTTTATAAATGGAATATTGGCAAGTATTGTCAACAAATAGTGTATGGCAGGGATATTTTATATATATCCCTAGTTTAAGTTAAAGGAAGTATGATATGAAATATGCAGAAATGGCAATTAGTGTAACAGATTTAAATAAATATATAAAAAATAAGATTGCAGATGATGAATATTTAAATAATATTTTAATAAAGGGTGAAATTTCTAATTTTAAACACCATTATACAGGACATTTGTATTTTACCTTAAAAGATGAAAATTCTTTAATAAAATGTATTATGTTTAAATCTTATGCGCAAAAATTAAAATTTGAGCCAAGAGATGGTATGAAGGTATATATATTGGGTTCTGTATCTGTATTTGAAAGAGATGGTGTTTACCAAATTTATGCAAAAGTCATGGAGGAAGACGGGTTAGGTGATTTATATACCAAGTATCAAAAACTAAAAGAAGAATTAGAAAAAAAGGGATTATTTGATCAAAGCCATAAACAAAAAATACCAATGATGCCAAAGGTAATTGGGGTATTAACTTCTCAAACAGGTTCTGTTATTAGAGATATTATTAATGTATCCACAAGAAGAAATCCAAATGTATATATTCGATTGTTACCAGTACCAGTTCAAGGTGAAGGGGCTGCAGAAAAAATTGCAGAAGGAATTGAATACATGAATAAAAATCAACTAGCAGATGTTATCATTCTGGCTAGGGGAGGTGGATCTTTAGAAGACTTATGGCCATTTAATGAAGAAATTGTTGCCTATAGTATTTATGAATCAAAAATCCCAATTATATCAGCAGTAGGTCATGAAACAGATTTCTCAATTTCTGATTTTGTAGCAGATTTAAGAGCACCAACGCCATCAGCTGCTGCAGAGCTTGCTGTACCAGATATCTATGAGGTAAAACAAAAAATCAATACATATCAAAATCGATTAAAAATGGCATTAACGAAAAAACTAGAAATTATGAAATTGCGATATGACAAGTGTATGTCTAGTTCTGTATTTAGAGAACCAACAAGAAGAATTCAAGAAAATTATATTAAAATCGATTCTTATGTGAAACAATTAGAAAATGTCATCAATAAAATAAAGGAAAAAAACAAGAACAAATATATTGAGTTAGTATCAAAATTAGATACATTAAGTCCATTAAAAACTTTAACCAGAGGATATTCTATTCTTGAGAAAGATGGAAAAATTGTTAAAAGTATAACAGACTTACAACCAGAAGATGAAATTTCAATTCGATTGAAAGATGGAGAAAAACAAGCAAAAATTATATAAGAAAAGCGTGTGTTAGCGAAAGCGAAGATTTCGATGTACATATGTGCAAAATCGCTTTGCGATTGTCACATAAATATAAGTCGCTAAAAAACAATTATGAAGATAAGGAGAATAAAACGAATGGGAATAAAAGAAAAAGTACTAATGATAATAACGGTTATATTGTTAGTTATCATGATAGGAATGGCTTGTTATAGTTTATATAATAAACAAGAAGATACACGGAGAAAATCAAAATATTATTAATGAAATAGATTTGAATGAAACAACAAAAAACAATACAGAAGAGGAAAATGAGACAGACACGGAAAATATAGTAAATGAACCTGTAACGCCTACGATACAACCAAACGCAACAGAAGAAGAAATCAATAGTGATTATGTAGGAAGTGAAGAACAACAAACAGTAAATACAGAGCAAACTGAAGAAGAAAAAGTTATTGAACTTGTAAAAAATGAGTATGGAACAGACCAAGGTGTAACCTTTAATATTGCAAACAAAGAAGGAACAATTTATCATGTATCTGTAAATGATGCAGAAACTACGGCAGTTTTAACATGGTATACAGTGGATGTATCTACCAATACAGTTACACAATAGTAAAAGAAAATCAACTTTGTTAAATAGAAAAAATTATATAGAATCAAGACAAAAGCTGATTTTTTCTTACAATAAAAAGATAGGAGATAAATATGAAAAAGAGTTTTGAAGAACAAATCCAAGAATTAGAAAAAATTATCAATGAATTAGAAAATGGAAATTTGAATTTAGATGATTCTGTTGTAAAATTTGAAGAAGGAATGAAAATTTCAAAAGAATGCAACAAAATGTTAGAAGATGCAGAAAAGAAAATAACAATATTACTAAATGATGAAAACGGTGAAAAGAAAGAAGAAAACTTTGAAACCGAATAAAAGTGTAAGGGGGATATTTTGAAGCATGAATGGATTTATGCAATTTATTCAGAATAAATATATTTATGTACCACTGTTATTGTGGTTTTGTATACAATTGTTTAAATTAATATATGATTTAGTAAAAACAAAGAAATTTAATTTCAAAAGAATTTTAGGCGCTGGTGGAATGCCAAGTTCACATTCAGCAGTTGTTACAAGTTTAGCAACATTAATTGGAAAATATGAAGGTGTAGACACACCTCTATTTGCGTTATCTTTTATAGTGGCATTTGTGGTTATGTATGATGCTTGTGGGGTTAGAAGAGCAGCAGGAAAGCAAGCGGCTTTATTAAATAAATTGGTAGAAACACCAGGACTTACAGGTGTACAAGTATCAGAAAAATTAGTAGAGGTTTTAGGACATACTCCTGTACAAGTGCTTGTTGGAGCACTTATAGGTGTTGTGGCAGGATTAATTATATAAAGAGGATTTTTTCTATACAATAAGGAAAGTGTGCGTTAGCGAAATCAAAGATTTCGACATAAGAAAAGGAATGGATAGAATATGAAAGATTATATAAAAGATATGAGAGAAAAAATAGGACACAAACCAATTGTTATGTCTGGAGTAGGATTAATTATATGCAAAGATAATAAAATATTATTACAAAAACGAGCAGATGACGGAAACTGGGGAATTCACGGAGGAGGAATGGAACTAGGAGAAACATACATAGATGCATTAAATAGAGAACTAAAAGAAGAAATGAATATAACACCAGTAAATCCAAAGTTATATGGAATATTTTCAGGAGCAAAAACATATCATGTATATCCTAATCAAGATGAAGTTTATGTTATAAATCATGTGTTTTTTTGCGAAGAATATGAAGGAGAGATACAGTTTAATGACCATGAAGTAACAGAATGCAAATGGTTTGATATACATAATTTACCAAATAAACTAATAGACTTAGATATTTCTGTTTTAGGACATTTGAAGGAATACTTAGAAAATAGACAAGTCATTGTAGATTAAAGAAAAAGGGGGAATGTAAGCATATCTTTTATTAAATAAAAAACAACAATGTAAAAAATGTAGAGAAACAATAGAAGAAGATCTGAAGAGTAAAAATAAAATAAAAAAAGGAGTGAAAAAAATGACAGATATTGAAATTGCAAGAAATACAAAATTAGACAATATCGTAGATGTCGCAAAAAAAGTAGATGTAGAAGAAGAGGATTTAGAATTATATGGAAAATATAAAGCAAAATTTTCTTCAGAATTATATGGAAAAGTAAAGGATAGAAAAGATGGAAAATTGATATTAGTAACAGCAATTAGTCCAACACCATTAGGAGAAGGAAAAACCACCATGTCTATTGCAATTAGCGATGGATTAAGAAAAATAAATAAAAAATCTATTTTAGCATTAAGAGAACCATCTTTAGGTCCTGTATTTGGAATCAAAGGTGGAGCAACAGGTGGAGGAAGAGTACAAGTGGCTCCAATGGAAGATATTAATCTACATTTTACAGGAGATATTCATGCCATTACAGCTGCTAACAATTTATTAGCAAGTTTGATTGATAATCATATCTATTTTGGAAATGAATTAAAATTTAAAGAAGTTGTTTGGAAAAGATGTGTAGACTTAAATGATAGACAATTAAGAGTAGTAGACACAGGACTTTCAGGAGAAAGCAAAATTGTGCCAAGAAGAGATAAATTTGATATCACAGTTGCTTCTGAAATTATGGCTGTTCTTTGTTTATCAGAAAATATTAAAGATTTAAAAGAAAAATTAGGAAACATATTAATTGGATATAATGAAGAAGATAAACCAATTTATGCGAAAGACTTAAATGCACAAGGTGCAATGGCAGTCTTATTAAAAGATGCTATTAAACCAAATTTAGTACAGACTTTAGAGCATACACCAGCCATTATTCATGGAGGACCATTTGCTAATATTGCTCATGGATGTAATAGTATTGCCGCAACAAAACTTGCTTTAAAATTAGCTGATTATACCATTACAGAAGCTGGATTTGGAGCAGATTTAGGAGCAGAAAAATTCTTAGATATTAAATGTAGAAAAGCAGGAATTAAACCAGATGCAGTTGTGATTGTTGCAACAATAAAAGCATTGAAATATCATGGTGGAATTGAAAAAGATAAAATCCAAGAAGAAAATATTGAAGGTCTAGAAAAAGGATTAGACAATCTATACAGACATATTTCTAATATCAAAGATAAATTTGGACTAAATGTTATTGTAGCTATTAACAGATTTACTTCTGATACAGAAGCAGAGATTGAGTGTTTAAGAAAACATTTGGAAGAAAAAGGAGTAGAATTAAGTTTAGTAGAAGGTTGGGCAAAAGGTGGAGAAGGTGCTATCGATATTGCTCAAAAATTAGTAGATTTAACAGAAAAAGAAGAAAACTTCCAATATATGTATGATTTAAATGAAGGAATTAAAGAAAAAATAGAAAAAGTCGCAACAAAGATTTATGGAGCTAAAGGTGTTGTATTTGAAGAAGCAGCACAAAAAGAAATGAAGAGAATTGAAGAATTGGGATATGCAAATCTTCCAGTATGTATTGCAAAAACACAATATTCTTTCTCAGATGATCCTAAAAATCTAGAATGTAAAGATGAATACAATATTACGATTAGAGATTTAGAATTAAAAACTGGTGCAGGCTTTATTGTAGCACTTGCAGGAAAAATTATGACAATGCCAGGATTACCAAGAGTACCAGCAGCAGAAAGTATTGATATAGATGAAAATGGAGAAGTTGTAGGAATTTTCTAAAAGGAGT
>CAMLYR010000071.1 GCA_946491915.1 uncultured Clostridium sp.
GCCAGATAAAGAGTTGATTAAGTTAATTGCATCTAAAATAGCAGAAGGTAAAGTAGGAGGAATATTTAGAGGAAGAATGGAAGCTGGACCTCGTGCACTTGGAAATAGAAGTGTAATTGCAAGTCCAAAAGATAGTGATATGCTTGAAAGAATTAATCACATAAAAGGAAGAGAAATGTTTAGACCAATTGCACCTATTGTAAAAGAAGAACGATTTGATGATTTCTTTGTTGGAGAAAAAAATCAATATATGTTATTTACTTGTACAGTAAAACAAGATGCTAGGGATAAAATACCAGCAGTTACGCATGTGGATTATACTTCACGTGTTCAAACAATGACATCAAAGTCAAATCCATTTGTGTATGGGATTTTAGATGAATTTGAAAAATTAACAGAAATACCTGTTATTATTAATACTTCACTGAATTTTCGTGGAAAACCTATTGTGGAAAATCCAGTAGAAGCATTAGGAAACTTTTATTCATCTGGACTTGATTTTTTAGTAATTGGAAATTATTTTTTGGAGAAGTAATATGGAAAATATAAAATTAAATAATCAATATATTTATACAATGGAGAAAAAAGGTCGTAAACTCTTTTATAATAATATTAATGGAAAACTTGCAATAGCTGAAAAAATACAAGATTTGGGAAAAGATTTTTATGAACCAGCACAAGATATTAATATTGATTTAGATGAAGTTTGTTATGAGCAATTGTATCTAGCAGTATCAGAAAGTTGTAATTTTCGTTGTAAGTATTGTAGACAGACAAAAACTCCTGAACTTGTTAATATGACAATAGAGGAAATAAAAAATGCTATAGATATGTTTTATTCTGTTGCAGTAAAACCAAAGAGTATAGTCTTTTTTGGTGGAGAACCACTTTTAAATATGGATGGCATCAGATTTGCTATTGAATATGTTCGTAGTTTTGATTCGAAAGTTCAATTTTCAATGGTAATTAACGGTTCTCTTTGTACAAAAGAAATTGCACAATTTTTTGCAGAACATAAAGTAGAAGTAATAGTGTCTATGGATGGTCCAGAAGAGTTTCATAATGAAGCAAGAATAAATGTTAATAAAGAAGGAACTTATAAGTTAGCCATTAGAGGATATGAAAATTTAAAGGAAGCAGGATGCAAGACAGGAATCTCAGCAGTTATAGGACCTCATAATGAAAAACATTTTGACAAATTAATTGATTGGTCTATAGCACTAAAACCTAATAGTCTTGGATTTTGTTTGCCTCATGGCGATGAAGACAATTTTGCAATGAAACTTTCATCCTTTGAAGAAGTTCATAAAAAGATGATTGAAGCATTTGACATTCTTCACAAAAATGGAATATATCTTGTTCAAGTAGAACAAAAAATGGATGCTTTTATTTCAGGATATTCGATTCCATATGAATGCAAAGCATGTGGGAAACGTATTGTAGCATGTAAAAATAAAAAATTTGGGATTTGTGAAGGACCGATTACTAAACCTGAAATGTTTTATGATAGTATAGACAAGCTCCCTGCTTGTATTCATGAATACAAGAAAACATCTCCATTTTATAACAATTCATGCCGTTCTTGTATAGCATATCGTATTTGTGGTGGTGGTTGTGTTTATGATAAATTAACACGTTTTGGTCGTACAGATATTCAAGATGAATGTCGTTGTGGATTAAATAGAATGATAGTAGAAAAATCAATGGAGTACGTTTTAGAACATTTGCCAGAATTTAATAGTAGTCATATTTTAACTAAAGAAGATAGAAAAATGTTACGTAATAAACTAACCATATAATAGATAGTAGTATAAGGTGAGAAATATGAATTTTTCAGATGAAGAAGAAAAAGAGTTTGTCCAGAAAATATTTAAAGAATTTGATAAAAAAGAATATTTGAATAGTAGTTTTATTGGAAATGGACATACAGGAAGTGTTTGGAAAATTTCTGATGATTTGTGTGTGAAAATTGGAAAAGAAATTTGCCATACAGAAATACCAGAGAGCTTCAAAGAATGTGAAAATCTTTGTGTACCTTTAAAGACTTTTATATCGAAGTCAGGAACATATATTGGTGTCGTTCAGAGGTTTTTAAATCTTCCTAGCATACAGCATTTAATAAAAAATGTTATCAAGCTAACAGAAAAACAATCAGCAAAGATTTTGTTTGATATCTTGAAAGGGTTAAAAGTAATTCATGAAAATGGATATGTACACCGTGATTTTTATCCAGGAAATATTATGCTTACGAAAAAAGAAAAAAATATTATGGCAGTAATTATTGATTTTGATGAAATGAGACCAATAGCACCAGAAACAAAAGCGTGTTTTCAATACAACGGATATCAAGCTCCTGAAATTGTTTTTAACAATGATGTTTATGATGAAAAATCAGAGATGTTTGCATTTGGAATTACTTTTTGGGAATTAGTAGTTGGAAAATGTCCTTTTGGTGGGTATGATTTTTTCGGTAAAGTAATTGAAAATTCTTGGGATAATTATATGCAAAATCCAGTGTTATACAATAATAGAGTCAAAAGTGCACTAAATAATCTGCCTAATTGTTTAGAAAAAGTGGAAGGAGTTTCTAATGAATGTACAAATTTATTGCGTTCATTGTTAGATTTTAATAAGGATAATAGAATATCCGCAAAAGAAGCACTTGAACATCCTTTTTTTAGAAGAACATTAGAAAATGAATATCAAAATATAAAAGAAAATGATGTGAATAATAAAAATGTGTTAAATATGCTAGATATGGAAAGAGATTAGTAGTACTCAAAATTTATAAAATATTGAATGATTTGTGATTTATATATTATATTATTGGAGGAAATAATGGATAATAAAATAAGAGTATGCCTTATTGGCTCAGGATTTGTAGGAAAAAAACATGCGGCAGCTTATAGAAATCAGTATAATGCAAAATTACAGGTTGTATGTGATACAAATGAAGGTTCAGCTAAAACTTTGGCAGAAGAGTACGGATTTGAACGAGTGGAAACAGATTGGCATAAGGCAGTGTCGGCAGAAGATGTTGACTTGGTTTGTGTATGTGTACCAAATAATGCTCATTTCGAAATAGTTTCAGAAGCTATAAAATATGGGAAACATGTTAGTTGTGAGAAACCACTAGGTTTAAATAGTAGTGAATCAGAAAAACTTGTAAAGATGGCTAAAGAAAAAGGAATAATTGCAACTTGCTGTTATAATATAATTCGTGTTCCAGCAATTACATATGCACAGAAAATAATTAAGTCAGGGGACTTAGGAAAAGTAGTTTGTTTTAGAGGAAGTTACGATAATGACAGACTAGCTGATCCAAATGAACCTTTTGAATGGAGAATGCTAAAGAAAAATGCAACAGGAGGTTCTCTTTGTGATTTAGCAATAAATATTTTAGCGGTATCACAATTTTTGGTAGGAGATATTATATCAGTATGTGGCATGACAGATATTATTTATCCTAAACGAAAAGATGGTAAAGGAAATTTAATTGAAGTTGAAAATGATGATATTGCCCAATTTATATGTTCATACAAAAATGGAGCAATGGGATATATTTCATCTAATCGTGTAGCACCTGGAAGCAAACAAGATATGAGATTTGAAATTCAATTTACAGAAGGAACAATTAGATTTTCTTTGGAAAGAATGAATGAAATCCAAATTTATCGATTTAATGAAAATGGTTTTTCAACTGTTATTTCAGATGAAAAAGAATGGTTCTGCACAGGATATGAAGAATTGAAAACAATTGATGCACATGAGTTTTTGAATAATATAAAAAATCAAAAATCTTCTGATACTGATTTTTGTTTTGCTACGAAAATTGATTATGTGATAGAAAGTGTTTTAGAGTCTACAGAGAAAAAGACATGGATAAATGTTAAATCTAGTCTTATAGAGTAGATGTATAAAAATTAAAAACCTTTAATTCATTAAATAATAAAAATTAAAGGTTTTTCTTGTGAAAATGAGCTTTTTCTTATATATAAATGTAAAATAGAGCTTGACATTAACTAATAAAAAGGGTATATTCAAATAGAAATTGTAATTAAAGGAGCTGATAAAGATGAGTAAATTTACAAAGGAAATGGTCGATAATTATGCGGACAAGTTATTAATCGGACTAACTCCAGAAGAAAATAAACAAGTTTTAGAAGAATTTGATGTTATAGATAAGAACTGTGATGTTGTTAATTCAATTCCAAATATTAGTGAAGTTGAGCCAATGACACATTGTTTGGATGATTTTTGTGTTGAACTTAGAGAAGATATTACTGAAGAATCTGTACCTATTGAAGATTTGCTTTCTAATTGTGGAGAAGTTAGAGACAGAGAAATAGAAATTCCAAAGGTGGTGAAATAAATGAAATATATGAATTTATCTATAGAAGAACTTCATGAATTATTAAAAAATGGAGAAATAACTTCAAAAGAATTAATCGAAGAATCATTAAAGTTATCACATGAAGTTCAAGAAAAATATAATGCTTTTGTAACAATTTTAGATGATGCGAAAGAAATGCCAATAACTGATAACGTATTGTCAGGAATACCATTTGGAGTTAAGGATAATTATTCTACAAAAGGTGTTTTATCTACAGGTTCATCTAATACATTAAAAAATTATGTACCATTTTTTGATGCTACTGCTTATGAAAAGCTAAAAAATGCAGGGGCAATTATGGTTAATAAAACCGTAATGGATGAATTTGGTATGGGCGGAACTGGAACTACTGGACATACTGGAATTGTAAGAAATCCGTGGGATTCAACAAGAATGTGTGCTGGTTCATCTTCTGGCTCAGCTTGTGCTGTTGCTGCTGGAGTTTATCCATATGCTACAGGTTCAGATACAGGAGATTCAATTAGAAAACCTGCGGCATATTGTGGAATTGTTGGATATAAACCAACTTATGGTATGATTTCAAGGTATGGATTGTTTCCATTTGCATCATCTCTTGACCATTTAGGCGTATTAACTAGAAGTGTTAAAGATGCTGCAATAGTTGTGGATAATATGAAGGGAATAGACAAAAAAGATATGACTTCATGGGATTCTTCTAAAATTAATCTAACTAAATCACTAACAGGAATTATTAAAGGCAAAAAACTATGTTATATTAGGGAAATATGCGATATTAATAATTATAATAATCCAAGTGAAGAGTTAACAAAACACTTAGAAAATTTTATGGATAAAATAGAATTAATTAGGAAAAACGGAGTGCAAGTTGATGAAGTATCAATAGATCAAACATTATTAAATGCTATTGCATCTACTTATGTAATTATTTCTTGTGCTGAAGCAACTTCTAATATGGCTAATTTGACAGGATTGATATTTGGTCCACGAGGTGAAGGAGATAACTATATTGATATGATTAAAGATTATAGAACAAAAGGATTTTCTCCACTTATAAAAAGAAGATTTGTAATAGGTTCTTATGTTCTTCAAAAAGAAAACCAAGAAAGATATTTCAAAAATGCCCAAAGAGTAAGAAGATTGCTTGTTGATGAATGGAAAAAATTATTTAAGGAATATGATGCAGTAATATTACCTGTTGGTACAGGGGTGGCTAAAAAATTAGAAACGAATTCTTTAGATATATTAACAGAAGAAACAAAGGTTTTAGAAGAACATTTACAAGTTGGAAACTTTGGTGGATTTCCTTCAATTACCATTCCAGATGGTTTTATTGATGGAATGCCTGTTGCTCTAAATATAACGGGAAATTGTAAAACGGATGCTAATGTCCTAAATATTGCTTATGGAATAGAGTCATTAATGAATTACAAAAATCAAGTAGCAAAGGAGGTAAAGTAAATGTCTAAATATTATGCAAGTATCGGTTTAGAAATGCATTGTGAAGGTTCAAAAATTAAATCAAAAGTATTTTCTCCTGCAAAAAATGCATATAGTGATCTTCCAAATGAAAATGTGGTAGCAATTGACATGGCATTTCCAGGAGTTCTTCCAGTTGTAAATAAAGAAGCTGTAAGGATGTCTATTATGATGTCATCTATATTACATGCTAGAATTCCTGAATATATGTACTTTGAAAGAAAAAATTATTTTTATCCAGATCTTCCGAAAGGATATCAAATAACACAAAATCCTCCAGAAGAATGTGTTGGAAATGGTGGATATATTGATATAGAAAGAGAAGATGGGACTACTTTTAGAGTTGATATTGATAATTTCCATTTAGAAGAAGATACAGCGAGAAGTACACATCTTTTTAATACAACAACTTTAAATTATAATAGAGCTTGTGCACCATTATTTGAATTAGTTACAAAACCATGTTTACATTCTGCAGATGATGCAGTAGCATTTTTAGAATATATTAAAGCAATATATCAATATTGTGATATTTCAGAAGCAGATCCTAAAAAAGGTCAAATTAGATGTGATGTTAATGTTTCAATAAGTGATGATGAAAATACTTTAGGTACAAAAGTAGAAATGAAAAATGTTAACTCATTTTCTAATATTAGAGATGCTATTAATTATGAAATTGACAGACAATCTGATTTGAAAGATGCTGGAAGATATGATGAAGTTGTTCAAGAAACTAGAAGATGGGATGAAGAAAGTGGAAGAACAATTCCAATGCGTAGTAAAGAAGATGTATTAGATTATAAGTACTTTGTTGAACCAAATATTCCTAAATACAAACTTGATTCTAAATGGATAGAAGAAATTCAATCATCTATTCCAGAATTACCTTATGAAAGAAAAGAGAAATATATAAATGAATTAGGTTTATCATCTAAGGATGCTAAGAAATTAATTAAAGATAAAGCTATATCTGATTACTTTGATACATGTATAAAGTTAGGAATTGAAGCTAAAGAGGCTTGTAATTGGGTTAATGAAAATATTATTGCATATATGAATAAGAATGAAATAGAGATTAATGATATATATTTAACTCCAGAGATGTTAAAGTCTATATTAGATAAACAAAAAGAAGGAATTATTTCTTCTAAACAGGCAAAAGAAGTTTTTAACAAAGTTTTAGATGAGAAAAAAGAACCAAGTAATTTTATTAGTAAAGAAAATGCTCAAATATCAGATTCTCGTGAACTGGAAAAAATAATAGATGATATTATAAGTTCTAATCCTACTCAAGTGGAACAATATAAAGGAGGAAAAGATAGACTATTTGATTTCTTTGTTGGACAAGTTATGAAAAATACGAGAGGAAAAGCAAATCCGATTATAACTAAAGAGATATTACATAAAAAATTAGATTAAAAAATTATAATAGTATTAATCAAAACTAAAAAAGTAATTGATTTTAATAATAGAAATAGCCTAGATATATTCTAGGCTAAAATCATTCTGTAATACAATCAATTTTAAACCCATTAAATTCAATAAAATCTTTTTCTAGATATTCTTCAATAGTAGATTTATCAATAATTAAAGTATTACAATGTTTTATTAAATATCTTAAATACTTTTCATCTTCTTTAAAACAAACAAAATACATC
>CAMLYR010000072.1 GCA_946491915.1 uncultured Clostridium sp.
AAAGCAATTAGCAACAGAAGTAACAATTGTAAATTATAAAGAAAAGGTTGCATAACATTAAAAATAAAAAATTATTTGATTTTGATTGTATAATATAGTATACTACTAATAGCTTTAAGGCAAATCGACTGTTTAAGTCAGCAGTCATCATATAAACTAAGAATTAGGTGCGGTGAACCCTAGTTCTTATTTTTTTACATAAAAAATAGAACATATACGCACACCTTTTATGTAAAGAAAACATAAAATATAACAAAAACATAAAAGGAGGAAAGAACATGTCTAGCTACATAATACAAGGGGGAAATAAGCTAGAAGGAACCGTCAAAATATCAGGTTCGAAAAATTCTAGTTTACCAATTATAGCAGCAACCATATTAAATGGAGGAGAGACCACTTTATATAATGTACCCAATATTCATGACACACAAATGATGTTTGAAATCTTAAGACAAATAGGAGGAAAAGTCACCAAAAAGAAGAATAAAGTAATTATTAATACCAAAGACATCCATAAATATGAAATACCAGAAGAATTGATGAGACAAATGCGTTCTTCTGTGATTTTTGCAGGAAGTTTATTAGGAAAGTACAGAAAATGCACGTTATCATATCCAGGAGGATGTGACATTGGAACAAGACCAATCGACTTACATTTAAAAGCATTTGAAAAATTAGGAATAAATATTGACAAAAACTATGGAAAAATAGCATGCAGTTGTGATAAAATAAACGGGGAAAAAATTGACTTTGAATTTCCAAGTGTTGGAGCAACTGAAAATGCAATACTTGCAAGCTGTTTAGGAGAAGGAACAACCGTTATAACCAATGCAGCAAGAGAACCTGAAATTATCGATTTGCAAAACTTTTTAAATAAAATGGGAGCAAAAGTAAGAGGAGCAGGTTCTAACAAAATTGAAGTCATTGGTGTAAAACATTTAAAAGATGTAAGTTATAACATTATGCCAGACAGAATTGAAACAGGAACATTTTTATGTATGGCAGCAATGACAAATGGAAATTTAATCTTAGAAAATATTAATAGTGCTCATATTGTGCCAATTGTTAATAAATTAGAAGAATGTGGTTGTAAAATTGATATGCAAGCAAATAAATTAGAAATCAATGCACCAAAACGATTAAAAGCAACAGATATAAAAACAATGCCATATCCAGGATTCCCAACAGATATGCAATCAATATTTGCAACAGCATTAACCATTGCGAAAGGGACATCAGTCGTTGTAGAAAATATATTTGAAAATAGATATAAATATACACAAGAATTAGTTAGAATGGGAGCTAAGATTACAGTTGAAGGAAGAACAGCGATTATAAAAGGTGTTAGAAGATTATATAGTGCCAATGTAAAAGCTACAGACTTAAGAGGTGGAGCAGCTTTGGTTATGGCAGCATTATCCACAAAAGGTGAATCAAAAGTGGAAAATATTGAATATATTTTAAGAGGATACGATAATTTCGAAAATAAGATACAAAATATTCACGGAAATATGATAAGACATATAGATTACAATGGATAAAAAAGAAAAATAAGAAAGAAAAAGTCAAGGGCATGAAAGAAATTCTTAACAATAAAAAATATCATGCCCTGGATTTTCTGAAAACATAAGAAGCATCTAAACAAACCAGGTCCCAATGGAACCTAATTGCCCAACGAATCTGGCCCTAATGGATCCAACGAACCTGGCTCCAATTGCCCTAAAAGGATCTGATCCCAATGGACCCAATGAACCCAAACGGACCTGGTCCCAACGGACCCAAAGAACCCAAACGGACCTGGTCCCAACGGACCCAAAGACAAATGAAAAAGGAGGTATCAAATTGTCAAAAAAGCAAAAACTTCAAAAAGAGCAAGAAGTAAATTTATATTATTTTGATAATGGACAAGAAGAAGAAACAATTGATGATATGATGAAAAGAAAAAAAGCAAAGGAAAGAGAAAAGAGAATAGAAGAAAGAAAAAAACAAGAATTTGATGATAAGTTTGACTTTGATACAGAAACGGTTATTGGAATGACCAATAAAAATAAAATAAAGCAAGAAGAACAAAAGAAAAAAGAATTCACAAAACAACAAAGAAAAAGAAACCGAATGATTAAAAGAATAAAAAGAATTGTAAGATTTATTTTATTGTTAGGCATCATTACAGGAGCAATTGTGTTTGCAACATGTTCACCAATTTTTAATATAACGGACATAGAAGTATTAAATAATAATATGGTATCTAGTGATACGGTGATTAGTTTGTCAGGAATTCGTACAAATGAAAATATATTTCGTTTTATTGCAACAAAAGCAAGTAACAGCATTAAACAAAATGCTTATATAGAAGATGTAAAGATAAGAAGAGTAATACCAAATAAAGTACAAATTGAAGTAACAGAAAGAGAACCTCAATTTAGTATACCAGTACTTGGAGAGTTTGCATATATGAGTACACAGGGATATATATTAGAAATTACACAAAATGAATTAAATTTACCAATCATATATGGATTACAAACACCAGAAGAAAATATTACAGTGGGAAATAGAATTGTAGAAGAGGATTTAGTCTCATTAGAGACTGTATTAAAAATCATGAATGGAATGAAGGATTCTGGACTAGCTGAAAAGATTACAAGTATTGACATCAGTAATAAAAATGATTATAGTATATATATGCAAGAGGAAAAGAAAACAATCCATTTAGGGGATGGCTCAAATCTAAGCAATAAAATGTTATATGTTATGGCAATATTAGAAGAAGAAAAAGATGTAGCAGGAGAGATTTTTGCAAATGGAGATTTAAATAGTGACTTCAGAGTATATTTTAGAGAAGACGTATAAATACATACATAAAAAGAAGGTTTATAGGTAAAACCTTATGTAAAAACCTAAATATAGTATACAAGGAATGAAAATTTACTATGCCAAATAAAAAGCTAATTAGCATAATTTTAGGAGTCATGTGTTTTGCTTTAACACTAGGAATTGTTGTACAAGTTAGAACAATTCAAAGCACAAATTCTACAATTGGTCAGAATCAAGAAGCAAATGAATTAAGAGATGAGATATTAAGATATAAAGAACGATATGATAATCGATTTGCACAATTAGAAGAGGCAGAAAAAGAGTTAGAAAAAGAAAGAGAAGAAGCAACTAAAAATGATACAGAGTTAGAACAGGCACAACAACAAATCACAGAAGGAAATAAATTAACAGGAATGACAGAAGTAACAGGACCAGGGGTTATTATTACATTATCAGATGGAACAGGAATTGCGACCTCTTCATTAAATCCAAGCCAACTAATTGTGCATGATTTAGATGTTTTAAGTGTCGTAAATGAATTAATAAATGCAGGAGCAGAAGCCATATCTATCAATGACCAAAGATGGGTATTCACAACAGCAATTTCATGTAGAGGAAATACAATTGATATTAATGGAGAACGAATAGGAGCCCCATTTGTCATAAAAGCAATTGGACTTCCTGAATACTTAGCAGGATTAGAAAGAGTAGGCGGATATTTGGAATTAATGAGAGGACAAGGAGTAGGTGTTAATTTAGAAAAATCAAATAGTATTACGATACCAAAATATTCAGGTGTCATCAATTTTGAATATCTACAAAATGTGGAAGAGTAATGTCGCATTAGGTTCGTTTGTCAATGAGACATTCGGGTCAATGTCGCATTAAGTTCGTTTGTCAATGAGACATTGACATTCACAAAATGTCGCACAGACAAACGAACTCTATGGGACAGAAAGATATAATTGACTATCAAGGTTTATTGGTAACCTTTTAAAAACCTAAATATATTATACAAGGAATGAAAAAAGATGAAAAAAGGTAAAATTGCTATGACAATTACAATAGGGATTGCTTGCTTTGCTTTAGTAACGGTCATGATGATGCAGTTTAAAGTAGTAAATGAAACAGATATAACGGCAATTGAAGAAATGCAAGAATCAGAGTTAAAAACAGAGTTAGCAAATTGGAAAACGAGATATGAAGAAATTGATGCACAATATCAAGAAGTAACACAAAGAATTGAAGAATATAAAAATGATGAACAATCAAATAATGAAGCAAGCCAATTAGTACAGGAAGAATTAGAACAAACCAATACTTTATTAGGATTAACAGATGTGCATGGAGAAGGAATTGTTGTAACACTAAAAAGTGATGAAAATATAGCACCGATTACAGCTGATGATTTATTGGTTATTGTTAATGCACTAAAATTTGCAGGAGCAGAAGCGATATCTATTAATGATCAAAGAGTTGTGAATACAACAGATATTGTATATATAACATCTGGTTCTTTTGTAAAGGTAAATGGACAAAGAATATTAGAACCTTATGTTATAAAAGTAATAGGAAATCAATCTCATATGGAAAGTGCACTAACAGGTACTGGTGGTAAAGTAGAGGAATTACATGCATTAGGACATACAGTAACCATCGAAAAAGACAATGATATAAAAATAGAAAAATATAATGGAACAATTGAGAAAAAATACATTGAATAAAAAGAGAATGTCGCATTAGGTTCGTTTGTCAATGAGACATGTCGCATAGACAAACGATCTCAATGAGACATTTGGAAAGGAATGGGAAGAGTAATGGTATTTATTGCAATATTAATAGGGTGTATATTAGGAGCAATTTTGGGACTAAATGCGCCAATGATTTCTTACACATATTCAAGTTATTTAGCGATTGCTATCATAGCAGCGTTAGATTCTGTATTTGGAGGCATTGCTTCTGTTATCAAGAAGAATTTTGATTTAAAGATTTTTATATCAGGCTTTTTTGGAAATGCAATTTTAGCAATATTATTGACCATCTTAGGACAAAAATTGAATGTAGATATTTATTTAGCTGCTATTGTTGTTTTTGTTTGGAGAATGTTTATGAATTTAGGAACCATTAGAAGATATTATGTTGAAAAGTGGTCAGATATGATAAAAGAAAAAGCAACAAAAAAAGAAAAAGCATCTAAAAAAGAAAAAGATAAAAAAGAAGAACCACAAGAAGAAAAACAAGAAGCCTAAGTGTTGGTCTACAAGAAAGTTATACTAGTTAAGATATAAGAGATGCTTTTTTATTGTATAGGAAAAATCGGCTTTTATCTTGACCCTATATGGATTTTTCCGTATACAACAAGGTTAGGCTTCCTATATTCGTGAAGTGCTGCGAAGCAGTCTTCACATGTGTGCGTCGAAATCTTTGATTTCGTTAACGCACGCCTTTCTTATAGAATAAATCTGTTGCAATAATAAATTTGTATAATTAATCATATGGGGAATAGATTTTCTGTAATAGATTATTCTGTATAATAAATCACATGGGTAATAAATCTTCTGAGTAATAGATTTTTTCTTTATATAGATCTTATGAAACTTTAAGTAAGTTACAAGAAATCAAAGAAAAAATAAAATTTTTAAACATTAAAAAAAGAAAAAGTATAAAATAAAAAGTAAATAGGAGTTTATCTTAAAAACAAAAAAAAAAATGGATAAAAACACTTTAAGATTAACTCTTATTTAAATGAAAAAATGAAATAAAATAATGAAAGAATGAAATAAAATTTAGATACAAAAAACAAAATATACTAAGAAAAATAACTTTTTTAAGTGTTACAACATTGTTGCAAAAATGTTACAAAAATATTACAATTACTATTGACATTTTTTTTAAAATGTAATATATATACACTTAGAAAAAATATACTAATAAATGGAGGAATTAACTTGGCGATAGGTGATATCATAGTAGGTATTGATATAGGCACAAGTAAAGTATGCACCGTTGTAGGGGAAGTCAACAATTTTGGTCAAATTGAAATTATAAGCAATACCTCATATAAATGTAGTGGACTAAAAAAATGTAAAATCATTAATGAAGATGAAATAAGCTTAAGTATAGCCAAAACAATAAAAGATGCTGAAGAAGAGACAAACTTAAAAATCAATTCAGCATATGTAACAATTCCAGGAAAATATATAACAATTGTCCAAAATTCTATAACCAAAGAAGTAAAGGATAAGTATTCAGGAATATCTGTTAGAGATGTGCAAAATGCTATTATGCAAGTGAAAGATATTGAAATACCAGATGGCAAGACGTTAATTGATATTGTGCCAGATAAAATTACATTAGATAATGGAACGATTGTAGCAGATCCAGTAGGAAACTTAAGTTCAAGTTTTACAATAAGTGCACAAATTATCCTAGCAGAAAAAGATTTTGTAAGACAATTGCACAATATATTTAAAAAGGCAGATTTGGAAATTGATGGAATTGTACCAACGACATTAGCTGAAAGAAATTTAGTCTTAGATAGTAATGAATTACATGACAATATTATGCTATTAGATATAGGTGCAGGAAATATAGACATTGGTGTTTTTGAAGGAAGTAGCTTTATTTATACCAATTCAATTCCATTAGGAGGAGACAATATCACAAATGATATTGCAGTCGTATTAAATATTTCAGAGGAAGAAGCAGATAAATTAAAAAGACAATATGGATTAGCCTTAAAATCTTTTATTGATAATGATAATGACATTATATTAAATACTTCAAAAGATGAAAACAAAAATAGAATCATAAAAAGTTCTGAATTAATAGAAATTATTGAAGCAAGAATAGAAGAAATGTTTTCCATTATTAATAAAGATATAACCAATAATGGATTAAAACATAAAATTAATAATGTTGTTTTAACAGGACAGGGCATTGTCAATATCAATAAAAGTGATGTGGCAGGAAAAATCAACTTAAATATTCCTGTAAAAATTTCAACAGGAAGAGCAATCAGTACTGTAAAACCAACATATAGGACAAGTTATGCATTAGTTAGATATATAGCAGCAAGACCATTTGCAAAAACTGTTTCAAGCAGTATAGATACACAAAATAATGAAAATGTATTTAAAACAATTATAGAAAAAATAAAAGAATTTTTCTATACATAGAATATTAATTAAAAAATATATAAAAGATAAGGGAGGATAAACTAAATGATGGATTACAATGATGATAATAATATTACAATGATGGATGGAACAGCAACAATTAAGGTTATAGGTGTTGGAGGAGCAGGAAACAATGCTGTTAATAGAATGATAGATGCAGGAATAAAAGGAGTAGACTTTATTGCAGTTAATACAGATAGACAAGCACTTCAAACTTCAAAAGCAAATACAAAAATTCAAATAGGAGAAAAAATCACAAGAGGATTAGGTGCAGGAGCAAACCCAGATATTGGTGCACAATCAGCAGAAGAAAGCAAAGGAGAATTAGCAGAAGTTTTAAGAGGAGCAGACATGGTATTTGTTACAGCCGGAATGGGTGGAGGAACAGGTACAGGAGCTGCACCAATAGTTGCTCAAGCAGCAAAAGAAATGGGAATTTTAACAATTGGAGTTGTTACAAAACCATTTACATTTGAAGGAAAGAAAAGACTTTCACAAGCAGAAAAG
>CAMLYR010000073.1 GCA_946491915.1 uncultured Clostridium sp.
TTTTAATGCGTGGAACCAATAGTCTTTTTTAACTACAACATTTTCTTCATTGCTTTTTGTTGAATCAATAAAGTTAGTAACTTGAGATATTAGAGCGCTACGTAACTTTTTAAAACCTTCTTTATTTGGCGGTGGAGAAGAAATATTATAAGAAAATCCTTCTAAAAATTCCGATTTTGAGCAATAGTATAAAAAAGGCAGATAGTCTTCCATTCTATTTTTATAATAGTCTTCATCTTTATAAATCAGTAAGACGGGCGTTCCTAGTGCTAAACAGGGTAAAGCACAGTGCAGTCGTGTTGTAATGACACATTTTGCTTTTTGATAACATTCCAATAACTCTTCCACACATTTCTTTCTTTTATTCCAATCAAAATGTATATCCTGCTTTTTCTGATGAGTCAATTCTAAAAGATTATTTGAAGGAACTGTGTCTTTGATTTTGGCCAAAACTTCAGAATCAAGGTCAACGCAACAAATTGTTTCACCTCGTTTAAGATTATTTTTAGGTTCTATAGTTAAGGTTAAACAGCCGGAAAAATATGCGGAAATCCCTTTTCTTTGTAACATTTCTTTTGTACTTGTATCTCGACAGCCTATTTCTCCGTATTTTTTCAAATAGCTATAACCGTTATCCTCTAAAAAATCCTCTCCTATCATATAAAAGTCTATATCGGAAATATGAATAGATAAAAAGCAGGGATTAATGTATGGTGAGGGAGGCCAATTATATTTATGGTACATATACCACGCATTCATAATTACTGCTACCGACTCATTTTTATCTGCTTTAAAAGTATTTAAACTTTCCCTGTCAATATAATAGTCAATTGTGGGTAAAAAACGTTGAGCTGCATACGATTGTATGTCGTCACCGATATTTACACTTTCTTTAAAAACCAATAAACCATATTTCAAAATAGTTGTCCCCATTTCTTTTAAACTTATTATAAGTTCCCACATGTTATTAGCAGAATAGCCAAAGGCCAGACAAAGCTGGCTTTGGCAAGATTTAATCAATAAGTAAGCATCAAATAATTACTATAGTCGGTCCTTTAGCTTATTCCTCAAAATATTTGGCGCAATAAGCAACATTACGATAATCCGTTTCCACCTACTACTGGTATAAAAATTTTTTCCGATTCCTAAATAGTCAATACTATTAGTTTCAGTGTTTGAAGTTTGAACAATCAAGCGGCTTTCTTGCGCTACACTATAATTATTCCACCAGCTAGTCATTTCAATTTTACCTTTCCCCGAAAAAATATCGTCCTCAAAATAGCAACAGCTAAAAACATTTCTATCCATATCAGACGCTCTTTCCATTAAAAATTCAAAGGGAAGAGAAATATCATAATTCCTAAATGTAACTAGTGGCAGTACATCGGCAAATTTGCTCAAAAAATCTTCGGCAAAATCAGACACACCCAAACTGATAATTTTACTCATTTCTTTTTCAATATAACTCATCTGCTCTTTTTCTAACTTAGGAATTAAATTATTATTATGTATATCGTATCCGATACAGGAAGGCTCGCCCTTTGAAAACATAAACTCCCGGATGGCACCAGATATGCACGGTGTTCTATCATAAAAGGTTTCAACCTTATAACCCAGCTCTGTTTCATTAAGCATAGGCTTATCTTTATTAATATACACATAATATGCATCAATTGGCTTTTCCATAAGAATACTTAGAATCTTTTGAGCCGTACCATTATAACCAATATCAAATAGCAAATCCTGTTCATCAATTATATCATTTAATTTTTCCTGAATAAGTTGTTTTTTATTACGCAGAGATGTAAACAAAGTTTTGTCTTTACATAATATTTTCAAAAATGTATTAAAAGATTCAAAGTTCTTAAAATATGCTTCCGAATCAAAGCCTTCTTTTTTTAGACGAATTTTAATCTCCTTATTATCTTCCAATCCCAAAAATTGTTTCATAATCATAGCTGGAGTTTTGAAGGTAACAGAATCAAATGAGATATTGTCTTTTATATATGGAATATCTTCTGGTGAGGTAAAGGCCAAGGGCAGTAAAGCTTTTCTTGATAAATACAAATAATTACTTTCTGGTAAATCCGAAATATACTTCTTCAAGATATCATATACTACTTTACACTGATAGCCATCTCTCGCAACAAAGTGTATTGTTTTTTTGGACTTATTTCGTTTTACCAAGTCTAAAGTTATTCCTAATAAGTGCATTCCTAATGCATAATAAGACATATAATATAAATTTGAATTGAAATCTGTATTTTCGTTGAACATATAATACGGATTATCAAAAAATTTATTTGCTATAACGGAAAGCATGCAGCGAATCCCCCAAAATTCCATCGAAACCTTATGGTCAAAGAAATTGCCGCATGGGCGTAACATATTATAAAATGAATTGCCTACATTGTACCCAGAATCTACTAATTTTCCAGTAAAAACATCGATGGCCTTGGGTAAATAAATGCTTTCTATTCCTAGCTCTTTAGGCTTAAGATAGTCAGATTGGTAATTATCTCCAACATGTATTAGTGTTTTTTTATCGCATTCTTTAGTCACATCATGATATAAATTGCCAGTCGATTTTGTTTTCTGAGATTCTGATGATAAATACAGTTTTTCATAATCATTATATCCATTTGAACTCAAAATAGCGATAATAGTATCTTTATCTAGATACATATCAGATGTCAATACTATCTTTTTATTTAAAAATCTTGCTATATTATACAATTCATATCCAAAGTTTCGCCGATAGCAGAATTTGATTTCTAGTTCCTTTTCATATTCCATTAAATTTTTTGTATGTGCAGTTGAAATATTATATTCGTTGGAAATTCGTTCATAAATTTCTTTTAAAGTTATTTCTTCTCGACCGATATCATTTATCGCATTTCTAGCCTCTCGCTCTGCTTCAATTCTAATTTTAGAAAAGTCAACATGCGTCTTTGGGTTTAACTGCTTATACCTATACTCTAAAATTCGAAATAAATCAGATGGTTCAAAAAAAGGTCTGCAAATTAGCGTGTCAAATATGTCAAAGCTTACACAATGAATTTTATGATTAATAATCTGCTTTTTTACAACTTCTTCTCTATCGGACCATTTTGTGGTTACAGAATAATAATATCCATCTTCCTTTGTCTGCATTTCCAGTTGTTCTATACCTAATGCATGTCTTACCAAATCTTCTAAATATTTGATATCTGCGCTGTCAAATCCTGCCCATTTAATTGCATTTTTCCAGCTACGACCATAATTTTCTTTCCACGCAATATGATTTTTTTCATATTGTTCATACACGTTTAATTCTTTTAACACTTGTGTTCTAAAATCAAAAGAAACTTTTAGGTCAGATATATTCTTTTCGAATTTTTTTATATCCTTTGCAATTCCTGTAGAGGCCGCTTTGCGTTGCACATAGAAATAAGTGTCACAATCTACCTCTGTATATTTTTCTGCCAATAAAAAAAGAGGGGTCGAAAATGCAATATCTTCTGTCATAATTAAATGTGTATTAATGTTTTTATAAAAATGCTCACACTTTTTCCATAGCTTCATACTATATAATTTTACACATAAAATATGCCAAGAAAAGTCTACGCCTTCTTGGCGAAAATATTCATCTGCGATAGCTTTTCCGGTCAATGTTATTCTAGGCCTATAATTGATATAATTATAAACATACTTTTCTCCGATTCGCTCATCATCCATAATAAACTGAGCTTTTACGATATCTGCTTGCTCCTGCTCCGCTTTAAAAACAAGTGAACGAATGTAATCTATGCCGATATAATCATCACTATCGATAAAAGTGATATATTTTCCTTGTGCTATTTTAGCACCCTCCATTCTGGCCCTAAAAAGTCCTAAATTTGAGGGATTATCAACCAACTTAACTCTAGGGTCATTTTGCTGATAGCGCAATATAATATCTTTTGAATTATCAGGAGATGCATCATTAACTGTTAACACTTCAATATTTGAATACGATTGCTGCAAAATACTATCCAGGCAACGATTCAAATATTTGGATGTTCCATATACTGGAACTACAACGCTAACTAGGGGACAGTTATTTTTATTTATCATTTTTTCCTCCCATTTTACATTTAATTTTTTTACAAAAATCGGCAAAAATACGCAGAGGTTTTGTCATACGCCAAAAGGTAGATGATTGTATTTCTTTATATAATCTTTCATAGTCTACGGCACTGGAATTTGAAGACTTCTCATTTGACTCTAATAGAATTTGAGAAGCAAAATATTGCCTAATAACCTCATAGCCATTACACCATACCTTTTGACCTGGTTTGCATATATCATAATGGTGTTTGACAATACAATTGCCATCATGAACATTGATTGTCAGCACATTGGCACTGTAAATTTTTCCGCCATTTCTTAAATGCTGCGTCTTACCATTTTGATAAAAACCTCCTTCACCCAAAAGAACTCTTAACATCTTTTCCTTCAATAACATTTCCGGAAAATCCTTATTTTCAAGCAGTTCTGAAGCTTTATATGTCGTCAGAAGTCTTTCGATGAATATACAATTTTTTTCGGCGCCAATAATGCCCGCTTGTACCATATTAGATGTTTCAAATGCCAAGAAAAAACTGTCGCACCGAAGTTCATCCAATGGCTTTAGCAGTTCCATGTCGCTATTTAATGCAATACCCCCATAGTTTTTTAAAGCTTTTAGTCGAAAATACTCGGAAAGTATCGTCCAATCTTGCTGAGAATATGCGTTTTCAAGTATGGGGTTGTCTTTTATATCACAGTTGGATTCATTCCATTCAATAATTTTGTAATCTGGTGCATATTTCTTCCATGAAAGATAGCATTGATTAAATGTTTCGGCTGTATCGCCATTTCCAAATTTACAATAATGGATGATTTTAGGAATCTCCGGTAACTGTTCAAAATTTATAAACTGCCCATTTTCGACCGCTTTCTGGATATAGGAGTTATGGAGAAAGTTTTTTTTGTTGGAGTCAAAATATTTTTTACTATAATAGGCAAAATTCTCCAAAAAATTAGTACAAAAGAAGTTAATACTCCAATATACCGCAAAATGAATTTCATTTTCATAAAGTGGGTTAGATAGATTTAAAATTCTGTCCCATGCGGCGTAACAGTCAAGTAAACGAGAATCGTTATTTTTGATGGAAGTTATAGAGCCTGTTCGTTGTCTGTAGTTATACAGGCCTTCCCTTACATAATGAATATTTTTCGCATAGCTAAGTAAAATCGGAGTAGTGGCCAGATCCTCATAAAAGCCCTTGGGAAAACTAACTTTATTCATTAAGTTTTTATGTATTAATTTTGTACAGGCATTTACTACTCCATATTTGGAAGAATACTTTAGAATTTCAAATCGGTCTACATTTCCTTCTAAGCTATGTATATATTCTTTTTTCCCGCTATCCCAGATTGCGATATAGTCACACATTACACAATCAGAGTCATTTTTCTGGGCTGCTGCATACATTTTTTGGAACATTTCGGGCTGAACTGTATCATCAGAGTCAACAAAGCCTATATATTGGCCTCGCGCTTTTCTTATTCCATAGTTTCTTGCTTCACCTAACCCGCTATTTTTTATAGAAAACGCTCTGATTTTATCAGGATAATGATAAACATAATCTGCGATAATCCGCTCAGAATGATCAGTAGAGCCGTCATTGACAATAATAATTTCTAGATTATCATATGTTTGCTGTACCAATGATTCCAAGCACTCTTTTAAATATTTTTCTGTATTATAAACCGGTACTACTACTGAAATATCCACGTCTTTATTAGTCATTAAATTTCTGTCAGGAACATAATCAATTTGACTCTTTGAAGTATTATCTGATATCTCGAATAATCGATTGAGTTCTTTTTTTATTCCTTCATTATTATACTGATAATTTTTTAATTTTTTTCTTTTCTCTGAAATAAGTTTCCTGTCAGAATATATTTTTTGTAGTGTATTGATAATTGAATATATGTCATTTTTAACAATCCATCCATATTCATCTGCAAGGATTTCTCTGACTCCACCGGATTCTGTTGCTAGAACAGGAGTACCTAAAGAAAGGCTTTCTGCAATGACTAGCGCCAATCCCTCATATTCCGATAAAAGCGCAAAAATATCGGCAGCTTTTACAAATGGATATGGGTTTTGACGAAAGCCCCAAAAATGAATATTAGTGATGGAGTATTTCAGACATTTCTGCTTGAGAATGTCATATTCTTTTCCTTTGCCCAAAATATGCCATTCTATTTTTGTCCCCTGTTCATTTAATATTTTTGCTATATCAATTAGTCGCTGATAGGATTTTTGGGGTTCTAATCTCCCAGAAACAACGATATTTAATTGCGCATCGGAGTGCTTTTCCATTATTTCGCTATCAATAGGAGCCAGGGATTTTAATCCTATTTCATAAGTATCTAAAATATTATATATAACAATGCATTTGCTTTCTAACTCTGGAAAAACCAGTAAAAAATTATTTAAGTTATGCTGCGAAACAAATACAATTTTGTCAAAGCACGAAAAAAGTTCTTTTTGCTGTTGAATATCAGCATCGACAATTTCTGCCCATTTTTTGTAATCGATATGAACCCATTGTATTTTTTTGATTCCTTCTAATGCAGCGACTTCCTCTCTAAAGCAGGAATTCTCAAATGGAACAATTACATATTCATATTCCGCATAATTTTTTTCGTTACATATAGTTATCTGACTGGATAAATACTTCTGAGTTTCTTTTAAAATCTCATGTGGGGAATATATAAAAACGCCCATTCCCGTTTCGGCCAAATAATTCGCCATTTTAAATGTTGCGAAATGTGCTCCGCCTCTATAATTTATATCGTCCATCACAATTAAAACTTTTCTCATTTATTTCTCCTCAAACGATATATGCTTTTTTCATTTTATAGTGATGAGATACAACTAATCAGCACTGATTTTCGTATTTTATGAGTCTATCAGATTAATTCAAACTGCGTATTTGTAGGAGGTATTACTTTTAAACACAACAATTTGAAGAAAATTGTTGTGTAGGATAGCTTAATCTTTACGAAAAGAGGGATATTAGGAGAAAAAACGACAAATATTTTAGCGAAAAGAAAATAAGCGCATAATAAAGAAGTTTGGTTGCCTGCTTACAAGATATGGTACTGCTTTTTACAGTAAATTCTTATTGCAGTTTTTTTATGAAACTAATATAATATATTCTGAGTGGTAAACAGGAACTTGTGACAAAGGCGTAAAATTACACAACAATTTTCTTCAAACTGTAACCTCAAACATAAGTTATCCCTTACACACAATGCTTCAA
>CAMLYR010000074.1 GCA_946491915.1 uncultured Clostridium sp.
TACTTTACCTTCTGCTATTTTAGATGCAATTAACTTAATCAACTCTTTATCTGGCAAATAATTATAATTTAATTTTGCAGATTTAATCTGTTTTTCTATAAAATCATTTGAATATTCTGTTCCAAGATACATATTATCAAATTGAACTTGAGTATTTCCTGTATATTTATGCCATGCAAGTGCTGCTACTCCCATAGAAGTTCCTGCATCACTTGATGCTGGTTGAACGAATATTTTATCAAAAATTCCTGCATCATGAATTTTTCCATTTGCTACACAATTTAATGATACACCTCCAGCCATACAAAGTTTTTTAATTCCTGTCTTATTACTATAATAAGTAAATAGATTTATAAGTATCTCCTCTAAAATACTTTGTAATGTCTTAGCAATGTCTTTATGTCTTTGAGTAATTTCTTCACCTTTTTTACGAGCTGGTCCTAAAAAGGCTTTTAAATTAAACATATTCTTTTCATTTAATTTATAATGTCCTCTTTCATCAAAAGTAATTATATTTTCAAATTCTTTTCTATAAGTATCTTCACCATAAGAAGCAAGTCCCATTACTTTGAACTCATCCTGAAAAGTATTAAACCCAAGATGTTTAGTTACTACTGAATAGAAGATTCCCAAAGAATCTGGTATATCAAAGGAAACTATCTTTTTTAATCCTTTATCTGTTCCTATATATAGTGAAGTACAACTTTTTTCTCCACAACAATCAGCCACAAATACAAGACTTTCATCAAAACCAGAATAACAGTATGCTGAAGCCGCATGTGATAAATGATGATCAAAAGATAAAATTGGTATTTTTTGTAATTCATATGGTGTTAGTCTATCTGACATATATTGAAACATCTCGTAATCACTAGATAAAATACGTTTTGTATGAAAAAGTGCTCTAAGAGCATAGTAATCATCATAATATGACCAACGCTTAGAAAACATTCCCTTAAAGTGCTCCCATTTATCGTAAGAAAGTGCGATGACATCTACATCACTTATTTTAATATCTAAATACTCAAGTGCTGCGTACATTGATTTATACGGAAACTGTACCGTAAACGGACTATAGCGTTTTCCTCCTTTTATACCACTAAATCTTTCTTCTTCTGCAGAAAAAACTAATTTTCCATCTTTAATTATAGATACTGATGTATGTTCAAAGAAAAAATTAATCCCCATAATTATCATATTATCACTTCCCCTTCATTATTTTACAAAGAATTTCAGATATTTCTATTACGCCATTTCCATTAAAGTTCTCAACTTGATTCACTACAAAATCATCTTTTAATCTGTTTGACACATATTGTTTAAATTTAGTCATATAATTTTCATCAGCAGAAAGATTACTAATTTGTTCATATATATATTTCACTGTTTCTTCCTCTGTCCTGTCATTAAAACTCTTAAGGTGTTTCAAACTTAAATTATTATAGTTCCATTCTAATATTTTTACATTTTTACATATTTTTTCAGCAATTAATATATTATAAAACTGACTTAAATTTTGTGGTGGAATAATTATTGTTTTTATATCCATTCCACAAGTCTCATATATTGTTGTTAATCCTGGTGAAGTAATAAAAAGTTCTGCACTAGATACAAGTTTTAAAAAATCTTCATGAGTATAAGTAGCGCATGGAAGTTCTGGAAACAATTTTTTTGTCAATTTTACAACATTTTTTCCTCCTGTGATATGAATATTTTTATTTGGTAAAGCCGAAAGCAATGCTTTCATTATTATTTCAAAATACTCTTTTCCTTCTCCAAAAGGTGAATGAAGTCCTCCAAAATTTATAACAATACCACCATTCGTTTGTTTTGACACTTTTCCTAAAGTAATAGGGTTAACCCATATAAAATTTTTAATTGGTTCTAGGGCTGGATTCATAGAATAACCTGGATATTTTTGTGCACAATAATAATCTACTTCATATGGAATAAGATCTGCTTTTGTCCACATAAAAGGAAGACTATCCACATAAATCACTTTAAGCCCCATATTTTTTAAAAATATAGCCAAATCTTGGTCTAAAACATCAATAGCATATTTAATATCATATTTTTTTATAAAATCTTCAAGAATCTTTTCATCTTTAGACCAACAGGTATCTATAAAAGGATTTTTCTTATAGATAGATAAGTCAAGTTCATCTCCACAAGCATACCATTCATATTGACTATTATAATTAACAATTGAACAAAGTTTGCCACTAGGTCCAAGACCAAATCCAACTGCACAAGCTAATATTTTCATAACATCACCTAAAAATTAAAAATATTTTTCTCAATTTTCTCTGGGAAGTCTGCACAATAAGCATTCAACGGTTCGCATCCCTCACAATATTCATGTCCGTGTTCAAAGTACCACTCTTTTTCTTCTTGTTTATTGCAAAAAGACAATTTTCGATGCGGAATACAATTACATGGATAAAAATGATTTGTAAACGGATCATAAAAAGCCACCATATGTGTAATATGACAATTTCCCTTCGGTCTAATATAACTTTTTCCTTTCCAAAATTCTTCAATGTTACCTGCCCAATTTGCTGAATATCCCATCAATTGTATTTTACAATCTTCTATATTTTTTTGAAAATTAATGTATTCTCGTTTAAAATCTTCCAGTGTTATTTTATCAGACCACTTATGATTATCTAATTTAATTGGAATAATAGACCATTGTTCTACATTATGTTTGTCAAGCCATCTAGCAATATTAGCAATATCCGATATATTTTCTTCACTCACAACAGTATTTACTCGTGTATGTAACAAAGGATATTCCTTTTCGATACGTTCTAATACCATATCAATTTTTTTCCATAGACCTTTTGTCCCTCTTAATCTATCATGTAATTCAGATGTGCTACCATCAACACTAATAACAATCTGGTCTAAACCATTTTTTACTAATACATCTAGCTTTTCATCTAAAATCAATCCATTAGTTATAATCGAGGTTTTTATACCTCTTGAATGACACTTTTTAATATATTCCGGTAATTTTTTACAAAGAAGTGGTTCTCCACCAGTAAACCTAATCATTTCAACAGTTTTTGACATATTCAATACATTTTCAAACTGTTCTTCTGTAATCTCACTCTTACTATTTTTCCAAAAATCACACATAAAACAGTGAGCATTACAATATCGATTTGTTCGAAGATACAAAACTTTTATATCGTTCATTTTATTTTTCATCCCCATCCATTAACTTTTTATAATATTCCAATACCTTTTTTATATCTGGCAAAGATTTTTTTTCTTCATTTTCATAAAAAATCACTTTACCTGGTGTAATCTTATTAATATTGTAAATCAGTGGTGTATAAGTTTGATTTTTATTTAATACAAGTATCACTGGTTTTTGCATAGCACTCATCCAACCAAGTTCTACTGCAACTCCCATAGAATCATCTGGAATAGCAATGACAAGATCTGCACTTTTTGCTTCATCTAAATCCATAGAACAAGAATAAGATTGAAGTGGTTTAGCTCCATAATCTTCTCTTTTTAAAGCAAGAAACACTTTTGAAGCATATTTAGCACATAAATCATACAAATCTTCTGTAAATTGTCGAAAATCATTGTTTATAAAATCTGTTCCATTTATAAATTTAATGAAAGGACATGCTATAAATATTTTGTTCATATAAATCCCCTCTATTCTTTACTCTTTTTTTTATCATATTATCTATATTAGTTAAAACATCTTTATTTAAATTGCCATCATACCAAATTGTTTCTACATCTGTAATATCTTTTAATCCTGAAATTAAAGGTGTATATCTTTGATTACTATCAAGAAGAAGTAAAATTTTTATTTTCATACAACTAGCCCAACCAAGTTCTACCGCTGTTCCTTTTGAGTCTTCTGGTATTGCAACCACCAAATCAGTTGTTTTCATTTCTTCAAAATCAAGTTCCGTACAAGTATCTTTCATCAACTTTTTTCCATATTCTTCTCTTCGTAAAGCAAGAAAAACCTTTGAAGCATGTTTCTGACAAACATTGTATAATTCTTCAATAAAAATTTTAAAATCATTATTGATAAATTTATCTCCATCTATATATTTTGATATAGGACACGCTATAAATATTTTTTTCATAAAATCCCCTCTAACACTCCTATTTTTTTAAAAGAAAAAATTCTAGTGCTTTTTGAGCACGAAAGCCATCTTCAAATGTAGCAATATTTTTTACATTTTCACTTGATATCGCTTTTAACCAAGCCTCATCTTGTCTCAATATTGAATCCGTAAAATCGAAAAAACCTTCTGTTTTTTGTTCTTTTTCAAAATTATATTTACATGAAATGTTGTCTTTTTCTATTTCATAAGTTGTTTCTTTTCTTGAATCATATCGAAATGTACCTTTTGTTCCTACTATTTCAATATTAAATTGAACCTCATCTGGATTTTTTGTCCTTGATGCAATTAACTCAAAAGGTATTCCTTTTTCTGTTTTACCTAATACTTTTGAATCATAGTCCCAGCCTTCTATATATTTTCTTTTTACTTTACAAGTAGACAGGTTTATACTTTGATTACACAAATAAGTTATATAATCAATAAGGTGTATTCCTAAATCCGCTAAAACACCATTGTCTTTATTATGCCAATCATTTCTAAAAAGCCTTTTTATTAATATTTTTATATTGCACATTTCACCTATTTGATTTTGTTTCTTCAAAATTTCTGTTATTTCAAAAAAACGGTAATTAAAACCTATTGCACAAATTTTATTCTCCTTCCTAGACATTTCTAGCATTTCTTCTGCTTCTGATAATCGAACTGCCATAGGTTTTTCACATAAAATATGTTTTCCTTTTTGAATTGCCTCCATTACTAAATTATAATGTGTAAAAGTCGGTGTTGCTATAATAACAGCATCTATTTTTTCATATAATTCTTCAAGACTGTTAACAGCTTGACATTTATGTGCTTTTGCAAATTCTTGTGCAGCATTTGGCATAACATCATAAACATAATATACAATATTTGTGTCAAGCATTTCTATTACTTTTGAATGTAATTGACCGGCAAATCCTATACCTATAATCCCTATTTTCATATTTTCTCCTATTCGCACAATTCTATCTTATACTTTTTCCTATATAACAAATTGCAATATATATTTTTTCTATAATCTAACTTCTTTTACTCTTCTTCCATTAACTCAATTTTAGTTCCATTAGAAAGAATAAACCAGTTATTACCACGTAAATCTAATTTACATCCATTTGATAAAGCTATTTTAATAGTTTCTTCGATATCTTTTGTTCCCAATGCAATGTGATCTACATTTGTCCCATACTCTAAAGAACTAACCTCTTTCAATTGAATTCCTTCATTGAACCAAAGTTGTCTTGTTGGTGCTTCTCCCACTTCTCTTTGTATAGTCATTCCTAATTTTTCAAAAAGTTCTTTATATTCCTCAAAATCTATTGTTGCAATAGCAACATGGTGAAGTTTACACATATTTCATTCTCCCCCTAACATATATAATTTATTTTTAATAACAAGTCTCACTTTTAATGTACTAAATTACCATAATTATACATTTTTTTCAAGTATTTTGTCAATATATCCATTAATTTGTAGACTTATTCAACTATTCTTTGTTTTTCTTCATTTTTCTTATTCTATCTTCCTATTGAATAATATTCTATCTTATTCTTTTTCATTTCTTTTGTATCATATATATTCCTTCCATCATAAATAATAGGCATTTTCATTAATTCTTTATATTTTCTAGGTTTAAATTCTTTTATTTGTTCCCATTCAGTAAATATAAAACATACATTAGAATCTTTAATAGCTTCTTCTATATTGGTTGTATAATGTATTCTTGTAGAATATCGTTTTTTTAAATTTTCAATCGCTACTGGATCATATGCATAAATATTTGCACCACGTTCTAATAATAAATCTATGTTTATCAAAGAAGGAGCTTCTCTTAAATCATCTGTCCCCACTTTAAAAGCTACACCTAAAATTGCTACTTTTAATCCCTCGAAGGTATTTAATCTTTCACATGCTTTTTTATATAATTTTATTTTTTGTTCCTCATTTATTTCTATAGCAGATTGTACAGTTCTTAAAGTATAATCATTTTGTTTTGCTAAATACATTAGTGCTTTTGTATCTTTTGGAAAGCAACTACCTCCATAACCTATTCCAGCTCGTAAAAAATCAGCCCCTATTCTATTATCATAACTCATACCAGTTGCTACTTCATTTATGTCTGCTCCTACTAATTCGCACAAATTTGCAATATCATTCATATATGATATTTTCAATGCTAGAAAATTATTACAAGCATATTTAATCATTTCTGCACTCCTTCTACTAACAGAAACAATAGGCAAATTAAATGGTTCATATATTTCTTTTAAAAGTTTTTCTGCTTTTTGACTATTTGTACCAATTATAATTCTTTTTGCTTCGAATGTATCTCTTACCGCATGTCCTTGTGATAAGAATTCTGGATTACTAGCAACTTCTACTTTAACATTATTTACTAAGTCCTCTTTGATAAATGTTTCTACTTTATCATTAGTTCCTACAGGTACAGTGGACTTTACGACAACTAAACAATCTTTTTCAATCGTTTCTGCTATTTGTCTTGAAACAGTTTCAACATAAAATAAATTAGCTGCTCCATCTTTTCCTTCAGGTATTCCTACACCAATAAATATTACATCAGCATCTTTATAAGCATCTTTATAATTTATAGTGAAATGTAGATTTCCTTTTTTAATGTTCTTCTTAAGTAATTCTTCTAATCCTTCTTCATAAATTGTTGATATTCCATTTGATAACTTTTCTATTTTTTCTTCATCAACATCCACACATGTAACATCATATCCCTTCTCTGCAAAACACACTCCTGCAACCAATCCAACATAACCTGTTCCAGTAACTATTATTTTCATTTTTCCCATCATCTCCCCCTTATTTTACTAATCTATTCAATTAAATTCTAGGCCATATTACATAGTTCTACATTTATATAATAATATACCACTAAACTGAAATCTATATAAAAACAAATTTAATTACTCCTTTTGCTCTTTATCTATAGCATCAATTCATTGCTTAGTAAGGTATTCGTGCAAGAAATTGAATTTTTTACACTAAAATGGATATAATCAATAAAAAAAGGTTAAAATTATGAAATCTAACAAATATATCACTCTCTGATTTCATTCCTTTTTATTTTTATATCTTTAAATTCTTTTGCACTATTATTGCTTTTTTAACCAATCCATAAATTCCTTTTTAGTAATCTCTTTTAGCTTA
>CAMLYR010000075.1 GCA_946491915.1 uncultured Clostridium sp.
CGTCCCCTAGTAGTGCCAAAATAACCCGTCCCCTGTGGCAATTTTAAGAATTGAAGGAACGACCCCTTTTTAAATATTCTTCCATAAAATCATCTATTTCACCATTCATTACAGCTTCAACATTGCCTACTTCATAATTTGTTCGATGGTCTTTAACCATAGTATATGGACAGAATACATATGAACGAATTTGACTCCCCCATGCAATATCTTTTTGTTCTCCTTTTAAATCTTCAATTTTTTCTTTTTGTTCTTTTTCTTTTAAATCTAATAATTTGGATTTTAACATTCGCATTGCTGTTTCTCTATTTTGAATTTGAGAACGTTCAGATTGACAAGCTACAACAATATTTGTTGGAATATGCGTAATTCTTACTGCTGATGATGTTTTATTAATATGTTGCCCTCCAGCACCAGAAGCTCGATATGTGTCAACTCGTAAATCATCAGGATTTATATCTACCTCTATGTCATCTGTGATTTCTGGTAAAACTTCTATTGAAGCAAATGAGGTATGTCTTCTTCCTCCTGAATCAAATGGAGAGATTCTTACTAGTCTATGTACACCTTTTTCACATTTCATATATCCATATGCATTTTCTCCTATAATTTCAAATGTTACACTTTTTATTCCTGCCTCTTCTCCTTCTAGATAGTCTAATTCTTTAATTTCAAATTCATTTTTGTTTGCCCATCTAGAATACATTCTATATAACATTTCTGCCCAATCTTGTGATTCTGTACCTCCCGCACCTGGATGTATTGTTACAATTGCATTATTATTATCATATTTTTCCGAAAATAATGTTTCTATTTCTAATTTTTCAACCTCTTTTTCTAATTTTTTAGTATTTTTTATAATATCTTTTTCTATTTCTTCGTCTGGTTCTAATTCAATTAACTCACATAATTCTATTAAATTATTTAACTCTTCACTTATTTTGTTATATTCTGTATATTTTCTTTTTAAAGTTTTTATTCTTGCTAAAACCTGAGTTGTATTCTTGCTATTTGACCAAAATGTTTCTTCTAATGTTTGTTTTTCCAAATCTTTTAATTCTTTTCCTATTTTAACTATGTCAAAGAGACCCACCCAATTCTAATATTTTTGATTTAAGCATATCTAAAATCTTTTTATTCTCTTCAAATTCTATCATTTGATCACTCTCCTTTTTTGTTGATATTCTTCTCTTATTTCTAAGATTTGATTATACTGTTCTTCAGGAGCTTTTCTTCTATCCATTTGCTCTAATATTGTAGAATATCTATCATTAAATTGAGAAATAGTGTTTTTATAATCTAATTGTTGACTTTCCAATAAAGCTTGATAAGGACATGAGTATTTAATATTTCCTTCTTTTGGAAATACTAATTCTGGCATTTCTGTATATTTTTTTGCTCTTTTATATATATTTATTCCAATTGCTTTATCATTTTGTAAATTTTTAATTATATCATTTAGAGCTTGAAAAGACTCATTGTGTCTATCTAAATCCGTAAGTTTAGGAGTTGGTAATTCTGCTTCTATTTGCCCTTCATATCTCTCATGAATTGATAATGCACTATTTAATTTACTAACAGCTAATACATGAACATCTATCTTATATCCTTTATTAATTAGATCTGTTATATCGATGTTAAATAATCCATTCTTTATTGATGGAGCAATTTCCATTAAAATATTATATTTATTATTTGTAGCATAATCATATATATTATCTCTATGACCATATGCATCAGGTCCAGTGAGAAAACCATACAATGTAGGAGATTTTTCTGCTAATATTTCTGCATCTGGTCTATAATGTTTATATTTATCAGAATCAATAATAACTGTATTTTCATTTTCGCTCAATACTTTAGCAGATAAATTACTTTTTCCACTACCAGTTTGTCCCAATATTATATGCATTTGGGGTTGTTTTACCGGTTTTTTGTTATTAAAGAATGTAGCAACTATAGCAAGAAAAGTTGAAATATATTCTGTATTATTTAGTAAATTATCTAACATCATTTTTTTGACTTCTGGTTTTATATTAGGCGAAATAGTTGGTTCTTTTAATCTTGTTATATATTTTAATAAATTTTTAGGTTCTTCTGGTAAAGACTTAATTATAACCTGAGGGGTTCTTAATAATGCTTGATTTAGTTCATGTTCTGTCATATTAACTTTATTTTTCATAATTTGTTATACCTCTTTCTTACTTTCTAATATTTGTTCTACTGCGTCAAAATCTCCTTTATATGCTCTTTCTTTTAAATCCAATAATTTTTTTAAATATTCTTCTAATTTTCTACTTTCGTTTTCATCTTTAATAGTTTTGATTTTATTCATTACATTAGCTATTTTATTAATAATAACTTCTAAAGCTATTTCTAATTTTACATGATTTTGCATTTTATTATCCTTTCTATTTTTTATTATAGGAGAGAAAAAAACATATTCTCTCTCCTCTTTAGTTTTTTATACTCAAGAAAATTCCTTGACTAACTCATTATAACATTTTTGTAGTGTTTCACCATATCCATATATATGACAAAATCTATGCTGAAAATCATCTTCTCCTATCAAAAAGGATAAATGATTTTTCATACATATTGTTGATATCCTTATAATATTTTGGATATCTTCTTGACTGACATCATACGTTATACCTATACACCGTTCCTCAATCATAATATTGAATTTTCTCATAAAAAACTCCTTTCTGCATGTTATTTAAAAGTTACAATAATATTTTAATATAATTTTAGTTATTTTTCAAGTTTTTGGATATAGTTAATAATTTAGAATCAGGTATCTTAATTACCATTTGGGATAAACAACAATTTACAATATAATTATTCATCAATCGTTGATATTCCAAGTGTAATTTCTTCTAATACATCTAATACTGCTCTTACTGTATCTAATGCTGTAAACATTGGTACATTATTTTGTGTTGCACATTTTCTAATATGACTTCCATCTGTTTCTTGGTCGATAGAATCAATGTTTCTAGTGTTAATCACATAACTAACATATCCTTTTCTTAATGATTCTAATATCTCTTCACTACCTTCACTAATTTTCTTTTTCACTCTTGTTCTAATACCATGTTCTTTTAAATATTTTGCCGTTCCTTTTGTTGCTTCTATATTAAATCCTAAGTTATAAAATCTTCTAATTAATGGCAATGCCTCTTCTTTGTCTTTATCTGCAATTGTTACAAATATGGTTCCATAATTTGCAAGTTTCATTCCTGATGATTGTAATGCTTTATATAATGCTCTTGTTAATTTTTTATCATACCCAATGGCCTCTCCTGTTGATTTCATTTCTGGAGAAAGTGTGGCATCTAATCCTGATAATTTTGAGAATGAAAAGGCTGGTGCTTTTACATACCATTTTTCTTTCTCTTTTGGATATACCACATCAATTCCTTGTTCTTTTAAAGATTTTCCAAGCATGACTAATGTTCCAATATCTGCTAAAGAATATCCCGTAGATTTTGAAATAAATGGTACAGTTCTTGATGATCTTGGATTTACTTCTATAACATAAACATCTTCATTTTTGTCAACAATGAATTGAATATTATATAATCCAACAATTCCAATTCCTAATCCTAATTTTACTGTATAGTCTATAATCGTATCTTTTGCTTTTTGACTAACACTAAATGTAGGATATACACTAATACTATCTCCTGAATGGATACCTGTTTTTTCAACATGTTCCATAATTCCTGGTATAAAGACATCCCTGCCGTCACATACTGCATCTACTTCTAATTCTTTTCCTGTGATATATTTATCTACTAATACTGGTTGTTCTGTATTGATTTCCACCGCTGTTTGCAAATATTTTTCTAAGGCTTTTTGATTAGAAACAATTTGCATCGCTCTTCCACCTAATACATAACTTGGTCTTACTAATACTGGATAACCAATTTCTTTAGCGACTTTAATACCATCTTCTATATTCGTTACAGCCTCTCCTTTTGGTTGTAATAATTTTAAGTCTTTCATCACATTTTCAAAAGCATCTCTATTTTCTGCCTTTTCAATCGCATTGACATCTGTACCAATTATATTAACACCTAATTTTGAAAGTGGTCCTGCAAGGTTAATGGCTGTTTGTCCTCCTAATGCTGCTACAACCCCTTCTGGTTTTTCTAAATCAATAATATTCATCACATCTTCTAAAGTTAATGGTTCAAAGTATAGCTTGTCACTAGTGGTATAATCTGTTGAAACAGTTTCTGGGTTATTATTAATGATAATAGCTTCATATCCTGCTTCTTTTATTGTTTTTACAGCATGCACAGTAGAATAATCAAATTCTACACCTTGTCCAATTCGAATTGGGCCTGCTCCCAATACAATGACTTTTTTCTTATCACTAATAATCGATTCATTTTCCTGCTCATAAGTAGAATAGAAATATGGTACATAACTTTCAAACTCACTACTACATGTATCTATCATTTTATATACAGGATATATATTGTTTTTCTTTCTTAATTCATAAATATCGCTTTCTTTTTTCTTCCAAACTTTTGCAATATATTTATCACTAAATCCCATTTTCTTAACGGTTTTTAATGTATCCATATCTCCCATATTTGTTTGTAATACTTTTTCCATTTCAACAATATTTTTAATTTTTTCTAAGAAGAACATATCAATTTTGGTTGTGTTATAAATTAATCCCAAATCTATATTTCTTCTCATAAGTTCTGCAATTGCATAAATTCTATCATCTGTTCCATCTTTTATATATGTCATCATGTCTTCTGTTTCCATTGTGTCAAATTTCTTATGATAAATATGGCATACACCTGTTTCTAATGACCTGATTGCTTTTAATAAGCTTTCTTCAAATGTTCTTCCTACACTCATAACTTCTCCTGTTGCCTTCATTTGTGTACTTAGTTTATTAGAAGCTAATGTAAATTTATCAAATGGAAATCTTGGAATTTTGCAAACAATATAGTCTAATGCTGGTTCAAAACTTGCTGGTGTATTTGCTAATGGGATTTCTTCTAAACGCATACCAACTGCTATTTTTGCTGAAACTCTAGCAATTGGATATCCACTTGCTTTTGAGGCTAGCGCTGATGAACGAGACACCCTCGGATTTACTTCAATAACATAATAATTAAAAGAATGTGGGTCTAAAGCAAATTGAACATTACAACCACCCTCTATTTTTAAAGCTCTAATAATTTTTAAAGCGCTATCTCTTAATAATTGATATTCTTTGTTTGTTAATGTTTGGCTTGGTGCTACAACAATCGAATCTCCTGTGTGAACCCCTACCGGGTCTAAATTTTCCATATTACAAATCGTAATTGCTGTATCATTATGATCTCTCATTACTTCATATTCAATCTCTTTATATCCTTTGATACTTTTTTCTACTAACACTTGATTAACTGGAGAAAGTGTTAAAGCATGTTTAATTAATTCTTTTAATTCTTTTTCATTATCTGCAAATCCTCCACCAGTTCCTCCTAAAGTAAAAGCTGGTCTTAACACAACAGGATATCCAATTTTATTAGCTGCTGCTATTCCCTCTTCTTCAGATTCTGCAATAATAGATTCTAAAACAGGTTCTCCTAATTCTTGGCATAATTCTTTAAATTTTTCCCTATCTTCTGCTCTTTCAATACTTTCACTACTTGTACCTAATAATTCTACTTGACACTCTTGTAGAATCCCCTTTTTGTATAACTGCATGGCAATATTTAAACCAGTTTGTCCTCCAATTCCTGGTAAAATAGCATCTGGTCTTTCATATCTAATGATTTTTGCAACATATTCTAATGTTAATGGTTCCATATATACTTTATCTGCAATCGTTGTATCTGTCATAATCGTTGCTGGGTTTGAATTAACTAGTATTACTTTATATCCTTCTTCTTTTAAAGCTAAACAAGCTTGTGTTCCTGCATAATCAAATTCTGCTGCTTGTCCAATTACAATTGGTCCAGAACCAATTACTAATACAGTTTTTATATCTTTTCTTTTTGGCATTTTATTCCTTCCTTTCTTTTATTTACGATTTTTGACATTATTTTTATTCTCTTTACTATTTTTATTTCCTTTACTATATCTTAGCAAATTTGAAAAAGAACCGTTTTTTGACTAGGCACACTTTACTTAAAATCCATGAGAGGTATGGGCTATACGTTTATTATATTTTAAGTAAAGTGTAACAATACAAAACGCTGATTATTTTTCAAATTTTTTCATGGTTTCAATAAACTTATCAAACAAATATCCACTATCTTGTGGTCCTGGTGCACTTTCTGGATGATATTGCACACTAAATACTTTATCCTTTTTACATTCAACACCTTCAATGGTATTATCTAAAATGTTTTTATGTGTTGGTACTAAATCTGTTTTCTCTAAAGATGTTTCATCTACTGCATAACTATGGTTTTGACTTGTAATTTCTATTTTATCTGTTTCTAGATTTAATACTGGATGATTTCCACCTCTATGCCCAAATTTTAACTTATATGTTTTAGCACCATATGCTAAGCTAATCATTTGATGTCCTAGACAAATTCCAAAGATTGGATATTTTCCTTTTAATTCTTTTACAAGTTGAATGACTTCTTTTACATCTTCTGGATCTCCTGGTCCATTTGATAAAAAGACTCCATCTGGTTTTAATTCTTCTATTTCTTTTGCTGTTGTGTTATATGGTACAATTGTTACATTACACCCTCTTTTATTTAAACTTCTTATAATATTTAACTTAATGCCACAATCAACCGCTACTACATTGTATTTATAATTTGCTGTTCTAGAATACCACTTCTTTTTACAACTTACTTTTGACACAGCATCTTTTGGGATATCATATTTATTTAATTTTTGAATAGCTTCTTCTTTACTTGTTGTTATGTCTGTTATGATAACCTTTCTGCTCCCTTTATTTCTGATACTCCTGGTTAGTTTTCTAGTATCAATACCAGAAATACCAGGTATATCGTTTTCCTCTAAGTATTCTGATAGTGTCTTAGTATAACGAAAATTACTAGGCAATGCATTATATTCTCTTACAACCATACCACCTATCGAGGGTTGTTTAGTTTCATAATCTTCGTCTGTAATTCCATAATTTCCAATTAGTGGATATGTCATCACTACCATTTGATAAGTATATGATGGGTCTGAAACAATTTCTTGATATCCTACCATTGAAGTATTAAATACAATTTCACATATTGCTTCTTTATCTGCACCAAATCCATATCCTAAATATTCTTCTCCATCTTCTAGTACAATTTTTTTGTTGA
>CAMLYR010000076.1 GCA_946491915.1 uncultured Clostridium sp.
TCGTGACACGCTTAGTCCATTGATTACACCCGATATGGATGTGTATAAAAAATTGAATGTAGAAATTTTTGATAAAATAGGTGGAGAAGAAAATGCGCAAGGGATAAAATGAGAATGGAATCAGTGGATATGACTGCACAGAATGTGAAAAAAATCGGTGCGTTATTCTTGGACTGTATTATTGAGACTGTCAATGGAAATGGTAGGCGGCGGTTTTGTTTATTATATTTGTCAACGGTAATTATATTCTTGGTTTATTATGACTTCTAATTACAATCAAATGCAAATTTATAGATGTTAGGAAATACATGGGGATTAACCTGCCTTGCTGCAATTAATAATCCTCGCAGACGTTGCTTGCTCTTACAATCCTCTGGATGGGACTGTAGATTTTTATATTCTTTAATTATTCTAAGGCGCATAGAATTTTTAAGTGTTGGTTGCCCTGAAGAATCAATTACAACGCCTGTTACTAATTTAGGATATAGTTTTGTATATTTTTTTACCTTGGTTTTGGAAATCTGATATCCATATTTTCGCACTATGGAAATAACTTTCTCAGTAAAGCGATGAGAAATCCTATATTCGCTTGAAAAAGTAACATCATCTACATATACGGTCATCATTACATTGTTTTCGCTGGCTATCGTCTGCATCTCATCAAACATGGAGTGATTGACCAAATAAGATAATATTTGACTAGTCGGAGCTCCTGAAATTAAATGATTTTTGCAGGAAACGCCTTTGCTATTTAAAAAAACATATATATCCTCAAGATTACTTACCTTGGCTTTTTCGATATTAATAGTAGTAAAATTGGTTAATATTTCTGCTACATCGGGTGAACAGCATAAATCGTTATAAAAAAAACGATAAACTACTTCTCGGCTTATGGTGGGAAAAAATGCAGTTAAGTCTATTTTGAACAGCATCTTTCGATTATTACTACTAGTATGAAGAAATGCATTGTCTGCATATGAACGCCCTTTTATTCCCGAAAAAATATTATTTGGAACAATAATTTTTCCCAACATTACTTTCATTCTCTTTTGAATAGCCTTTAATTTATCACTAGGGGGCTCAATCAAACGTGGTTTACCATTTTTATCGATATATGGAGATATTAAGGAGGCAACATAGTCTTGTTTGAAAAGTCTGCTATCCTCTATATGCAATAGGCGCTTAAGCATTTTTTTAGATTGTAGTCCATAAAGTGGACATTCAGTGAAATATATCAAAATGTTACACCCCATTTCATAAAAAAGTGCTGGTGTTAGCCACCTATTGCTATACTGACGATCCAACGGACAAAATCAGCAAGCAATTCAGGACAGCATAGTGATATAGCCAGTATGGATGCTGCAACAATCAGCGCAATAGCAATTGTAACAGCAACAGGCATTTTTGAGGAAGTTTCAGTAACGTTGACTCTCACTTCTACATTATTGTTGTTGCCATAAATATGGACAACAGGATTGTCCGCCTTTTTCACGAACTCACCTCCTTCGTTATTATTGGCCCTCAATAATTGAGGGGACTTCCCATTCCGCCAATAACAAAGGAACTTTGCAGCCGTATATCACATTTTACACCAGCACAAATCCGACTTCCCAAACTATTTGTTATAGTCTGTTCTGTCTTACATGTTTCTGTACTATTACCGTTCATACATGTACATGGCCACACACATTCACGCCTTAGTACGGTGCGACTGTGGGGTTCGGTATATGAAGAGTGTACGGGAACATATGCCGTAAACAAATGCATCTATACCAGGAGGTACGATGCCGCCCGTGTTGCCACGAACCAAACGAAGTCTAATCTGACTGCACATACTGACAATAGAAGTATATCATGAAATTGTCTTTTTTCAAAGTATATCAAATAACTTGTAAATGGGGATAGTTTTTATGATTATTCATTATATTAAAATTAGGAGAAGACATTGGATATGCGGGCTTTTACTTTTTGTCTGGGAGCGTCAAAAATGGTGTATTGTGGAATGAGATGCAGAAGTCATAAAAGATGGACGGAAACAAGAGATAAATAATTTATGTACGACAAAAGAAGGTGAATATATAAAATGGTTGATTTGTATAACATTTATATTACGAAGTATTTATTTAATATGGTAGACGCAAATGATATAATATATTTATGATTTTTTTTAAGGAGTGTAACGATGAGTACATTTAAAGATTGGGAAGTTTATAAAAACTTAAAGAAGCGTGGGGACACAAATTCTTTAGTTGATGTATTAAAAAATAAAAATACAGGAGATTTAATCGTTAGGAAAATAATATATGGTATTGATCTGCCTTTATATCAAGCTATATTTACACGAGAAATGCGTGCTTTATATAAATTAAATAAATGTTCGAATATTGTTAATATCTTAGGAGACGATTATCTAACTGTAAAAACAACCAAGGAAAAAGTTGGTGTGATTTACTTAGAGTATATAGATGGGATAGAATTGGGTAAAGCTTCTATTGAAAATTTTACTGCAAAAGAACGATTCTCAATTATTAAACAATTGTTGGAAGCTATAGAGATATCGCATTCCAATGGGATTATCCATCGAGATATCAATCCTAATAATATTATGTTGACTGATGACAAGCAGGTCAAATTAATTGATTTTGGTATATGCAAAATTAAAGATATGATCAATTCAGCAACGGTATATAAATTAGGAACTAATTCTTATTCTGCACCTGAGGTTCATCAGCATAGTGAAAATGCAACTGAAAAAAGTGATTTATATTCACTTGGTGCGGTGATTTATTATCTTTTTACGGGAAAACAGCCCCCATTAGCCATACAATTTCAGGATGTATTGAATAGGGTTAGAGGAATGGATGTTTCTTTAAAACCGATACTAAAAAAATTAGTTGCAGAAAATCCTGATGATAGATATGAAGATGTTTTCGAATTAAGGTATGATTTTTCAAAACTATTTACACGTTTTTTGGATTTAGATAAAACAATAATCTTGACAGCTGCTTATGAGAGAATAAAGGAATTGAGAAATTATAAGTTATTGCCACAGTCAGCAAGTCTTAAAGAGGCATGTGAAACGTATATGCCAGAGAACTTTTTGGATTTGTATGCATTTTGTAAAGAAGAAAAATCAAATGAAAATGAAGAAATAATGATCTATATCTTTATGGGATTTAATTTTCTGGCAGAGTGTGTGTATGATAATGGCCAAAGCGTGTTTGATGTTGTGAAGTTCAGAAAGATTTCTCCGATTAATCGGGATAGATTTAAGAAAAAATATGCTGAAATCCAGGGTAAAATTAAATTTATAGATAAAAAAATTGCACATAGAGAATTTAAAAATGACAGTTTCGAAATAAAAAATATTATTTATGATTATTACGAAAATTATATGTCAAACAATAATGTTGAGTGCGAATATAAGGAAAAGTATGGGGTATGGAGAGACTTATTGGAATTAATAAAAGAAGATATTGAAAAAAATGTTGTACGATTACCTTATGATTCTTATGAGGTAAAGGATAACATTTTAAGATTTAACCTTAAAAAAGGAACTTTTATAGATGAAGAACGTCTAAACAAAGAACAAGTATTTGTTTATGAAAAAAAATTAGGAAGGAAACAGGAGAAAATAAAAACTGTTACAGTAGGTACTTATGAAAATGATATTTATGAAAAAGATCATGTGGTTTTAGAAATAAATAAGCAGGGAACAGTAGGATTACCATCAAAGGGTTTTATTTGTTTAGATTATAGGAAAGACAAAATTAATGTTGAAAGACAGTTAGATGCTTTAAATGTTTTAGAAAAAGAAGATTACCAGTGTTCATTTAATTTAAAAAGAATCATTTCAGGAGTGGAGTCGCCCTCTGTAAGTGTGATTTCAAAACCAATACATATGTTCAATGAGGAACTAGATTTTCCGCAAAGGACTGCAATAAGAAAAGCATTAGAAGCGGACTCAATAGCAATTATTCAAGGGCCTCCCGGTACAGGAAAAACGAATGTTATTATTGAAATTATTTTACAGATATTGAAAGTAAATAAAATTAATTCGGAAGTAGAACCTAAAAAGGTCTTGTTAGTGTCTCAATCGCATCCAGCAGTGGATAAGATGTTAGAGGACTTAATTAGGGAAAGTGATGAAAGACCTGATTTACTTCGTATTGGAAGAGATGAAAAATTAAATGAAGAAATAAGAGAGGAGTATTCAATTAATGATGTAAAAGAAAAATGGTATCAAAACGTTAGAAGAACGTGTGACAATTATTCAAAAAACGCACTTGAAGAAATTGGAATTTCAGAAGAAGAGTTTAATGAATATTTTTTGAAATTAGAAAATTCAAAAGTGGAAAATACAGATTTTTCTGAAAAAGATAGAACGTTTATTGAAAAATTCGAAGAAAAAACAAAAGGTGTAAAATCAGAAAAAATAAGAAAAATACTGGAGATCCAGAGAGAATGGACAGAACAACTTAAAAAATGCGAAGAAGTTGAGCTTTATATTATTAAAAGTACAGTTATTATTGCTGGAACATGTACAGGTTTTGTGTCCAACAGAATTATACGAGATGTTGAATTTGATTATGTTATTGTAGATGAGGCGGCTAAAGCAACGTTTCCAGAGTTAGCAGTATCGTTAAATAGGGCACATAAAATTATATTGGTGGGGGATCACCAGCAACTGCCCCCTGTTTTAGATACGGAAATAATCAAAAACAATAAAGAAAAACTTAATGAGGAGAGTTTGTCTCAAGGCATTTTCGAAAGAATGTATAATATGTTTCCTGAGGAGAATAAGCATCGTCTTACTATACAATATCGAATGCATCCAACCATAGGTACATTAATTAGTCATGTTTTTTATAATGATGAAATTCAGAATGGAGTAGAAGCTAAAGATAGAGACTTAGCAATAGAAGGATATGAGGGGATAGCAGTCGAGTGGATCAGTACTTCTAAGTATTTAGATAAAGATCGCTTCGAAAAGGAATTTGACAATAATGGGAAAAAATCATATCAGAATTACCTTGAACGGAATATTATCGAAAGAAAACTATTGGAATTAGATTCCAAACTGGATAAAAAGACTAAGGCTGCAGTAATTACAGGATATGGAGCACAAAAGTATATTTTACAAACAATGGTAAAACAGCATTCTTTTAAAAATCTTGAGATTGATGTAGATACTGTAGATGCATTTCAAGGTAGCCAAAAAGACATCATCTTGTATTCGACTGTTAGAAGTAGTGGAAATAAATATGGTATAGGATTTTTGAAATCAGAGGCTAGAATTAATGTCGCTTTTTCTAGAGCAAAATGTTTGTTGATTATTGTCGGGGATATGAAATTCCTTGATAATTATAGGATCAGAGGAAATAAATTTCCTCAAATAATCAAATATATTTCAGAATTTGAAGGATGTCGTATTATAGAAAAATAGGAGACCAGCTATGAAAAAATTAGTATCAGCGGTATTAAAAAATCTTCCTCGGGAGTTAAAGAATTTTCATTTAATTAAAAGACAGAGCATATATATTCCGTACTGTGAAATTGGCATTACTTGTTTAACAAAGGAAATAACAGAAATTAATTTATTTTTTGAAACGATATTAAAATTAATAGACATTGAAGTGACTGATGTATATGATATATCTGCAGTCATGGGTGTGGAATTTAAACTTTTGAAAGAAACCATAGTAGACATGATTGAACAGAAGTATATTATTACTTCACAAAATAAATTGCTAATGACTCCTAAAGGTCGTAAGGCATTACAGGATAGAAAACAGGTTACTATTCGTAGAAAAAATTTAAATGAAATTTCAATAAATATGATTACCGGTAATATTGAAGAAAGTGGGGAAAATACATTTGTTAAACCTTCTAAAAGAGACCTTTGTTTAGGCGAAGAACAGATAATTACAAAAGATTTCTTAGAAAGCAATTATGCAAGAATAAATGAAATATATCAGAAAAACCAGATTGAAGTAAATATTTTTAATACAAGGGCTTTACAAAGAGAGTTATATAAGATATTAGATATTTCGTATGAAAAATTGTATTATGTACAGGATGAACTTTTAATCTATAAAAATAATGATTCAGAGGATTATGAGTTTATTATTAAAGGTGACATAGGAGAGAAGTACCAGAATAGTTTTTATCGTCAAGTACGAGATGTGGTTTATCCTGGAATGGAAAATTTTTTTGAAAGGGATTGGGAGTTCTCAAAGAGTCATTATGATAAAGAAATTGTCAGTCGGATAGATAAGGAATACACAAGTTGTTTGATTGAAAAATTAAAAGGAATTGACACTATTTCAGAGGAATTGTTAGATGAATATATGCATGCGCGAGCGTTAATTGATGAAATGGAATTAAAAAATATATTTTCATATAATCAAGAATTTGATTATAAAGGAATAATTATTTCTTGTGAAAGAATGGGTAAAATACTTTCTCCAGAAATTATTAATGTACTAAATCAAACATCAAAAAAGAAAAAGTGGCTGCTATACAATCCTGAAGAATATAATATTGAAAAATATCTTGAGTATAATTTCAGCGATAAAATAAAGAAAAAAGAAATATGTGTATTGGAAAATAAGAAGCTAAGCAAGCAGTTTATATGCTTCTATCCTAGTATCTTGGTAGAGTTTGTCGAGAAAACAGAAAAAGTTTTTAATAGACCAATTACAATTTTGGAAGGGTATATAGAATTTAATTCAGATGTTATAAAAAATAAAATGAATGACATAATAGATGAGTATAAAATATCCTTTGTTTCACCTGAATCTATACTCCAAGAAAAAAAACAGAGGCAATATAATAGACATAAAAAGAAAGGTACATCTTTTTCATATAAAAGCAAAAACAACAGAAAATAGAGACAGGATATGAAAAGTAGCATATGATACAAGATATATTGGATATGATGAATAGATTGAATTTCAATCAATATTCCATATTACTAATTTACGGCGGAAAAACGCAAATTTTAACATGTAGAAGTATAAATAATGATTCATAAAGTAACCGTGGTGTTAGCGTTGGGTGAATTTCACCATTCTGATGGTTATTTTAATTCGACGCTAATAGTGGTTTTGGATTCTTTGTTAATATTTGTAAAAAAATAATGGGTGACCATAAAGGATATTATGTATATAGAGGTTTCTTAGATGCTGATTTATGAAGGAACAAAAGACAATTTTTTGTCAAGCGTAGAGCAGGATACAATCGCTGTGGAAATCGAAAACAATATTTATGAAA
>CAMLYR010000077.1 GCA_946491915.1 uncultured Clostridium sp.
TCAAGGTTTATGGGTAACCTTTTAAAAACCTAAATATATTATACAAGGAAGAAAACATGAAAGTAGTTATTGCAGCAGCAGGAACAGCAGGTCATATCAATCCAGGATTAGCGATAGCAAAAAAAATACAAGAAGAAGAAAAAGATTCTAAAATTATTTTTATAGGAACAACAAGAGGATTGGAAAATGATTTGGTTCCACGAGCTGGATATGAGTTAAAAACCATTGATGCATATGGGTTAAGTAAAAAAATATCTATTGAAAATATAAAAAAGATGATAAAAACATTAAAAGGATTTGGAGAAGCAAAAAAATTATTAAAAGAAATCAAACCAGACATTGTGATAGGAACTGGAGGATATATTTGTGGTGCCACGATTTCAGCAGCACATCGATTAAAAATTCCAACAGTATTACATGAAAGTAATGCTTTTCCGGGAAAAGCAGTGAAAATGCTAGCGAAAAAAACAGATACTATTTTAGTATCTTTTAAAGATGCGATTGATAGAATAAAACATGCTAAAAAAATTGTATACACAGGAACACCTGTAAAAATAAAAAAACAAAATTATACAGAGGAACAAAAAGAAGAGATTATCAATAAATCTGGCTTAAAAACAGGAATGCCAATTACGTTAGTGTTTGGAGGAAGCCAAGGAGCAAGAAGAATTAATCAAGCAATCATGGAAATTATAAAATCAGGGTTAAATGAAAAGTACCAAATGATTTGGGCGACAGGGCCAAAGCAATATGATATTGTAAAAGAAGAATTAGAAAATCATCATAAAAACATTAATCATATAAAAAATATGAAAATTCTTCCATATATATATAATATGGAAGAAATCATGAATGTAGTAGATGTGATTGTTGCAAGAAGTGGAGCTATGACAATTACAGAAATAGCAAATTTAGGAAAACCATCTATATTGGTACCTTTGCCAAATGTCAGTCATGACCATCAATTATATAATGCAAAAGTATTACAAAATATTGGAGCAGCTGATATTATATTAGATAATGAATTAACTGGCGAAAAATTAAATACAAATATAGAAAAAATTGTATTAGACAAAAATAAGTGTAAAGAGATGGGAGAAAAAGCATTAACCGTTGCAACTGATGATGTAGAGAACAAAATATATGCACAAATTGTAGAAACCATAAGAGAACAACAGAGGCATGATTAAAATATTTGAAGATGTTTCTATAACAGAATAGAAATGGATGAGAGGGAAAAGAATGTTTAGGAGTATTCAATTTAAAATAATCGTTGTATTTTTTTTAATAGGCATTATCGTGATTACAGGTTTAGGTCTTGTATATATACAATCAATTAATCATTTAGAAATGAATCTTGGCAATAATAAAATTGGAAATATAGAGGAATTAGCCCAATATATAGAACAGATGCGAAATACCAATATTACAGCATTAATTGTAGCAGGAGTAGCATTTTTAATAAGTGGTATTTTGATAGCAATTGTTTTATCTAGATTTGTTATTTACCCTATTAATAAATTAATAAAAAGTGCAGAAAAAATAACAGAAGAGGAAAAGAAGAAAGATAAAATCAATTCACCTAAGGAAGAGGTGAAAAAATCTAAGAATAAAAAAGATATGGTGAATATAGAAAATGTATTAGGTGCTATGACAACAGAATTAAAGGAAAAATTAAGTGAAGTTTCTACACAAAAAAATCAAATAGAAACCATTCTTTTACATATGACAGATGGAATTATTGCTTTTAATATGGAGGGAGAAATTATTTTAATTAATCCAGCAGCAAAAAAATTCTTAAGTATAGGACCAGAAGATATTACCTTTGATGATATTTTTGCCAAATTTAAATTAGGAATTAATATGGAAAAAATCATTTATTTAGAAAATTGGACATCAACAGAACAAAGAATTCAAGTAGAAGATAACTATGTAAATGTATTTTTTGCACCTTTTAAAAATGAATCAGATAGACCAAATGGTGTCATTGCTGTTATCCAAGATATAACAGAACATGTAAAATTGGATAACATGCAAAAAGAATTTGTGGCAGATGTATCGCATGAATTAAAAACGCCAATTACATCAATCATGGGATATGCCGATACTTTATTAGAAGGTGAATATGATAAAGAAACACAGGACAAGTTCTTAAATGTGATTGCATCAGAAGCTAGAAGAATGGCAAGACTTGTTACAGATTTATTAACTTTATCAAGATATGATAATAATAAAAATAGAGTAAGAAAAGTATCTTTTGATTTAGGAGAATTGGTAAAAAAATGTCAAGATAAATTGGCAATAGAAATCAAAAAGAAAAATCATACAGTCAATTCTTTTGTGACAGCAGATGTTCCACCAGTTTATGCAGATAAAGATGATATTGAAAGAGTGATTTTAAATATTTTAACAAATAGTATCAAATATACACCAGAAGGTGGAGAAATTAAAATATATGTAGGATTTGTATATAATGATGCTTATATAAAAATCTTTGACAATGGAATTGGAATACCAGAAGAAGATTTATCTAGAATATTTGAAAGATTTTATCGAGTAGATAAAGCACGTACAAGAGAAATGGGAGGAACAGGTCTAGGACTTTCGATTGCAAAAGAGATATTGGATAAAAATGGGGGAAGTATTGATATCAAAAGCACAGTAGGAAAGGGAACAGAAGTTGTCATTCGAATTCCAACAAAAGATTAAAGAGTTGCTGTTCAGACATTCCCTATTCAGAGGAAGGCTATGGTAAATTTTTAAAGTTCTCGGCTACCCTCCGATTCCCGTTTAAGAAATTCTAATAGCTAAATCGCAACAATACCCGGAAACAGGACCCTTTACGACTTAGCTATAAGAATTTCTAAAACGACTCCGGTCACATTCGAACATTTAAAAATTTACCATAGCCTTCCTCTGAATAGGGAATGTCTGAACAGCAACATGAAAGACGGAGAATTATAAAAAAAATACGAATTAGAATTGAAAAATAAAAAGAATTAAGGTATAATAAATTAGATTTTGAAAAGTTAAAGGAGAGAGAAAGTTGAATCCAAAGATAAAGGAAGCATTAGAATGGGTATATTGCATCATTATAGCAATTGTATTAGCTTTATTATTTAGATATTTTATAGGTACACCAACCATTGTACAACAAGTATCAATGAAACCAACACTAGTGGAAGGACAGAGATTATGGCTAAATAGATGGTCAAGAACGACAAAAACATTACCTGAAAGAGGAGAAATTATTACATTTGAAGCACCAACAGAGAAATTTTATACAAGTTTAGAAATAGATGAAAATAACCCAGTTGCGAAATATGAAAATGAACCAACCAATATATTTGGAAAATTTGTAAAATATGTATTAGAAATTGGAAAAGAAAGTTATATAAAAAGAGTAATTGCTTTACCAGGGGAACATGTAGAGATTAAAGAAGGAAAAGTGTATATAAACGGAGAAGAATTAGATGAACCATATTTACAAGATGGTGTTGTAACAGATGTAGAAGGTCCAGGTTTCTCAGATTTTGTTGTTCCAGAAAATACAGTATTTGCAATGGGAGATAATAGACCACATAGTACAGATTGTAGATCATTTGGATGTATACCGTTAGAGAAAATAGAAAGTACTGTAGCGATAAGAATATGGCCATTAAATAAATGGGGACATGTAGATTAAAAGATAGAGATTTTAGATCTCTATTTTTTTTGCATTTTAATCCATATTTTTCAAGTTCTGTTTTTTCAAGATGAGGGCGGGGATGTTTATATTTTTTTATGATTTTCTTGTGGTATAGGAAAAATGACTTTTTCCTATACCACAAAAAACAGCGTTGCACAGAAAAATTGCTACGCAATTTTTCGCGTCGACAAATCTTAACGCTTCTTCGAGAACTTAAATATATATAGTTAAGTTAGAAAATTAGAGAAAAGTTCTCGCGAAGCGATATTTGTCCGTTTGCTCAATAGATGATAACTTCTAAATTTTCAATAAATGAGTCTCTCGCTGCTCGCGCTTCCTCATTTATTAAAAATTAAGAATTTATACATCTATTTCACGGCACATTCGTCAATACATAAAAAAATATAAACATCCCCGCCCTCATCTTGAAAAAACAGAAAACTTAATCTCTTTTTTATTGAAAAATCAATTGTTTTAGTATATAATAATAAAGGTAAGAAAAAGGAGCGAAACATTGATGTTTGATGAGATTATTGGAAATGAGCAAATAAAAAAAGAATTAGAAAGATCAATACTTGAAAACAAAATATCACATAGCTATATGTTTGTAGGTATAGAAGGCATTGGAAAACAAATGATAGCCAAAGAGTTTGCTCGAATTGCATTATGCACAAATGAACAAGAAAAAGGATGTCATCAATGTAAATCTTGCATCGAATTTATGTCTCATAACCATCCTGATTTTTTATACATAGAACCAGATGGAAATAGTATCAAAATTGAACAAATCCGATATTTACAAAGAAAGATACAAGAAAAGCCAATTATTTCTGATAAAAAAGTTTATATCATCAATGATGCTGACAAAATGACAACAGAGGCACAAAACTGTCTATTAAAAACACTAGAAGAACCACCAGAATATGGTATCATCATATTAATTGGTAGTAATGAAAATGCTTTTTTAAATACGATAAAATCAAGATGCATGAAGATTGCCTTTCAACCTATTGGAGAAGAAGAGATAAAACAATATATGGAAAAAACATATGGAATGACAAATATTAGTCCCAATATGTTAGAAGCATTTCAAGGAAGTATTGGAAAAGCGATTTTGTTAAAAGATAAAAAAGAACAATATAAAAGTATAGAAGATATGATAGAAAAGTTAAACAAAACAGATATGACAGAATTGATGAACTTAGGACAACCGCTATATCAATCTAAAGATGAAATTATGAATATATTAGATTATATAAATATAATATTATTGAAATTAGCAAAACAAAACACACAATATGCAAATTGTATTGATGTCATAGAAAATACGAAAAAAAGGTTGAATCAAAATGCAAATTATGATATGTGTATAGATAACATGATATTTAATATGTGGGAGGAAGTAAATTGAAAGATATTGTAGGCGTAAGATTTAAAAAATTAGGAAAAATCTATTTCTTTAACCCAAAAAAATGGAGATTAAAAAAAGGAGATAAAGTTATCGTAGAAACAGCACAGGGAGAAGAATTTGGGGAAGTAATGATTCCTAATAGAACTGTTCCAGAAGATAAGATTGTAGAACCTTTAAAAGTGGTTATCAGAATTGCCAATGGAAAAGATTATAAACGTTATGATGAATGTAGAGCATTGGAGAAAAAAGCTTATGAAGTATGCAAAAAGAAAATAAAAGAACATGGATTAGGAATGACATTAACAGATGTAGAAGTAAAATTTGATAATAGTAAAATCTTATTCTATTTTACAGCAGATGGAAGAATTGATTTTAGAGAATTAGTAAAAGACTTAGCAGCCGTGTATAAAACAAGAATAGAATTAAGACAAATCGGTGTCAGAGATGAAGTAAGAAAAATAGGTGGAAACGGTGTATGTGGAAGAGAATTATGTTGTTGTACATTCTTAAATGATTTTGAAGCTGTATCTATCAAAATGGCAAAAGAACAAAATATTTCTTTAAATCCTTCAAAAATATCAGGAAACTGTGGAAGATTAATGTGTTGTTTGAAATATGAAAGTGAAGTTTATGAAGAAAAATTAAGAAATTTACCACATATAGGAGCTATTGTCAAAACAGAAGAAGGAGAGGGAGAAGTAGATTCTATAGAAACCCTAAAAGAAAGAGTTAGAGTAAAAATTAAAAATGGGGATACCTATATTTATAGAAGATATGATGTAAAAGACATTGAAGTCATAAAAGATGCAGAAAAAGAAGAATTAGATCAAGAAGAAATAGAACATCAAAAAGAATTAGAAGAATTGGAGAAATTGGAGAAAGAAGAAGAAGGAATGAGAGAAGAATAAAAAGAAAAGACGCCAATTATCAAAAGAAAGAATAAGGAAAGAATAAGGAGAGAATAAATAAAGAAATAAAACATAGAAACAATAGAGAAGCAAGAAATTAAAGGAGGTGAATATAGATGGCATATAAAATAACAGATAAATGTATATCATGTGGAGCTTGTGCTGCTGAATGTCCAGTTCAATGTATATCACAAGGAGATGATAAATTCGTAATTGATCAATCTGCTTGTATCAGCTGTGGAACTTGTGCAGGTGTTTGCCCAGTAGAAGCACCAGAAGAAGAATAAGATTACATAGACAAGAAAAGAAAATAAAACCATGATGTATTTCTATATAGAATGAATCATGGCTTTTCTATTATATAGAAAAAATCAGCTCATATTTGATTCAATCTAATGAAAAGTTTAGTATATGATAAAAATTGTTAGAAAAGGAGAAATAAAAATGGAAACTTTAATTGTATCAGGTGGAGATATCAATATGGAACAATTAAAAAGGTATTGTGAAAAACATGTACGGTCAAAATATAATAGCAGGAGATAGAGGATTAGAGGCATTATACCAACTAAAAATCATACCAAATCATGTAGTAGGAGATTTTGACTCTGTTTCTCCTGAAATTCTAAAATTTTATAAAAAACAGTCTCAAATTATTTTTCATACATATAATGCTGAAAAAGATAACACAGATACAGATATTGCTTTACAGTTAGCCATTCGTTTAAAAAGTTCAAAAATTACGATTATGGGAGCATTAGGGAAGAGAATGGATCATGCAATTGCCAATATTCATATTTTAAAAGATGCATTAGAGGCCAATATTCCTTGTCAAATTTTAGATGAACATAATCGAATTTATTTAATTAATACATCAATTCAATTAGAAAAAGATAAAATCTATGGAAAATATGTATCTTTAATTCCTTTGACTAGCACAGTAGAGGGATTAACTTTAACTGGTTTTAAATATCCTTTAAAGGATTATACATTACCGATAGGAACCAGTTTGGGTATTAGTAATGAAATCGTAACAGATACAGCACATATTGAGATGAACAATGGGATTTTAATTGTGATAGAAAGTAGAGATTAAAAAAGCTGATTAAGCTGTGTGCCTAAGGGCAGGGAAATTTCATCGATTATTACAGAATTGTAATATTTGCTAATATATGGTAAA
>CAMLYR010000078.1 GCA_946491915.1 uncultured Clostridium sp.
GATTCCTATTTATTGGAAATATTACAATTTTGTAATAATCGATGAAATTTCCCTGGCCTAAGGGGGAAATGAGTTGACTGATGGTATAAAACATGATAAAATTTATATAACTTTTAAATAGTAGAATATAGGAGGAGTTACAGTATGGGAAATAGAAAGAGATTGTACACCAGAATATGATATGGGAACAGATTCTCTAAGAGGTGTAAAGTTAGCATCGCTTATAATCATTTTTTTAAAATTTAAAACCAATAAAAAAGGGAATTTTGAGTCCGTCCCCAAAATCCCTTTTTTGTTAGTTATTTTTATTTGTCATTTCTTCTAAATCTAATAATTCTTGCCATCTTTCATCAACAATTTTTTGGAAATCTTCAATCATCCACTCATTTCCAGGTTTAAACATATGTCTAAATCTTTTTTGTGGTTTTAAGAATTCTTCAATTGGTAATTTTTTAGCTGGTTTATATGAAATATGATATACACCATCTACAACTTCATATAATGGCCAATAACATGTTTCAACAGCAAGTTTATTAATTTTCATTAAATCTTCTGTTGGATATCCCCATCCTCTAGGACATGGTGACATAACATTTAAGAATGCTGGTCCTTCTGTGTAAATAGCTTTTTCAGCTTTTTCATATAAATCTTTGAAATTCATATAAGCAATGGTTTGAGCAACATAAGGAATGTGATGTCCTACCATGATTTTCGTTAAATCTTTTCTACATTGTGTTTTTCCAGGAATCACAGTTCCAGCAGGTGAGGTAGTTGTATCTGCATATTTTGGTGTTGCAGATGAACGTTGAATACCTGTATTCATGTATGCACCATTATCATAACATACATATACCATATCATGTCCTCTTTCCATAGCACCTGATAAAGATTGTAAACCGATATCATATGTTCCACCATCTCCACCAAAGGCGATGAATTTTGTATCACCATCAGCTGGTAATTTTCCTTGTTTTTTCATAGAAACATAAGCTGCTTCTGCTCCTGCAAGTGTAGCACCTGCACATTCAAATGCTGTGTGAACAAATGAATCTGTCCAAGCTGTATATGGATAGATAAAAGTAGAAACTTCCATACATCCAGTAGCATTGGCAATAACAGCATGATCTTCTGGTTTTAAAGCTCTTAATATGTGTCTTGCAACAGGAGGAGCTCCACAACCAGCACACATTCTGTGTCCAGAAGTAAATCTTGAAGGTTTATTAGCAACGATTTCTTTTACATTATAAGGCATTATTTGTCACCTTCCTTTCTTAATCCTAAATAACGATAAGGATTATCTATTTTTCCAGTTTTTACGATTTCTGATAAATCTGTATAGACACTTTCGATGTCATCAGCTTTTGTATCTCTACCACCAATACCATATACATAGTTAACTGCAGGTACATGAATATTGTTTACATACATAGCAGATGTAACATCTTCAAATAAAGCACCACCAGCAGCATTTAAAGAATCTGCTTTATCTAATACAGCAATGGCTTTTACATGTGATAATGCTTTTGCAATTTCATCTACAGGGAATGGTCTAAATACACGAAGTTTTAATAAACCTGCTTTTACACCTTGTTCTCTTAATTGATCAACAACAAATTTGGTTGTACCAGCTGTTGAGTTCATACAAACAATGGCAATTTCTGCATCATCTAATTTATATTCTTCAAAAAGACCATATTTTCTACCAGTCATTTTTTCAAAATCTTTTGCAACATCTAAAATCACTTGTTTGGCATTTCTCATAGCCTCTGCTTGTTGTGCTTTATGTTCAAATAAATAGCTTTGTAAATCTAATGGACCAACAGCGATTGGCTCATTTCTATTTAATAAATAATGTTCTGGTTTATATGTACCAACAAATTCTTTTACCTTATCATCTTCAAGAAGTTCTATATTCTCAATAGAATGAGAAGTAATAAATCCATCTTGACAAACCATTAATGGAAGCATAACATTTTTATTTTCAGCAATTCTATGTGCCATTAAAAGATTGTCATAAGCTTCTTGGTTGTTTTCTGAAAATAACATAATCCAACCAGCATCTCTAACACCCATAGCATCTGAATGGTCATTATGAATGTTTAAAGGTCCTGATACAGCTCTGTTTACTAAAGACATAACAATAGGTAAACGTAAACTAGAAGCAATATAGATCATTTCCCACATTAAAGATAGACCATTTGCAGATGTTGCTGTCATAGCTCTTGCGCCTGCTGCTTCTGCACCAATACAAGCACTCATAGCACTGTGTTCACTTTCAACAGCTACAAATTCTGTATCGACAAGACCATTATCAACAAAAGTTGAAAAGTATTGTGGAATTTCTGTTGAAGGTGTAATAGGGAAGGCTGCGACAACATCTGGATTAATTTGTTTCATAGCAGTTGCTGCTGCTTCATTACCACTTAATCTTTCTCTAATACTCATCTTATTCAACACCTTCCTCTCTCATTTCAATCGCACCGAAAGGGCATACTTTGGCACATACACCGCAACCTTTACAGTAATCATAATTGAAATCTTTTCTTTTTAAATCTTCTTTTCCTACTGGAATGGCATCTTCTGGGCAAACAGGGAAGCATAAACCACATTGTTTACATTTATCAGATAGAAATACAGGGTAAGAACTTCTCCAGTCGCCTGTTTTAAAATCTCTTGCATTTCCAGCAGTATAAATATCACCACCAGGAGTTAATTTCTCCATAGCTGTGTTGGCATTTATATCTGTCATAATTATTCACATTCCTTTCTTACTTTCTTAAGTTGATTGAAAAATAATTATAATTTTAGTTTCGTCAAAATTAAAAAAATCAATTCTTTTCCAATCTATCATAATCTAGTAATTATTATTTTATTACTGAACTTTCTTAACTTCTTTTAAAGCCATTTCTAATGCTTTCATATTTCCGTCTATAACCTCAGGCTTTTTAGCAAATTTATGTTTAAAAGAACCTTTCATATCTTCTAATAATTCATCATCAGTCATAATCTTACTTACTTTTACAATGGCAGCTAGCATAGGTGTATTTGGAAAATATCTTCCTAAAGCCTCCTCTGAAATTTTTCTAGCATCAATTGTGTAAACTTCTCCAGAATAACCTTTTAATTCTTTTTTTAGTTGTTCAGCAGATTTTGTTGTGTTAATCACAATAGCACCTGTTTCTTTCAAACCAGAAGTAACATCAACTGATTCTAAAAGTGTGTCATCGACAACTACCACATAATCTGGTTCATAAATATTACTATGAATTGTGATAGGTGTTTCACTAATTCTGTTATAAGCAGTGATAGGGGCACCCATTCTTTCAGGACCATATTCAGGAAAACCTTGAATATACTTACCAGTATTAAAAGCTGCATCAGCTAATAATAAAGAAGCTGTTTTGGCACCTTGTCCACCTCTACCATGCCATCTAATTTCTATCATGTTATCCATTCTCAAATTGCCTCCTTTTTATTAAAATTTTACGACTTTAGTATATGCCTAAAAAGTCTTAATGTCAATACATTTGACGAAAAATGAAACGTTGGGGACGTGCCAAATCGTTTCAAAATGAAACCAAAAGGGATAGACCTAAATTGTGAAAATTGGGGACGTGTCAAAATGGACAAAAAATGGACAAAAGGGACAGGTCTAAATTGTATGCCAAAGGGGATGTGCCTTTTTGGCAACTTTCGGAACGATTTTGTACGTCCCCAACGTAACTATTCAGTTGTAAAGATATTGATATTAAACGAGTTCATGTCTATTTATTTCTCACAAATGACGAATGTGATTGGAGTGCTTGTAGCCTTTCTTGATATAAAAGAAATGAGGAAGCGGGAATAGCGAGAGGCTCGTTTCTTTTATATTTAGAAAGGCTAGAGCACGTATTGAACCGAGGAATTTGTGAGAAATAAATAGACATGAACTCGTAATTAGAAATTTTATGCAACTGAATAGTTACTCCTCAACAAGATTTTTTAATAAATTACTTGTATAATGAAAATAATTGTGATATAAATATAGTATAAAAATAAAGCTAAGGAAGAAAGGCGGAGTTTTTGTGGAAGAAGAAATAGATAGAGATCAAAAAACAATTTTAATTGTTGATGATGAACAACCAATTAGAGAAATATTAGTATATAATTTGAAAAAAGAAGGATATAATACAATTGAGGCAAGTGATGGTGTAACAGCATTAAATATTGCTTTAGAGCAATATCCAGACTTAATCTTGCTAGATATTATGCTTCCAAAAATGGATGGATTATCAGTATGTAAAAGAATCAAGAATTCATATAATGTACCAATTTTAATGCTAACAGCAAAAGATACTGAAATTGACAAAATATTAGGATTAGAATTAGGCGCAGATGATTATATAACAAAGCCATTTAGCGTTAGAGAACTAATAGCAAGAGTCAAAGCAAATTTAAGAAAAGTTGAAAATATGTCTATGGCAAAACTAGAAAATGACAACTCAAAAAAGAAAGAAAATAAAATTGTTGTTAATGATTTAGAATTAGATTTAGACAAATTTGAGGTAAAAATTAGAGGAGAAGTCATAGATTTAACCGTAAGAGAATTTGAAGTTATCAAATTTTTAGCATCACAACCAGGACAAGTCGTTACAAGAGAGACATTATTAGAAAAAGTATGGGGATATGAATACTATGGAGATATTAGAACAGTAGATGTAACTGTAAGAAGAATTAGAGAAAAAATCGAAAAAGATACATCATCACCAAAAATACTCATAACCAAAAGAGGCGTTGGATATTATATAGCTTCTAAATAAAGAAATTTAAGGAAAACTTGGAAATATCCATGTTTTCCTTTTTTGGCTCAAAAGAAATGTCGCATAGACAAACGATCCCAATGAGACAAAAAAATGTCGCATAGACAAACGATCCCAATGAGACAAAAAATGTCGCATAGACAAACGAACCTAATGCGACAAAAGAAAGGAATAAAATATGAAAAGAACAAAAACAAGAAAAATTATGGTAGGAAATGTACAAATAGGTGGACAGAATAAAGTGGTTATTCAATCTATGTGTAATACGAAAACAAAAGATGTGAAAGCAACTGTAAAGCAAATATTAGATTTGGAAAAAGCAGGGTGTGAAATTATTAGAGTAGCAGCATTAGATATGGAAGATGCAAGAGCGATAAAAGAGATTAAAAAACAAATTCATATTCCTATTATTGCAGACATACATTTTGATTATAAGATAGCACTAGAGGCGATAAAAGCAGGTGTTGATAAAGTTAGAATTAACCCAGGAAATATTGGAAGTGAAGATAAAGTCAAAGCAGTTGTAGACCAATGTAAAGAACATCATATTCCTATTAGAATTGGTGTGAATGCAGGTTCTTTAGAAAAAGATTTGCTAGAGAAATATGGAAAGCCAACGGCAAAGGCAATGGTGGAAAGTGCTAGCAGACATATAGCGATTTTAAAAAAATTAGATTTTGACGATTATTTAGTTTCTTTAAAAGCATCTAATTTAGATTTATGCATAGAGAGTTATGAAGAAGCGGCAAAAGCTTTTGATTGTCCATTACATTTAGGAATTACAGAAAGTGGAACAGAATTTAGTGGTACTGTAAAATCTAGTATTGGGTTAGGATATATGCTAAGAAATGGAATAGGAGATACGATGAGAGTTTCTCTTTCAGATGATCCAGTAAAAGAAATTAAAGTAGCAAAAGAGATATTAAAAGATTGCAATTTGTATCATAAAGTACCAACATTAGTAGCTTGTCCTACTTGTGGAAGAACGCAGATTGATTTAATACCAATTGCGAAACAAGTAGAAGAGTTTTTAAATACAATAGAATCTGATATAACGGTTGCAGTTATGGGGTGTGCAGTAAATGGACCAGGAGAAGCAAGAGAAGCAGATATTGGAATAGCTGGTGGTGTGAAAGAAGGATTGCTATTCAAAAAAGGTGAAATTATTAAAAAAGTACCACAAGAAAAAATTGTAGAAGTGTTAAAACAAGAAATTTTAGAAATGACAAAATAAGAAAAATCTTATATAGGGTCAAGATAAAAGATGATTTTTCTATACAATAAACTAGATATTGTAGAATGGGGAGAAGTAAGAATATGGAATCAATAGTTGGAAAAACGGCTGGTTTTTGTTATGGTGTAAAAAGAGCAGTAGATGGAGCAAAAGAAGAGCTAAAGAAAAATGAAACAATATATGGATTAGGAGAAATTGTGCATAATCAAGATGTAATAAAAGAATTAGAAAATCTAGGAATGCAATTTGTTGAGAAAATAGAAGACGCTAAAGGAAAGACAATCATCCGTGCACATGGTATACCAAAACAAATTTATGAAGAAGCAAAAGAAAAGAAAATAGAATTAATAGATTATACTTGTCCAAAGGTATTAAAAATTCATGAAATTGCAAAAGAGTATGTAGATAAAGGATATTATATTTTTCTTTTAGGAAATAAAAAACATCCAGAAATTATAGGAACACTAAGTTATTGTGGAGAGAATAAATTTGTCATAGAAAAAGAAGATGATACATTAAAAGCTTTAGAAGCACTTGAAAAGTCAGAAATAAAAAAAATATTAGTGATTTCACAGACAACCTATAGTTTAGAAAAATTTTATATGATAGAAGAAATTATAAAAAATGAATTACCAAGAAATATAGAATTGGTCGTAAAAAATACGATATGTCAAGCAACAGAAATCAGGCAAAAAGAAACAGAAGAGATGGCAAAAAAAGTAGATGTAATGATTGTTATCGGAGGAAAAAATAGCTCAAACACTAAAAAATTATATGAAATAGCAAAACAATATTGCAAAACTGTATTATTGATAGAAAATGAAACAGAAATAGAGATTGAAAAAATACAATCAACTGATAAAGTTGGAATTATGGCTGGAGCTTCAACACCAAAAGAAAGTATTGAAAAAGTGATTGAAAAGCTAAAAACAAATTTTATATAAATCATAAGGAAAAAATATATTTAAAAAGAATATATGAAATTTGTCGAATTTTGCGATGAAAAATAGAAAAAGATAGAAAGAACTTGTTGACAAGTTCTTTTTTTGACAGTATACTGAAAGAAATTATATAATTTTTATTCAATAGAAATTTCTATTTATTTA
>CAMLYR010000079.1 GCA_946491915.1 uncultured Clostridium sp.
ATTTACCGGGGGATTTTCATATTTTGTCAAGGTACGGATGATTACCTACTTACAGAACAAGGCTATACGGGCTCTAACAGCAAAGGAAAAATCCTCCAAATGATTTGAAGACAAACTCTAATTTTTTAATATTTCTTAAACGCTTTTATATATAAATTATAAGAGATAACTTGGTAACTTTTCACCGTTTCGTTTTAAAAATAGATATCCCTTCTTTTTAAAGCCTTTTCGCAACCGTTTGCATCTGTCCCAACTATTATATATTGCTACTTCTGGGAGTATCTTTTCCAATTTATCCCATTCGTATTCTGGAAATGTTTGCGTTGCAAGTAAATGATTAACTTCATAAAAGCAAAATTTTGCCAACTGAGTAGAAAGTGTATAATTCTCATCTAAACAAAAAGGAAGTAAAAATTTTGCTAGAACTTCTTTTTCTTGTTGACTACACTGTTTAGATAAAATCGATACATAAATTTTTTCAATTTCTTCTTCAGTTATTTTTTTTGAAATATTATTATAAGGATCTACTATTTCAACTAAGAATAGTAACTTATCTCTTTCCGATATATTTTCTTTTATTTTTCTAACACCATTTTGAATATCAGTTCTAACTATCTTTTTGATTCCTTCTACCTTTTCTCCTTCTTTATATTTCAAAGCATAATCCCAAAATACCTTAAAACATTTTTCACCGTATTTTTTATACAACTCTGTAGCCAAATCATATGAACTTTTGTACAAAATTTCCTCAATAATTTTGTTATCAATACTCTCATTTAATGGTGATAAACATCTAATTATTCCTTGTTGATACTTAATATCTTTTTCCCAAATTTCTTTGCAAAGAGCAAAACTACAATTAAGTGTAATTAATGTACTACATTTATCATATTCTAGATCTGTAAAACTTGAAAATTCACTTAATGGTAATCTCTTTGCATATGTTTTCAAAATAGTCTCAATGATTAGATTTTCATCTGTTTTTATCATTTCATCAAATAATATTTTTGATCCCTCATAATCAGAATTTAACCCTTGAATTGTAATTTCTTCTATTTCAGATATATTTAATCTAAGCCAAGAATTATTAATAAAAAATTTAATATTCTCTATATAATCTTCTTTTTCAATCCATTTAAAAAAATATTTTTTTCTATATAAATCGAGTATTTCATTACATAAATTTTCGTAATTCTCAAAAATTACAGTTGCCATTTTTAAAAGTTTAGATAAATTAGTTTTCTTTAAATTAGCTCCTGATCCAATATAGAATTTCATTAACGAGGAGAAAACGCTTGCTTTCTTATATTCATCAGAAAATCCGCTCCTAAACTCTCTATAATCTCTAAAGTCATCTAACAAAAAACTTTCATTTGCCTTATTTACCCACATTGGATACTCTTTGATAATTTTCTGTTTTTTTGCTTCATATGCCTTTTTTCCAATAAACATTTTACTTCGTGATATTTTATCTGGAGTAATTTGTAATTGCATAATCTCTCCATCATATTCTCTTAGAGAAAACGAACCTGTGCAAAAGGAGAACTTTTCTCCTAGTAAATCATTTTGAGTTAAAAAAATATGTATTAATTCATTTTCATATGTTTCTGAATTGTCATCGAAAATAATTAACGGATTCTTGTTTCCCCATATACACCATATTAAATACTTTGATTTTTCTTGATCCAAATATAATTCTTCGTTTTTGGAGATTTTTAATGTCTCTGTATAGTATGACCAATCCTGATTTAATTCTGGTTTTCTAAATAGAGAAAGTATTTCTTTCAATTTATCTATACAAGAATACTCTATTTTATTATCTATAATCAAAGAATGTGTCCACACACATCCCGGTCTTTTCATTTCATTTGCATACCAAGTACATGCCAGCACTATCTTCCCGTTACTTATTTTATAACCTGTATAGTACTTTTCAAAACCTGCAACTACTTCGTTTCCAGATAAATCACTTAATGTCATCATTTTCCTAAAATCGTTCTCAGAAAATTCTATAGAACTTCGTAGCAATCTATGACCATTCGAATAACCATGTAAAGCTTGTTCAATATATATATCATTTTTCGTCATATACATTCCCTGTCACTTCTAAAATAATGGATGTAATATCGTGTGATAACATATTGTTCTCATCAACGATTTTTATACGTTCAGCCGGATTTTCTAAATCCAGCAATTTTTCATACTCTTCCACTTTACTTCCAAAAGCACTTATTCCCCACACTTTTGTTCTAAACCTATTTGAATTTGATTCTATATATTGCCATAACATATTCATTTGATTTTTCAAATAAGTTCTAGGATTTGTTCTGGTTTTACCATCAGTCAAATCTTCAACAATATCCCATGCTGAAAATATAATTCCAAGACTTACTCCTTCTTTTTTTATTTTAGATATCATTTGCAGTAAATCAATTATTTGTATTTGTGTTGGATCATGTTCCCCAGGATTTCTTTTCTGCAAGTCATCTAGCTCTACCTTTTCACATCTCAGCTCTTCTGGTATTTCTGCGATAAATTCTGGTGTACGTATATCTTCAACATTAATAAAATATAAAATTGCATTTGCATTATATATTTTTTCATATAATTCAGATGACATTTCTCTATTTTCATATATATTTTGAAAAGTCTCTCCGGATAAATCCGGAAATTCCAATTTTAATTCATCAGTACCATCAGTCAATAAAATAGTCAATTCTCTTTTTTCCTGACCTATAACTGTACGCTCAAGCGGCTCATACGCTAACCATTTATTTTCTATACGGCAAAGATATTGGGAATCTCCAATCATTTTTTTTAATTTCAATTTCATGGACATTTCATGTTGGTTAATACTGTGCCATAATGCCGCAAGATATGTGCTCTTACCTGCATTGGGTGCCCCCATAATAAACAAACTTTTATTCATTGATATCACCTTTAAACTTTATACTCAACTTGTCGAACTCAGAAAAAGAGTCAAAAGGTTCTTCCTTTTTATTTGAATTTAGATACGTACGATTTTTTATCCAACTTTCCAATAGCTCTTTTAACCCGTATCCTACATTATATTCGCCTACTACTTTAGGCATAGCAGCTACATTATAAAATTCTATATTAGGATACATTTCATTAAGTGAGCTATTAATTATTTGTTTTGCTTTATTTATAAGTTGTTCTGAATTAGTATTTTTGACCACTAAATCATATTTACTGAAAACCAGTTGCAAAACACACGCCTCGTCTATCAACTCAGCATCGTAAAATGTTCGTAATAATCTTATCATTTGAGAAACTGTACTTTGAAAATTTTTCTTATCAATTAACTTTTCGCAGTCTAAAACACCAATAATATAATCAGCTCTTCTAAGAAATGAAAAAGTCTCCTTTGACTTTTCAACCTGTCCGATATGACTCTCAAAATTTTCTCCAGACAAATCTGCAAACACAAAATTATTTATAATATCTCGCTTATATTGCCATAATCTTAAATGCAAAAATGATTGATTGCTTTCTAAGCTTGTTCGCGGGGTATCTGGCACACTACCTTTAGACATCACTCTAGTATAAAATGCTCTTTGTTCAAACCCCTGAAGAGTATTTGAACCAGCAAAATAAAAACTTCCAACAGCTCCCCTTTGAAATAACTGATACAAGGTTGTCTCCATCGTTGTTTTGCCGCTGGCTGTTGGCCCCACAATGAATAACATTTTCATATTTTCTTTTGCAGCTATTTGATAAATTTCTTGGCTATTTAAAGCTTCTCCTGAATATACTTGATATTCCTCATTTGCTTCGTCAATATCTTCATTTACATTATCTTCATCAGTTTCTAATGAAATATCATCATTCAATAGCTCTTCGAGCTTTTGTTCTTTATCATTCATTTCTAATGCGGACATTATTATCACCTTACATATTAATTCTTATTAATCATACATTCTTGATATATCAATAGGCTCCATTTTTTTAATGTAAATTTTATATCATCAGGATTAATTTTTGTAGCCTTTTTATATGCAGGTATCCATTCTTTCTCCCCATCTACAGTTAGTGATTCTTTCAACGCCCAAATAATAGGGGTATTATTCTCTTTACAAGTATCTCCATAATCTCTTACGATTCTTTCTTTTACGGACAAATTCTGACCATCTATATACTCAGTTAATGATACATCTGAATTGGCCATTTCACTTTGATTGCACTTATTTAACATTTTATGCAAAAAGGCTTCTGCTGCATATGGCCCAGGATATACCTTTACTAAATTCGCCAATTCTACCCCTAATACTAATGCCCCCTGTATATCTTTAACTTCCGATAATGGTTTCATTAATATATTACTCCATCCTCCAATAATCCAACTAAGAATTTGTGTTTTTTCTTGGCATATCTTGTTTTCATCTACCAATGTACAAACCGCATTCTCTAATATTTGTATACTTTGCTCCATGCTTTTAATTACAGTAACTAAATTGTCTGGAGCTTCTTCAGCAAATGTTTCATTTTCAACGATTCCCTTTTCCCATTCTTTTTTTAAATAACTACATGAAATTTTATCTGTTTCTAATGTTTCTTCCCTCTCTTTAGTTTCTGATATAATTACCTCATCTGCCAATTCACTCACCAATCTCAATTGAATGCCAAAATATGAATCTAGCATTTTAATAGAAAATGCCAAAAAAGTATTCTTTTCAGCACTCAAAAAATAGGCTATAACATATCCAGCCAACAGTGAAATTTCTTCTTCATTAGTTTCATCAAAAAATCTATCTGTATCGATAAAACATTGCACAAACGATTCTTTAATACTTATTTCACTTGGAGCTTTATAATATATTTTTATTAATTCTGATAAATTTCTATCGGTTCTATAGAGTTTTATAGCTTCCTCTATGCCGTTCCATCTATTTTCTAATTGTTCATTAGGAGTATTGATGCTGACTTTTTCATAATCTTTATAAAAACTTCTCTCTAAATCCATAATTTAATTCCTCCTGCACTTCGCTTTTTCTTTAACCATTTCATAGAATTTCGCTAAACATTCTTTATTTTTTGCATCATCTAAAATTTCCCGTATCACGTTTATATATCGTCTACCCTCATACTCTTCTTTAAGTAAATCTAAATTTGCCAATATCTCTGACTGTTGAACATAAGATAATTCAAAAAAATTATATGTAATTTCTTTCTTTATTCCATCAACTATTAAATCACATGAACCTATCTTTTTTTGATCATCCACACTTTCTATATATTGATTACGATCACATAAAGACTCTCTCCTTTTCTTATCAACATTTAATCGATAAATGAAATATGGTTTTTCCTGATCACAGTTAGCCCTATCTTTTACAAATCGATCTCTATCTGTTGATAAAACTCTCGGATATGTCTTTACTTCTATATATCGATCTTTATTTTCTGGCAACCGCACACATTCAAAACTAATCCAATTATATCTCGGATTCCAATCCCTACCTCTTGTCGGATGTGTTGCACCCGCACTGATAAGCAATCTATCATTATTCTTATCGACGGTTTGTTCATGTTTATGACCATATAACTGAATTTCTACTCGCTTGTCTAATTTCCCTTTAACATCTTGAAAAAATTTCCAAAATTCAACCGGATGATGGCAAAGTCCCATCCAAATAACATCTTTTTCATATGAAGGAATTTGGCTTTGGTTAATAAACATATATCTTATCTTGTCTTTTTCTTTATGATCATCCTGATTTGAAATAATACATGAGTTCATACCACGAATTTTCAATTTCATACCACAATCCAATGTAAAACAAGTTGTCCAAAAAGGATTTTCTGAATCAATATTACAGCCATATGCCGCCGCAAATTCATTATATCCTTCCAATGTTTTGAAAAGAAGATTGGGGCTTGCTGTATCTGTAATATGCTTTTGTAAAATAGCTTCAGCCTGATCTAAAGTTTGAGCACTGTCAATATTACACTGTGCTGTATATACACTGATACACTCCTTTGAAACCTGCTGACTAACATCATGATTTCCTGGAACACAGTATATACTTTTCTCATCTATCCCTAAAACTTCTGTCATTTTTTTTAGAAACTCTTTGGCATGGTCATACTCCTGTTTTTGACCTGCAAATGCTATATCGCCTCCAACTAATATTCCTTGTATATTTTTTATACTATCTTTTGCATTATATTCTATGTCAGTTAGAATTGCGTTTCTTAAATCAGTATCTATATCCACACTATTTCCACTCAATTTATGAAAATGAATATCGGATAAATGAATAAATGATATTTCACTCATTTTCTACTCCTATATATAATTATTTCACGATTTTAAATTAACTCATATCTTTAAAATAGATTATATCATTTCATTCACTCAAAACACAATTTTATTCTTACAATTTTTCTAACATATTTTTCATTCATTACATTTTATCTTCCATTGATTTTAGTTCTTCATTTTATCAAACCATCAACTAACAAAAATCCCCCTACCGCACTACACCATTTACTACACCATTTTCGCAAAAAATTACACCATTTGACACTCCCAGACAAAAAGTCAGAACCCGCAAAAACCTTGTAAAATAAGGCTCCACGGGCTCTGACGCTTTCCGGTCCGTTCGTCCTTGCAAACGGACACCTGTGCCATATTCGGCGGACAGTCTGCGACATAATTAGCGGACAAGTGAGGACACATTAACCAGACAAGTCTTGCATTACTTTGTCTGTATCCATGCGGCATTATCTTCCTTCCGTATTTTTTACATAAATTGTGCTTCGTGCCGCGCCCTCTTTTCTCAAATAAGCACTCTCAACCATATTCATTAAAACGGCTCTTGCTCTACGCTGTTTTACTCCTAAAAGCTCTGCTGCCTTGGCTGTCGTAATGGAGTTATTTTTCAATACATATTTAAAAATCTGCTGCTCCTGCTCATTATCCGGCAGTTTCGCCATCGTATCCGGCATTTTTTCCGCACTATCCGATACTTTTTCAACTGTATCCGGCACTCCATCAGCACTATTCGGCACTTTTCCCGTAGTATCTGGCACTTTATTGGCATTAATAAAGTCATTATGATCCTTGGTTT
>CAMLYR010000080.1 GCA_946491915.1 uncultured Clostridium sp.
TTTATCTTTAAATTTCTTTTTTAAACTTGAAAGTTCCATATCTTTTGTACTTTTTGATGGTCTCATTTTAGCAGCTGCCCAGATAATTCCTGTTAACTCATCTGTTGCAAATAAGATTTTTTCCATTTCATGTTCTGGTTTTACATCTGAACAAATACCATATCCATGACTACAAATCGCATGTACCAATTCTTCACTTGCATTGATTTCTTTTAGTAATTCTGGTGCTTTTTTACAATGCTCTTCTGGATATTGTTCAAAGTCAACATCATGTAATAATCCTGCGATTCCCCAAAACTCTTCATCATATCCATTTTCTCTTGCAAAATATCTCATAACACTTTCTACTGTTAAAGCATGTCTTAAATGAAATTCCTCCTTGTTATATTTTTTCAATAATTGCATTGCATCTTTTCTTTCCATTTCTATTCCTCCATTTTTTACAAAATTAATATAAACTATAAATTATCTTCTTTATCTACTGCTTCCCTCATTTCTGAAGCAACCTCTTGCTTTAATTCCTCTATTTGTTGTCTTATATATTTATCACTATCAGAATAAACTGGTTTTAATATCTTTAATGTCACATCTTTCTTTCTTTTAACTACTTTTCTAATTCCAGTTGGTTCTCTGAAAATAAATACACAAGGAACAACAGGAACTTGATTTCTAACTGCCATATCAAATGCACCATTTTTAAAATTTCGTATTTTCTGACAATATGGCCATAATGATGCTTCTGGATAAACATGTACAATATTTTTTTCTTTTAATAAATCACTAATTGCTTTTATAAAATACTTTTTGTTTTCTATACTTTTTGGTATTGGGATTGCTCTTAATAATTTTATTAATTTTCTAACAAAAGGGATTTTAAAACTTTCCTCTTGTGTTGTATAATAGATTTTTTTATCTTTAAAAGCTAAACCTATCATAGCACAATCTAGAAATAGTACATGATTTGATACACTAATAGCACCATCCTCTAAATTTTCTATATTTTCTTGTCCCTCAATTTTAAAATCATAAATAATTTTCATAAGGACTTTTAATATTGGATAGGCAATACCATAATATATAAAATCAGAACATATAGAAAATATAGAATTTTCCTTTGGTACATACTCATAATCTGTATCAATCTTAAATTCACAAGGAGTCCATAAATCTATTATATTTGCATTCTCGTTTTGTTCTAAATTTTCTAATTCTTCTATACTTTCTATGTTTTCTATAACACCCTTCATTTTCATCCCATTCCTTTTTTCGATACTTCTTTAAAGAAATCCTCTATTTTTTCTGCATTTCTCTTATGACAATATCTGCTATTTTATCACATGTATCTTTTCTAATATATTTTTCTTGATTTTCAATCATTTGATTTTGTAATGTTTCATCTTTTAAAAGTTTTTTGGTCTTTTCTAGTACCTCTTCTATTGTATCACATTTAATTGCCATTTTTCTTTTATCAAAAAAATTTGCATTATAATTTTCACAACCTGGTATTGGCATTGTATGGATAAATGGCTTTCTTAGCGTTGCTATCTCTGTTGTTGTTAATCCTCCTGGCTTGCTAAGAATAATATCACTTGCTTTCATATAATGACTAATTTTATCTGTATATGGTAGTATAATTATATTTTTTGTATTTTTATACTCTTTTTTTAGTGTATTGAATAATTCTTCATTATGTCCACAAGAAACTATAAAATTTACCTGTTTCATATCTTCATGTAATTTTTTAATCATCTCTGTTACATTTCCAAATTCCATACTGCCTGTTAAGATTAACACATATTTTTCATTAACATCAAATTTTAATTTTTCCTTATAGTCTTTTTTATCATATGGTTGTCTATATGTTTTTGCTGTCGGAATTCCAAAAGGTAATAATTTCTTTTCTGGTATTCCTTTGTTTTTAAAATCTTCTTTCAAATCTTCACTTGGTATGACAAAATAGTCTGGGTTTGTTTCTTCCCAAAACGGAATACATACATAATCTGTTGCCACTGCCATAAATTTTATATGATGCTCTTTTTTGATAGCTGTTAAAGATTGTGCAGCAAATAAATGTGTTGTAATAATATATTTATAATTATTATCTACGATATATTTATATAATCTTTTCTTGTTTAAAAAGTTCAAAGCATATACTGGTGATTTCAAATTGATTCTTTGATAAATTTCACCAAGTTTATATACCACTTTAAATACTTTTCCGTTTTCTCTTGTAGAATGAATATATAGTTTACTCACATTATTTCTAACTTTTTGATTCACAATATCTAAATATTCAATAAAATCTGTATCAATTCCTTTTCTAATTAAATTTTCTTGAATTGCTTTAGCTGCTGAGTTATGTCCTCCTCCTGTTCCACAAGATAATATCAATACCTTTTCTTTTGCATTTTTTCGTATTAATTTTTCTACTTTATGATAAAAACAATCTAGCCTTCCTATATATTGCTTATTCCATGGCTTGTTTCTACCAAAATAGTGGATAATAACTGTGTTTCTACAAATCCATCGTAATCCGATTTGATTTTTTGGATGATTAATATTATATGCATTTAATGTTCTTTCTCCTAAGTTATATTTTAAGCTATCCACTAATTTGATTTTATCTCCAAATATGGATACAAGTATATCTTGGTCTGGCAATAATAATTTCTTTTCATTCTTTTCTATAAATGCTTTTACTTCTTTTTCTATAGGAATGGATCTTAAAGCATTCAAATTGATTAGCAAAACACCTGTATTGATATATGGCTCATCTTCTTTTATATTTAATCGGATTTCATTTAGTTTATGTAATACTTTTTTGACATGTGTTGCTGCAACATAATAGTTATTCTCAAAATCTGTTTCATATAATTCTTTTAATGGATTTATGACAATCGTATCTGCATCTAAGTAAAGAATTCTTTCTAAACCTTGTGGCAAATAGTTACTAGCAAAAATTCTAAAATAAATCTCTACAGGATATCGTTTTTCATATACTGGAAATTGTTGAATTTCATTTTCAGATATATGAATGAAATGAATTTGAAATCGTTTTAAATCTAAATTATTATGGATTATCTTCCAATCAGATTTTTCTAAATCTCTATGTAGTACATATATATCAAAATTTTCTTTTGTATTAGAATACTGAATAGAATTTAATAATATATTTACTTGTTTTACATATTTTTTATTAACGGTTATTAAAATATTCATAAATATCTATTATTTTCCCTCTCCTTGTATTTGGGTATTATCTTTTTGTGCCTTTGCTACAGTTTTCCAGTTACTTTGTATGTATACTTCATCTTGTAAATCTTTTATATCTCTATATTTTCTTGTTAAAGATTTTGCTTGTTCTTGTGAAATCAATGCTTCTTTTTTTAATAATTGTAAAAACTCAGAATCATTTAATGAAGCAATATATTTACCAGCCATTAATTTTGCCACTCTTATTTTCATATCTTCATAATACTTAGGTAATTTTCCTGAAAGTACGCCTTTATATATGGTTCCTATTTCTGCCTTTCTAGTTTCTGCATTATATCCAATCATTTCTCCATTATTTAACTTTCTCATATAACGAGATATATAAGTTTTTATTCTTGCATTTTTCTTTGTATAATCTAATCCTAGTTCTTCTTTATCTCTATATAGTTTTTGCCTTAATACATGGTCTCTAGCAATATCTAATTCTTCTCCAATAGATTCCTTTAAAGCCATTTTGGCAGTTCTTTTTGTGAATTGTAAATCTCTTGCATCTGATTTTAATACATATCTGATAAATTTTTCATCATTTTCACTATAATCTGATGGTGTTTCCACTTTACCCTCATCCTCTATTTCCATTTCGTCTTGTGAAAGCCTTAATGTTGCTGATATAAGTCTATTACATTCTCTTTTTCCTTGATTTTGAGTATCTTCTTCACTTCTTTGCTCAATTTTTTCATCCAAATTTTCTTCTAAAAAGATTTTTGCATATTTATCTCTTAACTTACGAATTGCTGGTGGATAAGTTCCTTGATCTTCTTTTAGTATAACATTATCTACTGCTTTTTGATTATTTAAATTTCTTAATTGATTCATTAGAGTCATTACTTTTGGAGACATCGTAATTTTTCCTTTTGTACTGTTGGCTATAACGTCATTTACAAAAATTTCTTTTAATCTTTCTGCTATTTTTGAATAGGATTTTTCTTTATTCGCTACATCAATTTCTGCTTTATCAATTCCTAAAGCAGTTAACACACGAATATAATCCTCATCTAAAGTATCTACAATATTTCCCTTTTTATCTCTTACTAATCCTTCTCTTAGTCCATCAACCATATCTAATGGAATGTATGAAATTTGATCTGCTAATCTCATTAAAGATGCCTCTGCTGTTGCTGGTTTAATCGTTCTATCATAGCCCCTTACACTATAACATTTTAGCATTTCTAATTCAAAATCTTTTTCTGTTTTTCTGACATTTGGTATATATTCTTTTTCTGGAGTTTCTCCATTATGTGTATTAATACCATCCATGATAAGCCATAAAGATTCTCTTATTTTTCCTAATTCTTTAGGCCCAATTTCTGGGTTATGTACTTTTATTTTCTCTATGATTTGATCATATATATGTTCTGTAAAAACTAGTTCTCTGCTACCGACTGCATTATGGCATACCAATCCTAAGCCATCATCTTCTTGAATATTCGATATCCATCATTCTCCACTATGTCCTAAAAAAGTATGTCCAATATCGTGATGTTTTGCCATGATTCCTACGATTTGTTCATTTAGCCCTAATTTCTTAGCAATCTCCTTGGTGATTTTTTCTACATCCTCTTGATGTGTTTTTCTAACCGTAGTTTCCCCTGATGATTTTCTAAGTCCTTTTACCATCATGGTTTCATCACAACTTTTTTTGTTGTATAAAGTTAATACCATATCCATTTCATTTGCATATTTTTCTAATCTTTTTAATTCTAGTTGTCTATGAAATCTTTTTGTTTTATCAATTGTTCTTCCCTGAAAATCTTTTATTGTATTTTTTATTTTCATAATTCTCTCCCTTTTCTTCTCTATTCAAATTCGCAACTGTTAAAATTATACCACAAATCTTGAAATTTGTACATATATAGCATTTTAATACTTTTGTTGCAAAATTATGTAAATTTTCCGAATATTTTCTTGTTTTATCCCAGAAATACTTGTATATTTTACGTTTTTATAATATAATTTCCAATGGGAGGAATGAATTATGTCTAAACTATTTATATCTCATGGAGATATTATATTAGATAATATCTATAATGGAGATTTAGAATTAATTAAACAAGATGGCGGTGGTAGTAACTGGAACACATTATATAACTTATCTTATCTAGGTGAAACCTGTTACGCTGTTGGTACTTGTGGTAAAGACAAAGAAGGTGATATTGCCCTTTCTTCTTTAAAAGCAGGTAATGTAAATACAGACCTTGTTCGTCGTGATGATATTTCTACTTCTATCATGAATATTATCATTCCAAATCAGAGCGAATTAGGTGATAACAGTATTATTCATAGTTGGTATTCACCAATTACTAACAAACGCACTTTATTTTTCAGAGACAATCTTCCAATAGAATTACCAAAAAATATGTTGGAAAATGATATTTATGTCTTGCTAGATAAATTTGAAACCATTAATTTTGATTTTATTTCAAATCTTCAAAAGAAAAAAGTTTGCTTAGATATTGGACATGTTCGTTTTATTGAGCATTTTACAAAACAATATTTAACAATGTTTTTTAAAACTGCAAATTTAATTCAATTGAATGAAACGGTTAAACCTTTATTATTTGAACGTTTACAAATTCAAGATGAATTTGAATTTTTTAATTTACTTGATTTAGATTTGTTAGTTGTTACAAAAGGAAAAAAAGGTGCTACCTTTATCTTTAAAGAAAACAATGAATTAAAAACCATTGATAAAGAACCTGAAGTTATTGCAAAAGTAATTGATTCTTCAGGAGCTGGAGATGCTTTCTTTGCTTCAGTTATTCAAGGGTATGCCTATACAGATACTATTAATTCAGATTTTATTAATAAGATTTTTTCTACTGCCAATAAGGCTTCTAGAGAAGTAATTAGTCAACTTGGTAGTCGAAGAACATCTTAATATATAAAATAAATTAAAATTAAAAGATCATTATTAATAAGGAGGAAAAAATGAAAAATTTTGATGTTGCCATTATTATGGGAAGTGATTCTGATTTATCTATTATGAAAGATGCAGCTAAATTTTTAGAAGATATGGGAATTTCTTATGAAATGAAAATTCTTTCTGTACACAGAACACCTGAAAAAGCTATGGAATATGCTAATAGCTTAAAAGAAAATGGTGTAAAAGTTGTCATCGCTGGTGCTGGAGGTGCTGCACATTTACCTGGTGTATTTGCAGCTATGTTACCTACTGTTCCAGTCATTGGTATTCCAATTCATACAAAAACATTAGGAGGCGTTGATTCTTTATATTCAATTGTCCAAATGCCTTCAGGAATTCCAGTTGCAACAGTTGCAATCAACGGTGCTAAAAATGCTGGAATCTTAGCAACCTCTATCTTAGCTGTTGGAGATGAAAGTATAAAAGAAAAATTAGCAGCTTATAAAAATTCTTTAAAAGATGCTGTTTCTAAAAAAGATGAAAAACTTCAAGAAATGGGATATGCAAATTATTTAGAAAATATGAATAAATAAAAAGGTTGCCAAAGGGGACGTGTCATTTTGGCAACTTCCATAAAAATCTAACCTTATTGTATACGGAAAAATCTACATAGGGTTAAGAGATAAAAGTTGATTTTTCCTATACAATTATAAAAGTTGCCAAAATGACACGTCCCCTTTGGCAACCTAATAAATTTGAAAGGAATGTGAAAACAATGAAAAAAATTAGTAGTGGTAAAGTTCGTGAAATTTATGAAGTAGATGATGACAAA
>CAMLYR010000081.1 GCA_946491915.1 uncultured Clostridium sp.
ACGTCAATTGAAAAAGTAAATTCTATTCAATAAAAAACAAATATAAATTAATACTAAATTAACAGTTATTGTAAGATTAAATGAAATTCAGTATAATATAAATGTGGATACTTCTTGAGAAAGAAGGTATTTATGGAATTTAGCGGAAAACATCTTTCTTTAGAAGATAGAAAGATAATAGAACAAAATATTTGCAAAAGATTAAGAAAGTTCCAAACTGCTAAAGAACTTAACAAAAGTCAATCTACTATTGGCAAAGAAATTAAAAACAACAGAAAACGTAGATATTCTAAAATCGATGATGCTCCTTGGTCTTGCAAGCATTTCAATGAATGCAAAGCTTGTGTTAGCAGATGTGCTGATTTTGAAGAAGTTCCTTGCCATCAGCGAGATAGGTTTGTAGGTGCTTGTAATTGTTGTCCTGACATCAAAAAATGTAATAAGGCTAAGTACTTCTACTACGCTAATACTGCTCAAAGTAATTATGAATATACTTTGAGAGATGCTAGACAAGGTGTTAATTTGAATACAACTGAACTTTATGAATTAGCGCATATCATTTGCCCTTTAATAAAACAAGGTCAATCAATTTACACAATTTTACATAATCACAAAGAAATCAAACAATGTGAAAAGACTATTTATACATACATTGAAATGGGCTTATTCAAAGATTGGGGTGTTACCGACCTTGAGCTGAGAAGAAAAGTAAAAAGAAAAATATCTAGGAAGAAAAAACTTAAGAAAAGAGCTGAACCTGCTGATTACACCGGCAGAAAGTATGAAGATTATTTGGAGTTTGTAAAAAACAATTCGGATATGCCTACAACTGAAATGGACACTGTATACAATAATCAAGATGGTCCATTTATCCAAACTTTCATATTTGAAAATACAGGCTTTATGATAGGTCTTTTAAAACATCATAAGACAGCCGAGGAAATGTCCAATTCTCTTAATTACTTTCAGGATATTTTATCTGATGATATGTATCATAAATTGTTTGGCTTACTTCTTACTGACAGAGGCTCTGAATTTGCTAAGCCACAGCTTTTTGAAATTAATTGTGAGACTGGAGAAATTAGAAGTAATATTTTTTATTGCGATGCTCAAATGTCCAGTCAGAAACCTCACGTAGAGAATAACCATATATTTGTACGTGATATTCTGGCTAAGAAAAAAAGCCTTAAAGATTTAACTCAGGACAAGCTTGATTTAATGTTTTCACATATTAATTCTGTGCCTAGAAAATCTTTAGGTGGAAAAACACCATACGAAGCTTTTGAGTTCTTCTATGGTAAAGATACTTTGGATAAACTAAACATACAAAAGATTGAAAAAGATAAGGTCACACTACAACCTTATCTTTTAAAATAATGAAAAACATCTCTCTATAGCATAAGCAAGAAGTATCCACGCTAATTTAATATTGGCACTGTTGTGACCTCAAAATCAAGTGAATAGAAATTAATGTTACACTCTAAAAAAATTAATTTGAATTCACTCGCTTAAATGCGCTCTTTTTTCTTGTCTATATTTTCATTTTACACAAAAATCATAAAAAAAGCAACCTCTTTTTACCACTTTTTTGCTTTTAAATAGCTTTTTCTCGGTAATTAGAAGTTACTTTTTCTAAATAGAATTCACTTTTACAGTTGACCTAATGTTACAAAAAATTTTTAAAAAGAAACATATCACAAAATACTTAATTCCCTAGAAAAAATTGACATAAAGTACATAAAACCATTGAAAATGTTACAAAAATGTAATATAATTGTAATGTGGGAATAAAAATAGAAAACAGTATTCTCCGTAAGCACATATAATATGCATATGAAATAAAAGGAAAAACAGGAAAAAAACTGTATTGACTAAAGAAAAAAATGAAAGTAGAATATAATATAGATTAAAAGGTAGAAAAGGATGGTAATATTTATGAAGCTTAAGAGATTAGCAATAATGTTTTGTATAATCCTATTAACAATAGCATCTGTTAGCGTTTTCAACGTAGTAAATGCAGCAGATGGTAGCAAGTACTTAGGAATAGTAATGCTTCGTCAATCAGGATTTGGATACAAAGCAATAGAAAAAAACATTTGGAAAATAGTTGAAGCAAACGACAGCAGTGGTTCTGTTGTAAACTATGATAATATGATATATTGTATAAAGGGTGGACCTGGATTTGGTTCTGAAACATATACAGAAGAAATAAAACATTATACAAAATATTTCGATATGAAAGATCCAGATAGTATTCCAAGCCCATATGTTGATGCATTGCCTGATACAAATAGTAATACATATAAAGCTTTACTATGGATACTAGAACACGCATATGTTATACCAAAAGCAAATGCAACTAGTGAAGAAATAGAACAAGCAAAAGAGTATAAAGAATTATTACTAAAAAATGTAAAGGAACACGATGAGGACAACTATGGCTATTTAGATGCAGAAGCAAATGGTGAAATCGATTTGACAGATGAAGATATAGATGTTGTACAACAACTAGCTATATGGCACTTTACAAATGAAGGAGATCAATATGATGTAGAAGTAAAGAGCCCATACAAAACATTTGAATTAGCATTAAACTCAATAAAAGGTGATGCTGGTTCTGGATACTCACCATTAAATAGTGAAGTTGGAGATGGAGCTGATAACGGAATAGTTAGAGCAGCCTCAGCAGTAGCCCTATATAGATATTTAGTAGATAAAGCAGAAGAAGCAGCTCCAAACTATGAAGTAACAGAAGCAAGCGTACCATACCAATTTGCTGATCTTGTTCAAAATGTAACAACTGTAGGCAACAATTATAAAATAGGACCATTTAAAATAGAAAAGATAAGTGATACAGAAGCAACTTTAGAGTGGAAAATCACATTAAAAGATGGAAGCACATTAGAAAATGCACATTTTGAAAATGCAAGTGGAAAAACAATAGATGATTTAAATGATGTAATAGGAGAAGAATTTTACATTGTTACTCCTACAACTACAGATATAAGTCAAATAACACTTTCAATAAGTGGAGTATACTATAATACAAAAATAGAATATTGGGCAATGGAAAACCCAGAAAATGAACAACCAGTAGCAATAGTAGAAAGAGAAAAAATACCTTATGAAGATAGTGTTACTGTAACATATGAACCAGAACCAGAGCCAGAACCAGAAGTATTTGACTTGGCATTAAGAAAATTTATAGTTTCAATAAATGGTGTATCACCAGAAGCAAGTAGAGTACCACAAATTAGTGATGATACCTTAGCAGATTTAAAAGATGGCAGAATAACTACAGCAGAAAAAGTACATCCAAAAAACCCACTAACAGTAGAAACTGGAGACTCTGTAATATATACAATTAGGGTATATAATGAAGGAGATATAGATGGAATAGTAACAGAAATAACAGACTATTTACCTGACGGCTTAAAACTTAAAGCAAATAGTAGCGTAAATAGTAAATATGGATGGAAAGATAATGGAGACGGTAAAATAACAACAGATTACTTAAAAGGTGAAGTGCTAAAGGCATTTGATGGTAAAACACTAGATTACAGAGATGTTCAAATAGAGTGTGAAGTTGTTGCATCAGTATCAGATACAGATACTAAATTGAAAAACGTAGCAGAAATAACAGGTGCTACAGATTCTGAGGGAGAAGATATGACAGATAGAGACTCTACCCCAGATAATGTTGATGTACCAGGTTACGGAAACGAAAGTCAAGAAGATGATGATGACTTTGAAGATTTAATTATATTAGGAAAATACTTTGACTTAGCATTAAGAAAATTTATTATATCAATAAATGGAACTGCACCAACAGAAAGCAGAGAGCCAGTTGTAGATACAACACCTCTTACTTCAGGAAGCAGTACAACAGCAAATAAAGTACATCCAAAAAATCCATTAGTTGTAGAAACTGGAGATTCTGTGGTATATACAATAAGGGTGTACAATGAAGGACAAATAGATGGAATAGTAACAGAAATAACAGATTATTTACCAGATGGACTAAAACTAAAAGCAGACAGTGATATAAATGAAAAATACGGTTGGGTAGACAACGGTGACGGAACAATAACAACAAATTATCTAACAGGACAAATATTAGATGCATTTGATGGTAAAACTTTAGATTATTTAGATGTACAAATAGAATGTGAAGTAGTAGCAACAGCATCTGACACAGATATCAACTTAAAGAACATTGCAGAAATAACAGGAGCTACAGACTCAGAGGGAAATGATATTCCAGAAGACTTGATAGATAGAGACTCAACCCCAGACAATGTAGATGTTCCAGGTTATGGAGATGAAAGCCAAGAAGATGATGACGACTTTGAAGATTTAGTAATATTAGGAAAATATTTTGATTTATCTTTAAGAAAATTCATTATACAAGTTAATGATACAGAACTTAAAGATGAAGACGGAAAATATTTAAGAGAGCCAGTTGTAGACACAACACCTCTTACATCAGGAAGTGATACAACAGCTATATATAAACATCCAAAGGACCCTGTAGAAGTTGCTATAGGAGATGAAGTTATATACACAATAAGAGTATACAACGAAGGACAAATAGATGGTTATGTATATGAAATAACAGATAATTTACCAGCAAACTTAGAATTTGTAAATGATGAATTTAATGCAAAATATGGCTGGAAAATTAGTGGAGATGGAAGAACTGTAACAACAGATATTACATCACCAGATACAGAATATTCTGCAAGTAGAGATACAATTTATGCAGATAGAAAAGATGGAGAAGATAAGGTAATATTAAATGCATTCGATGGAACAACTTTGGATTATATAGATGTTCAAATTAAATGTAAAGTAAAAGACACAGCAAAAGCAGAAGAAAAATTAACAAATATCGCAGAAATAACAGACTTTACAGACTCAAATAAAGAAGAGGTAACAGATAGAGATTCTAATGAGGACAATGTAACAATTCCATCAGATGATACTTTACCAAATTACAAAGACGACGAAATAAATAGAGGAGACGAATATATTCCAGGACAAGAAGACGATGATGACTTCGAAAAATTAGTAATTGAAAAATTTGACTTAGCATTAAGAAAATTTATTACAGGTGTAAACGAAAATGAAGTTACAGATAGATATCCTGTATTTAACAACGACAATGGCAAATATACATATACACATACAAAAGATCCAATATTAGTAAAAACAGGAGATATAGTAACTTATACAATAAGAGTATACAATGAGGGCGATATTGCAGGATATGCAGAAGAGGTAAAAGATGATTTACCAGAGGGATTAGAATTTTTACCTGATAATACAACAAATATTAACTATAGATGGGTAATGTATGATGCAGAAGGAAATGTTACAGAAAATGTAGCAGATGCTGTATCAATAAGAACAGATTATTTATCAAAAGCACAAGAAGACGAAACAGGAAGAGATAACCTAATAGATGCATTTGACCCAGATACAATGCAAGAACCAGATTACAAAGAAGTTAGAATAGCATTTAAAGTAATAGAGCCAAATACTTCAGACAGAGTTTTAGTAAACATAGCAGAAATTTCTGAAGATGCAAATGAGGATGGAGAGCCTGTAGATGATGTGGATTCAACACCAGATAATGATAAACCAGAAGAAGACGATATAGATTATGAGCAAGTTGAAGTAACATACTTTGACTTGGCATTAAGAAAATTCATAACAGGAGTAAATGATGAGTCAATAACAAACAGAGTTCCAGTATTTAGTAATGAAGATGGAAAATACACATATACTCATCCAAAAGACCCTGTTGAAGTATCAAACGGTGACATTGTTATATATACAATAAGAGTATACAATGAGGGACCACAAGCAGGATATGCAGAAGAAGTAAAAGATGATTTACCGGAGGGACTAGAATTTTTACCAGACAACGAAATAAATACAGAATATAGATGGGTAATGTATGATGCAGAAGGAAATGTTACAGAAAATGTAGCAGATGCAGAAACAATAAGAACAGATTATTTATCAAAAGCGCAAGAAGATGAAACAGGTAGAGACAATTTGCTACAAGGATTTGACCCAGACACAATGACTCAACCAGATTACAAAGACGTGAAAATAGCATTTAAAGTAACAGAACCAAATACATCAGACAGAATACTAATAAATACTGCAGAAATATCAGAAGATAGTGACGAAGACGGCGAACCAGTAGACGATATAGACTCTACACCAGATAATGATGAACCAGAAGAAGATGATATAGACATCGAAAAAGTTAAAGTAACATATTTTGATTTAGCATTGGAGAAAATAATTACAAAAGTTACAATGGAACTAGATGGAGAAACTTATGTAGATGAAACAGGTCATAAATTTGGAGAAAAACCAGAAGAAGTAGTAAAAGTAGAGTTAGGAAACCATAAAATAGAAGATTCTGTACTTAAATTCACATACAAAATACGAATAACTAATGAAGGAAACAAAGCAGGATATGCATATGAAGTTAAAGATTATATACCAGAAGGTCTAGAATTCGTTGCAGAAGATAATGACGACAGTTGGACACTTTCAGAAGATGGCAAAACAGTGACAACAGACCAATTGAAAGACACATTATTACAGCCAGGAGAAAGTGCTGATGTAGAAATAACACTTAGATGGATAAATGGTCAAACAAATTTAGGTGTAAAAACAAACTGGGCAGAAATATCAGAAGACAGCGATGATGATATAGACTCAACACCAGATAACAATGATAAAGATGAAGACGACATAGATGATGCAGAAGTAGTATTATCAATAGTAACAGGTGTTGG
>CAMLYR010000082.1 GCA_946491915.1 uncultured Clostridium sp.
CGTTTCATAAAATTGTTTCATTCTATATATTCCACGTCTATTAAATCCCTTCATTGTTGGATATTCTCTTTGCATAAAATCTACTAATTTATCTACAATTTTATCTCCCCAATTGCTATCATTTACTTTTTCACTAATATACTTTCCAAAATCCCAATATAATGAAATTAATTCTTCATTTACTTTTTTATAAGCATTATTTCTTCTTGCTTCAATCATATTGATAATTTCATTAAAATTCAAATCTAGAATATTATCCAAATTTTATCTCCTTTCTGTTTAATAAGTTTTATTTATATCATCATTTTATACTATTATTTTTCTTGTCTTTCTCAATTTTCTTCTGATATCTATCCTCTTCGGAAAAAATACAACCACAATATTTTTGCATATATAATCCTAATTCTCTTGCTTTCGCTTGTCCTTCTCTAAAACCTACGCGAAAATCTCTATATAAAAATTCCACTCCATATTTCTTTGCCATTTGGTTTGCCACTTCTATTAAAGCTTCATGATTTTGATAAGGACTAACCAATAAAGTAGTAGAAAAATGGGTATAACCATTTTCCTTTGCATATTTGGCTGTTTGTTCTAATCTCACTGGATAGCAATATTGTTTACATCGATTTTGTAAATCTCCAATGACATGTTTACAAAATTCATCTAATCCATAGTTTTCTTCAAATATCGCTTCTACATCAATACTTTTTGTGTATTCTTTTAAACAATCTCTTCTTGCTTTATATTCCATATATGGATGAATATTCGGATTAAACCAATATACGGTTGGTTCAATGTCTTCTTTTCTAAGTGAATCAATACAATATACACTACATGGTGCACAACAAGTATGTAATAATAGTTTCATCTTTACTCTTTAACTCCTTTTTAATTATTTTTCATAGTTATCTAAATCAGATTGACTTTCTATCCCTTCATCAGGATTTTTTCTTCCAAAAAAATTATTTTCATCTTTATATCCCAACTTATTCAAGTCTTCCTTTATGTATCCCATAGCTTCTTCTGGTGTATTTGCAATTTGGTATAACTCTAAAATGTCGCATAGACAAACGAACTCAATGCGACAAACGAACTCAATGCGACATTGGATACCCTAAATGTTTATATGCTGGTGGTAAGACAACTCTTCCTCTTAATGTTCTTGCAATAAATCCAATTTGAATTAAATATGGTTCATAAACATCTTCAATGGTATCTACTTCTTCACCAACTGTTGCAGCTAATGCTTCAATTCCGACTGGTCTTCCAGCATATTGCACAATCATGGTATCTAATATTTTTCTATCAATTTCATCTAATCCTAGCTCATCAATTTCTAGCTTATTTAATGCATGTTTTGTAATTTTTAGAGTAATATCTCCATCACCTAATACAGCTGCGTAATCTCTAACTCTTTTTAATAATCGGTTTGCTATTCTAGGTGTTCCTCTTGACCTTCTAGCAATTTCTGTTGCTGCTGCTTCTTCTATTTTCACATTTAAAATTCCTGCTGAACGTTTTACAATTTTTGTAAGGTCTTCTACAGAATATAATTCTAATCTATGCACAATCCCAAATCTATCTCTTAATGGAGTGGTCAATGAGCCAGCCTTTGTAGTTGCTCCAATTAATGTAAATTTTGGCAAATCTAATCTAATTGACCTTGCACTTGGTCCTTTTCCTATAATAATATCTAATGTATAATCTTCTAGTGCAGGGTATAAGATTTCTTCAACACTCTTACTAAGTCTGTGAATTTCGTCTATAAATAAGACATCAAATTCTGAAAGATTGGTAAGAAGTGCTGCTAAATCTCCTGGTTTTTCAATCGCTGGACCAGAAGTAATTTTTATATTGGAATTCATTTCATTAGATATAATGTTTGATAAAGTTGTTTTTCCAAGTCCTGGAGGACCATATAGTAAAACATGATCTAATGGCTCCCCTCTTTTTTTAGCTGCTTCTATATAAATTTTCATATTTTCTTTGATTTTGTCTTGTCCAATATATTCATCTAATGTTTTTGGTCTTAATGAATTTTCTAATCGTTCTTCTCCTGTATTTTCTAGTTCTGGACTAATAATTCTGTCTTCTTCCAATTTTAACTTCCTCCTTTTTTTGCCTGCCCAATTGGTGGACATTTTGAGGGATTTTGGGGACGGACTCATTTTTCCCTTTTTAAGATTTAATAATTTTAACATATATAAACTCTTAAATAGTTCTATATATATTTTTTAATGAAGTTCTGTAATTGTAATAATATATTATTACAATTACAGAAAAAGGGAAAAATGAGTCCGTCCCCAAAATCCCTCAAAATGGTCCCTCGATTAGACACTATTTCAACAAATCGTTAATACTAACCGAAATAGATATATCTAATTCTCTTCTCATTTTCTCATAATAGTCATCCAATAATTCTCTTTCATCTTGTGGTAGTTCTTCTAAATTGACCTCTACTCCATCTTTAATTCGATACCATTTTTCATCAAAATAATATCGACTTGTTACAATTCTTTCATTATTCAAACATATAAAATCTTTTCTTCCAAACATATTCGTTCCTAAACTAAATCCTGGATTTCCATCTATCAAATATGCAAATGTTGGTTTTATGTCTAATTTGCTGACTGGTTTTTCTATTTTTATATGTTCCATTCCTGGTATTTTCATTCCACAAGCGACTCTGATATAATTTAATTTTATATCTGTATCTGTTAAATTAGGGTCTGTTTCCTTTAGAAAATCTTCTAAATGTTCATTATACATGTCCATTCCATTGTGATCACCATATAAAAGAATAACTGTATCATCATATAAATCTGCTTCTTTTAATTTTTCTATAAATATCCCAAAGGCATAATCCGCATAATTAACAGCTTCTAAATAACATCCTAAAAATGTGTTTTCATATTTTCCAACATTAATACTTACCTTACTTTTATCTTCTAATCCAAGTAAATAAAATGGTGTATGTGATGATGCTGAAACAATATAAGACATAAATGGTTTATTGTAATTTTTCAATTTTTCTACGGCTTGGGTATATAATAGTTCATCTGATAAATAACCATTGATATCTTCTGAAGTATCTGCAAAAGAATCTTTTAATTCAATATTTTGTACACCAAATGCTTTATATACATTCCCTCTATTCCAAAAATATCCATAATTTCCATGCATATAAGAAGTAGTATACCCTTCATTTTCAAACATGGTAAAAATATTATCATATGTATTTGTATAATATCGACTATATGACATTCCATTTTCCATAGGATATAACGAAGTAATAGATGAAAATTCTGAATCTGCTGTTGAAGAATAACTTTGCATGAACATGTTAGTTATTTCTATATTTTCGTTGATAAATTTATTTAAATTTGGTGTAATTTCTTTTCCATTAATTTTTTTATTAATCACAAAATTTTGAATAGATTCTAATTGTAAAATAATAACATTCTTTCCTTTTATATATCCTTTCAAATCATAATTCGTTTCACTATACTTTTCATCATACTCTCTCTTTAATTCTTCATAATCTGCCATTAATTCTTCTTTTGCATCATATTTTGCTTGATTTTTTATGTTGATTGTATTTCCTATATCAGATATATGATATCCATAAATCGTACTTTTCTTGACTTGCATATCTTTATTAAATGGATCTTCTTTTGCGAGTGATATATAAAATTTATCCATGAAAAAGAATAAAATTGTCACTCCCACCCCTATTATCACTTTTATTATCTTGTATTTAATGGCTAATTTCTTTTTCTTTTCAATCTTTAGAATTTTTGTAAATAACAATATACATACAACTATGATATCTATAAAATATAAAAGATGTCTTGCTCGTAATAACATTGGCAATGTACTCATAATTTCTTCACCATATTGAAGATTCATAATTTGTGCAATAGATAATATAGAGCTAGAATATGCATGATATAAATTATCTGCCAATAATAATATACTGATGATTATATCTACGCCAATTGTAACAACAATTCTTCCCCTGTTTGGTAAAAAAACAGATATCATCCAAGTAAGTGTTGCTATAAATGCGATTGTTCCTAAAATTGTTCCCTTATCTATCGTTTCTAGAATTGATATCGTATTTAGGTAAAAGAAAATTGTTTTTAAAAATAATAGAATTCCAATTACAATAGGAAATCCTATTGAATTAAAAAATCGATTGGCTATTGCTTTTATTTTTGCTTTAGTTATCTTCTTTTTATTTATTTCTGTTTCTTTTATTTCTTCTGTTTTCTCATTTTCATATGTCTCTTTTTCTTGCATTTTTTCTATTGTTTCTTTTTTCTTTTCTTTCCCTTTTCCTAAAATTCGTTTTCCCTTTTGATTTTCTTTTTGTATTTTATCTTTCAACTTTTTTCCTCTTTCTTCATCTTTTATTTTACATGATCTATAAAATTTTCTATCAATTCTAACATTTTTCGATTATTTTCTATATATGGCTTTGGTTCAAAATCTCGCACCTTCTTGATTGCTTCTTCTAATTCTTCTACAGATTGCAGTCCAATAATGTTTCCACTTTTATTAAACTTTTCCACAATTTCTGTCTGATGGTTATTGACATGTTCTCCATATTGATGTAATCTTGGCACAGCAATTACTTTTTTTTCTTTTTCAAGTGAAGTAATAATAGAACCTACTCCCCCATGTGTAATAATAAAGTTTGCTTTTTGCTCAAATGCATCCAATTCTTCTCTTGGCATAAAATCCATTATCTTCATTTTTTCGTTTTTGGGTTGATACTGGGTATATCCAGCCTGTACTACTACTTCTTCTGTGATTACATTTTTGCTAATCAATCTATCAATTTCTTCTAATAATCTTTGAAATGGATTATTTTGTGTTCCTAACATTACAAATATCATTAATAAATCGAACCTCCATAAACTGCTTTTGGATATATTTTTAGCATTTCTTCCCATTGTACAATAAATAAATCTGCAATTGGATATAATAACCTTCCTGTTGCCGTTTTTTTATTGGTATTGGCAAAGGTTTCTATATAAATAACTTTACTTCCAAATAGTTTTCCTAATATGCACATTGGTCCTGCTGTATGTGTTCCTGTTGTTACAATTACCTTTGGTCTTATTTTAAAATAATAATATACGGTTTTGATACATAAGTATAAATATTTAAATATGTATGTAAATAGTTTTGCCCTTGTTCCATAAGGTAAAAAATCTAACTTATCTCCATATGTTTCTTTTAGATGTTCATTCACTTTATCTTTTTCTGTTATGATATGATAATCATATTTTTCAAATAAAGGAGATAGTTGTAATAATTCTGTTAAATGCCCTCCTGTACTTGATATAAATAATACTTTTTTCTTTTCTTTCATGTTTTCTATTCTTCCTTTTGATTTTTATATTCTTGTATATTATATCTTTTTTTGGTATATCTGTCCAGTAAAATTGTGAAATCTGTCTCATTGAGATCGTTTTTCTGTGCGACATTTGTCGTGTCTCATTGAGTTCGTTTTTCTATGCGACATTTGGTGACACAAAAAAGACCCAACAATCAGATTTCATCTAATCGTTAAGTCTCTTTTTTATCCAAATATACCTCTTTTTTTAATTGGTGGTTGTTCATTCATTGTTCTTGCTAATTGTACTAGCAATTCTCTTTGTTCTTTAGAAAGTCTTTTTGGTGTTTGAACATTAACGGTAAATACAAAATCACCAACTTGATTTGAGGTAACAGACTTAAATCCTTTTCCTCTTATAGAAAATTTTGTACCTGTCTGTGTTCCTTCCGGTATTTTATATTTTTCCTTGCTTCCATCCACCATTGGTATTTCTAGTTCTGCTCCTAGAGCTGCCTGTGTAATGGTAATTGGTACATCACAATATACATTATTTCCTTTTCTTGAATAAATACTGTGTTTCTTTAGTCGAACCGTTATATATAAATCACCTTTAGGTCCACCTTTTTCTCCTGGCTCTCCTTCACCTCTTAGGACAACCGTTTGACCATCATCAATTCCTGCTGGTATCTTTACTTTTATTTTTGGTTGTTTTCTGACTGTTCCTTTTCCTCTACAATTTTCACAAGGTTCTTTGATGACTTCACCTGTTCCATGACAATTTGTACAAGTTCTTGTGGTTTGCATTTGTCCTAATATCGTATTTTGCACTTGTCTGATTTGACCTGTACCATTACAAGTTGGACATTTTGTAACAGATGTTCCAGGCTTTGCACCAGTTCCATGGCAGATTTGACATTCTTCATTTCTAGTAATCGTAATTTCTTTTTCTACTCCTAGAAAGGCTTGTTCAAAAGTAATATCAATATGAAGGTTTAAATCTGCACCTTTTCTTGGACCATTCTGTTTTCTGCTACTACTTCTGCCACCACCAAAACCTCCTCCAAAAAATGAAGAAAAGATATCTCCTAAATCTCCGAAATCTCCAAATCCATCAAATCCTGAAGTGGTATATGAATAATATCCATTTTCTCCACCAAAAGGTCCACCTGCACCATTAAATCCTTGTGGTCCATCTGGTCCAAATTGATCATACATCTTTCTTTTTTGTGGATCTGATAAGGTTTCATAAGCTTCATTGACTTCTTTAAATTTGGCCTCTGCCTCTGCTTTATTATCTGGATTGGCATCTGGATGATATTTTTTTGCTAGTTTTCTATATGCTTTTTTTAATTCGTCATCTGTCGCATTTTTATTAACACCTAACACTTCATAATAATCTCTTTTTCCTGCCATTCTTTTAACCTTCTCCT
>CAMLYR010000083.1 GCA_946491915.1 uncultured Clostridium sp.
GTTCAATGCCTTTTGCACAATGGCATTATCCATTTGAAAATAAAGAAATGTTTGACAACAACTTCCCAGCACAATTCATTTCAGAGGCAGTTGACCAAACAAGAGGATGGTTCTATACATTAACAGCAGTAGGAACAGCATTATTTAATAGATCACCATTTGAAAACTGTGTGGTTTTAGGCCATGTTCTAGATGAAAAAGGACAAAAAATGTCTAAATCAAAAGGAAATGGTGTAGACCCAATGGAATTATTAAATACAGTTGGTGCAGATGCAACAAGATGGCATTTCTATACATGTAGTGCCCCATGGTTACCAACAAGACTATCATTAGATAATGTAAAAGAAACACAAAGAGGATTTTTAAGTACTTTATGGAATGTATATTCTTTCTATGTGTTATATGCAGAAATAGACCAATTTAATCCATTAAAATATAAAGATTTCAAAATTACAAATATCATGGACAAATGGATTATTTCTAAATTAAATACATTAATTAAAGATGTTGATAACAAATTAGATAGCTATGACATTACAGGAGCAGCATTAGAAATAGAAGAATTTACAGACAGTTTATCAAATTGGTATGTTAGAAGAAACAGAGAGAGATTCTGGAACCAAGGATTAAATGATGAAAAAATTGGAGCTTATGTAACACTATATAAAGTATTAGTAGACTTATGCAAAGTATCAGCACCATTTGTACCATTTATGACAGAAGAAATCTACCAAAACTTAGTTGTTGGTTTAGACAAAACAGCACCTGAAAGCATCCATTTATGTTCATGGCCAGAAATCGATGAAAACGTAATCGATAAAGACTTAGAAAAAGAAATGGACTTAGCATACAGAATAGTAAAACTAGGAAGAAGTGCAAGAAACTCTGTAAATATCAAGAACAGACAACCACTATCAGAAATGTTAATCTCAATAGATACACTTCCAGAATACTATGCAGATATTGTTAAAGAAGAATTAAATGTTAAAGAAGTTGTATTAGGAGCAGAAATGTCTAAATATGTAAACTTCGAAATCAAACCAAATTTACCAGTCTTAGGAAAAGAATATGGTAGACTAATACCAAAAATCAAAGAAGCAATTGCAAAGAAAAATCAAATGGACTTAGCAAACACTGTAAAAAATGGTGGAGTAGAATATATTGAAATCGATGACACACAAATTGGATTAAATGCAGAAAATCTATTAGTCACTATGCAAGGTAAAGCTGGATTTGCCTTCAGTGGAGAAGGAGAAATCGGTGTTGTATTAGACACAACCATCACACCAGAACTAGCAGAAGAAGGTGTCTTAAGAGAAGTATTATCAAAAGTACAAAACATGAGAAAAGACAGTGGATTTGAAGTATTAGACAGAATCAATCTATATGTAGCAGAAAATGAAAAAGTAGAAGCTGTTATCAAAAAATACGAAGAAACCATCAAACATGACACATTAGCAGACAATATCTTCTATGACAAAGAAGAAAGAAATTATACAGATACAAACATCAATGGAGAGAATTTGAAGATTGATGTGGAACGTTAGGGACGTGCCAAATCGTTTCAAAATGGAACGAAAGTGACAGACCTAAAGAAAAATTTGGTTATATAATTGAAATTGGCAAAAGAATGAATAAAATTGAAAAGGATATATCTAAAAAATGCAAATATTTGTATAGGTATATCCTTTTATTTTCATTGACAAATGGAAAAAAATGTAATAATATGTTAAATATAGTTATGTAATCGAATATGGTAATTAAAGTTTTACCAAAATAATTTTATTTCAGAGGAGAATTTATGTCTAGAATCGCAAGAAATCAAATGGAAACCACTTTTTTTCATAATATGACACAAGGAATAAACAAAGAATATATTTTTGAAGAAAACAGATGCAAAAAGAAGTATATGGAATTATTACAAAAAGAAGCAAATGAGCTCAATATAAATCTAATTGCTTTTACAATCATGGATAATCATGCACATATATTACTGTATACTGAAAATATAAACAATATGAGTTTGTTTATGAAAAAAATTAACGGAAAATTTGCAATGTATTATAATTATATAAATAAAAGAGTAGGAATTGTTTTTAGAAATCGATATAAAAGTCAACCAATATTAAGTGAAAAGCAATTATTAAATTGTATCAGATATATTTTTAATAATCCTGTTAGAGCCAAAATTGTTTTTAGTCCTGAACAATATGTTTATTCTAACTTTAAAGATTTTCAAGTCAATCAAATATCAGAGATTTCATTAGATAAAATTTATAAAAATATTAATAATTCGATTGATTTTCCAAATGTAAAAAATCAAAAAATAATAGCAGAAGCAGAATTTTTAGATACGTTTGAGGATACAGAAATATTTATTAAAGAATTAATAAAAAATTATGAAAAAGAAAAGGACTTAATGATATGTAAAAATACAGAGGAAATGAAAAAGATTGTACAATATGTAAAAGAAAATACAAATATATCGCATAAGTTTTTGGCAGATATATTACATATATCTAAAACAACAATTAGTCGATATATAAAAGGTGAATGATAAAATTACAACATTATAATTTTTTATTAAACTTTATAATGTTGTAGTAAAAACAAAACAAGTGATACTTTTATGACAAAAAACTCTTAATTTGTCATAAAAAGTATTGTAAAAGAATTAATTAAATATTATAATACATAAGAATTAAAGATAAAAAGAACGAGGTCTGTCCCTTTCGTTTCATTTTGAAACGATTTGGCACGTCCCTAACGTTCCAAAGGAGGATAAAAGATGGGATTAAAACTGGAAAATGTTTCTAAGAAGTTTGTTGGAAAACAAGCAGTAGATAATATTTCATTTGAAGTAGATAAACCTGGTGTATTTGGATTACTTGGTACAAATGGTGCTGGTAAAACAACAACCATTAGAATGCTTCTTGGAATTATCAAAAAAGATACAGGTGAAATTACCTGGAATGGAAAAAAAGTTGAAAGAAAGAGTGTGAATTTTGGATATTTACCAGAAGAAAGAGGTGTTTATCCAAAAACAAAAATATATGATCAATTGATGTATTTTGCAAAATTAAAAGGTATGAATCAAAAAGATGCAGATGCAGCAATTAAAAAATGGGCAAAGGTTTTGAAGGTAGAAGAATATATACCAATGCCTGCTGAAAAGTTATCAAAAGGAAATCAACAAAAGATTCAATTTATGACAGCCATTATTCATGATCCAGAGCTAATTGTGTTAGATGAACCATTTAGTGGATTAGACCCAGTAAATTCTGAAATCTTAAAAAATGTTATTATTGATTTAGTAAAGATGGGAAAATATATTATTATGTCTAGTCATCAAATGGCATCTATTGAAGAATTTTGTACAGACATTTTGATATTAAATAAAGGAAAAACTGTTTTAAAAGGAAATTTAAAAGAAATTAAGGAACAATATAAGGCAAATCGATTAGAATTGTCAACTGATAAAAATATTGACGAATATATTAAAGAATTCAATATGGAGATAGAGTTTTCTAAAAATAATGAATATTCTATTAAAATTGATTCTGAAGAAAAAGCTCACCAATTGCTAGAAAAGTTGGTTACAGATCATATAGAAGTAGATAAGTTTGAAATTAAGAAACCAACATTAAATGATATTTTTATTGAAAAGGTGGGTGAATAATATGAGAGATTTAAAAACAGTTATTGCATTTACAATCAAAGATATGGCAAAAAGAAAATCTTTTATCATATCAACATTAATTATTTTAGTATTAATTGTTATAGGAATCAACATTCCGAATATTATGGAAGCAATTACCGGAGATAATCAAAATGCGGGAGAAACAAAAATATTAATTGTAGATAGTACCAATTTATTTGAAGGAACATTACAAAGCATTAATCAAATGGATTTAGGATATAATGTTCAAGTTGCCAATAACGAAGTTTCTTTTGATGATATTAAAAGTAGAATAGAAAATAATGATATAAATGAAGCCATGATTATTGAACAAAAAGAAGATGGAACATATAAATTAAGATATATTGTAGAAAATATGACACAAGTAGCTTCTGCTCCCGAGGATTTAATAAATGCATTAAATACACTATATACAAATTTACAAATTTCAAAATTGGGATTGACACAAGAACAAATGGCAAGTTTATCTCCAAATTTTGAATTTACAATTGAACAAACAGAAGAGCAAGAAGTCAGTGGAAACTTATTTGTTATTATGATGTTATCTATTGTTTTATTCTATGCAATCTATTTCTGTGCATATCAAGTATCAAGTTCTATTACCACAGAAAAGACCTCAAAAATTATGGAAACATTGGTAACATCAACATCACCAAGAACGATTGTATTAGGTAAAACCATAGGAATTGGTATTGTAGGATTAATACAAATATGTGTGATTGTAGGTGTAGCATTGATATCTGCGAAAGTATTTTTAGATCCAGAATTGCTAAATGCTGTTTTAGATATGTCAATGATGACACCATATTTAGGAATCATGACAATAGTATACTTTATCTTAGGATATTTTGCATATGCTTTACTATATGCTCTAACAGGTTCAACAGTAAGCAAACCAGAAGATATACAATCAGCTAATACGCCTGTTGCTATACTTGCAGTGGTTGGATTCTATCTATCATATTTTACTATGATGAATCCAACAAGTGAATTAAACCAATTTGCAGCCATTTTCCCAATTTCATCACCCTTTTGTATGCCATTTAGAATTATGATGGGAATTGCATCAACTTCAGAAATTATATTATCAATTGTAGTATTGGTGATTACAATATTAATTATTGCACAAGTTGCTATTAAGATTTATTCAAATGCCATATTAAATTATGGAAATAGAATGACATTTAAGGATATTGTAAAAGTATATAGAGATAAAAATAATTAAAAGAAATAAATGTCATTGAAAAGTAAATAAAGATTGACAAATTTGATCTAGCAGTATATAAATAAGGTAAAGATTATTTATATACTGCTAGATATTTTAAAATAATATACATTATTTTAAAGGAGGTAAGTATTATTGGATTTAGAAATATTTAATCAAATACAAGAAAAGGTTACAGATATGAAAAACGAAATAAAACAAAATACCACTTCAGAAGAGATGGAATTAGCAAAAAAATTGGATGCAATAGAAGAATATTCTGTGGATAGATTTGAAGGGGAATATGCTGTATTAGAGAACAGGAAGACAAATGAAATAAAAAATGTAAAAAAAGATATGTTACCAGAAAATATAAAAGAGGGAAGTATTTTGCAATATGTTAATGGAAAATATACATATAATGAAGAATTAACAAAAGAAGAAACCAATAGAATTCAAGAAAAGATGAATAAATTATGGAATTAAGATAACGGATTTTATAAAAGAGATAAAAAATGTAAAAGATGTAAAAGATACAAAAAACGTATCCCTAAGAAAATTGCTTAATATTAGTTGAAAAATTGTATGAATAGGCGCACAACAGAAGATATATGTGAAAAATGGAGGAGGACAAAAGATGGCAAGAAAGAAAAAAACAAGTATAAAAAAATTATTATCAGGAATCATTGCATTAATCATTGTAGGAATTGCAGGAATACTAGGCACAAATGAAGAATTTGTAAATACAGTTTCCAACACGGGAGAACAAACCAATAGTCAAAATGAACAACAAATAGAATTTGTAGCGCAAGAGGATTTGTCGATAGATTTTATAGATGTTGGACAAGCTGATAGTATTTTAATTCAAAATCAAGATCAAGTCATGTTAATAGACGCAGGAACAAATGAAGAAGGAGAAACAGTTGTAAATTATCTAAAAAATCTTGGAATTACAAAGATAGATTATTTAATAGGAACACATCCACATGAAGATCATATTGGTGGATTAGACGATGTGATAAACCATTTTGACATTGGACAAATTTATATGCCGAAAATAGAAACAACAACCAAAACATTTGAAGATGTATTAGATGCTATAGAAACCAAAAATTTAACAGTAACAGCTCCTAACAAAGGTGATAAAATTGAGCTAGGACAAGCAGTAGGAGAATTTATGACAGAACCGATACTAGATGAAGACAATTTAAATGTATCATCACTTGTTCTTAGACTAGAATTTGGAAATACCAGTTACTTATTTATGGGAGATGCAGAAGAGGAAAATGAAGAAACAATCAATTGGCCAAAAACAGATGTGTTAAAAGTAGGACATCATGGATCTAGTACAAGTAGTAGTGAAAGTTTTTTAGAACAAGTACAACCGAAATATGCAATTATTATGGCTGGAAAAGATAATTCTTATGGATTGCCAACACAAGAAACAATAGATAAATTAAACAATATAGGATGTGAAATATATAGAACAGACGAAGATGGAACAATTCAAATGACATCTGATGGGAATACAATACAAATAAAGACTACAAATAGTGCAAAATAAAGCAGATAGTATTTAAACTGTCTGCTTTATTGTATATATGTTTTTGCTGAGACTAGTGGACAATGGGGAAGTATTTATAAATTATTTCATTACGAATGTGATTGGAAAATATTTAGAAATTCTTAAAGCATTTTATGGAAAATGTTCACGTCGAACGTAGTGAGGACTAAGTGAAAGGGTGCCATAAAATGA